>JAJVID010000096.1:0-2156 GCA_022072205.1 Acidobacteriota bacterium
GGGTCCTGGGCGGCGCCCATCGAGAAGATCACGCCGAAGGGTTGTGTGTTCGTGACGTTGAAGACCTCCCAGCGGAATTGCAACGCGTGCGACTCGGCGTAAGGCATCTTGAAGGTTTTGCTCAATCCGGCGTCCATCACGAAATAACGCGGCAGGCGCAGGATGTTGCGGTCGCCCACTTCGCCCGCGCGCGGGCTGCGGAACGAACGGTAGGCCGCCGTCGGATCGGCGAAGATGTTCGGACGCAGTCCCTGATTGCGTCCCGTCGGGTCGGCGACGTTGGCCACGTTGTCCGACTTCACGTCGCGCAACCGCACGAGGTTGCTCCCCAACTGCCAATTGGTCGCCCACGTGCCTGACTCGAAGGGGCCGCCCTGGCCGTTGGCGATTGGCAAGCCGCTGTGCAGCCGCACGACGCCCGTCAACTGCCACCCGCCGATGATCGCGTCGAGCGCGCGGTTGGATTTGCCGAACAGCCATTTGTCGCGCCCGAACGGAAGCGCGGCCAGCCAGTTGGCGTTGAAGTTATGGCGCACGTCGAAATTCGACACGGCGCGCGCCGCTCTCAAGTCGAGCGGATTGCGGATGAAGTTCGACGACGGATTTTGCGCTTCGAGCGCCGAGCCGTCGTCGAACGATTTGGAGAAGGTGTAGTTCAGATCGAAAGCCAGGTCGTTCTTGAAGCGGTGGCGCAACGTGACGGTCGCGCCGTGGTAATCGGACGAGCCGATGGAAGACCAGGTCGAGAGCGCCGCGTATTGCGGATGATAGAAAGCGCCCGGCCCCAGGATGGATTCATCGTTCAAGATGTCCTGAATCGCCGTCCAGTCGGTAATATTCTCGCCGCCATTGACGCGCGCCACGAGTTGATAGACGGCCTGCGTCGCCGACAGCCCGCCGCCCGCCAGACCGGGGAAGAGATTTTGAAAATACGGAATCGGTTGAACGCTGGAGATCGGCGTGTCCTTCTCGCGCAGGTCGGCCAGCATCCCGGCGGCGGTGTACCAATCAACGCCCGACTTCGTATCCACCAGATTGTTCAGGTGCATGATGTCGCGCACGTTGAGCAGGTCGCGGCCCGCGCGCCCGATGTAGCTCGCCTCGAACGCGAAGCCGCGCGGCAGTTCACGTCCGTACGAGAAATTCCAGGTGTATTGCCGTGGCGTGGTCAACGCGCCGTCAATGGTCGTGTCCAGACGCCCGCGCCCGCCCGCCGTCGGATGCGTGAGCGGGAAGTTGAGCGAGGCGGGCACGGTGATGTTCGGATAGCCGCGCACGTCCGGCGTCAATCCCGTCAAACGCGGGCAGAGTTTGTCGGTCTGGTTGCACAAATTGAAAGCGGCGGTTGCGCCGGCGTTGAAGCCGAGCAGGCTGTTGAGATCGAAATTGACAGCGAGCGCGCTGCCAACGCGGTCGTAGAGCATGCGGAATCCGCCGCGAATGACCGATTTGTTCTCGCGCCCGATCAAGCGACCGAACCAGTTGTCGCCGAAATCAGGCGACCACGCGACCGAAACGTTCGGCCCGAAATTGTTCCAGTCCTGATCGTAATAGCCGGGACGGCCGTTGGCCTTGCCCGAACGGTCGAGCGTGATCAGATCGCGCACCGGCTGCCCCGCCTTCGCGCCCGCGACGCGCCGCTCGAAGAATTCGCCCAAACTGACGGTCGGCGAAATCTGGAATCCGTTCTGCTCATAAACCGGCGTGGCTGTGCTCCAACGCAGGCCGTAAACCAGCGTCAGATTCGGTTTGATCTTCCAGACATCCTGCCCGTAAAACTCGTACTCTTCGGTCGCCAGCGATCGCCGCGAACCAGCGCCCGCCGGCAACGGCTTGCCATCGGCGTCGAACAGGACGTTGGCCGTGTATTGCGACACGCGGCCCAACACAGCGGCCACCGCCGCGCGCGTGTTGAGCAAGGCGCCTTGCGCCAGATCGGTCAGCGGCGCGTTGAGCGTCGAGCCTGAGGTAATGAAGGCCGACGGGTTGATGACCGCCGTGTCGTAGGAGTTGGCGAACGACTCGCGGTGGTTGCGCACCAGGCGGATGTTCGCGCCGAATTGCGCGGTGTGCGTGTTCTTCACCCACGAAAGGTCGTCGGTGAAGTTCCAGACCGGCGTGGCGCGGTTGAGCGCGCGCTGGTAGATGAACGGTTG
>JAJVID010000096.1:2256-36166 GCA_022072205.1 Acidobacteriota bacterium
GGTTGCGCACCAGGCGGATGTTCGCGCCGAATTGCGCGGTGTGCGTGTTCTTCACCCACGAAAGGTCGTCGGTGAAGTTCCAGACCGGCGTGGCGCGGTTGAGCGCGCGCTGGTAGATGAACGGTTGGTAAACGAAACGGAAGTTGACCAGATTGGCGCTTGAATCGCCCTGCTGCGAGAAGTTCTGCCGCGTCAAACCGGCGCGCGCGTTGTTGACCAGGTTGGAGCTGATCGTCCAATCGTGTCCGGCGACGAAGCCTTTCGGGTGTACCCACAGATCGGGCGACGGCGTGGTCGGGAATTGCGGCGCCGTTCCGAAGAGGTCGTTCTGGTAATTGCCGCGGGCGAAGAACGAATGCTTGTCCGAGAGTTTGAAATCGAAGCGGGCGATATGCGCGCCCAGCTTTGTGGAGATCGGCGCGTTGAAGCGATAGCCGGAGATGTTTAGCCCATCGCCGACTTCGGTCGTGTTCGGCAGCGGCGCGCCTTGCAGGATGGCCAGACCGGCTTGATTGACGCCGCCCGTAGCCGGATAAAGCCGCAGGATGTCAGCCGGAGTCAGCGTGACGACATTGCCCGATGTGTTCAGATAACGCACCGTGCCCTGGCGCAGCGTCTCGGTCGGCACGGTTTGCAGGATTGATTGCTCAGCCGCGTCGCGCCGCCCCTCGAAGCTGTAGAAGAAAAACGCGCGGTCTTTGACAATGGGGCCGCCAATCGAGCCGCCGAAGATGTTGCGGATCAGCTTTGGACGCGGGTTCCGCTCGTCGCCGGCTTTGGCCTGACCGCGCAACACCGGACCGTCGGTAGCCACATAGCGGCCGTTAGCGTTGTTGAACCAATCGTTGGCCGTGGTGATCGTGTTGCGATGAAATTCGTAAAGCGAGCCGTGGAACTGATTCGTTCCCGATTTGATGACCAGCGAAACCTGCGCGCCGGAAGAGCGTCCCTGGCCGGCGCCGACGCCTGAAGTGATGACGCGGAATTCCTGCACGGCGTCGGGGTTGATGCGCAAGACGCTCGCGAAGGCCTCGCGCACCTTGTTGGCGTCGTTCTCGTTGGCGTTGACCGATGCGGCGACCACGTCCAGACCGGTCTGCTGCTCGTTGGCGTCAACGCCGTCGAGCGTGATGTTGGCCTGATCGCGCCGTCCGCCATTGACCTCGCCCAGCCGCGTCACGCCGGGTTGCAGCGAGAGCAGCCCGACGATGTTGCGCGCGTTGAGTGGCAGATTCTCGATCCGGCGCGATTCAAAGTTGTTGCCGAGCGTGGCGTCGGTAGTGTTGATCGGCGCTTCGGCGGCGGCGGTGATGTTCGCCACTTCGGTCACGGCGCCGACTTCCAACTGGATGTCAACGCTGCGTTGGGTGTCAACTTGCGCGGTGACGTTGCTGACCGAAGTCTTCTTGAAGCCGGCGGCTTCGATCTCGATGCGGTAACTGCCGGGCGCGAGCGAAGTGAAAACGTAAATGCCTTCTTCGTTTGTGACCTGTGTGCGGCTCAGGCTCTTCTCGGCGCTGGTCAACGTGACGGTCGCGCCGGAGATGGCCTTGCCCTGTTGATCGGCCACCGTCCCGCGCACGACGGCTGCGCCGGTCTGGGCCAGCGCGGTCGCGTGGGCGAGCGCAAAGATCAGCAGCGCCGCGATGGCGAAACTGCCGGTGTTTCTGCGAAGTATGTGTTCGTGCGACAAACGCATGGTTCCCTCCTGTGAGTTGGTAAGAAATTGGAAGCGAGCGCCGGCAGGCTGGCGCGCGACGAAGCCGATAAGCGGCGGCGTGTATGCGCATCCAAACGCCTGACGCCGGAAACAGCATTGATCTGCGCAAGCGACATGCCATCAACGAGGGAACCGGGAGAGAAAGGCCAGGCGGCGATGTGGAATCTCTTGAATCGCGCCTTGAGGCTTTGAAAACCGGCGGAGAATTACACAGACTTGTAGGCAGCGTGATCGCCGGTGAAACGCAAGCTGAGAGGACGACGGGAATTTGTACGACGATTCAAGCGTCGAGAAAGAGCGGCGAGGCTCTCAGCCTGCAAGTCCGATTCGCGTAACGATTCAATTCCGAAAATCCGTATTGAGTACGAATTCCTGGATTCGGCTTCAACGCCGAGAGAGTGTGACAATGATGAATATTGAGGAAGCGATCAAATATCTCTACAGCCTGGGCAATGAGGCGCTGGCGATGAAGCTTGGACTCGACAGCATCCACGCGCTTGCCCGCGCCCTGGATGATCCGCAAAAGAAATTTCCCGCGATCCACATCGCTGGAACCAACGGCAAAGGCTCGACGGCGGCGATGACCGCAAGCATCCTGCGCGCAGCCGGTTTGCGCGCGGGCCTCTACACGTCTCCACATTTGATCTCGATCACGGAGCGCATTCGTGTTGGCCAGGAAGAAATCACGCCGGAAGATTTCGCGCGGCTGGCGACGGAGGTTCGCGCGACTGGCGAACGGCTGGTCGCAGAAGGCGTGTTGCCGGCGCCGCCGACTTTCTTCGAGCAGGTGACGATGATCGGGTTTCTTTATTTCGCCGAAAAGCAGGTTGATCTCGCGGTTCTGGAAGTCGGGCTTGGCGGGCGGCTGGACGCGACGAACATCTGCGAGCCGGTTGTGACCGCAATCACGCCCGTCGGCTACGACCACCAGCAATATCTCGGCGACACGTTATCGAGCATCGCTGGCGAAAAAGCGGGCATCGTCAAACCCGGCGTCCCGGTCGTCATCGCGCCGCAACACGACGAAGCGATGAAAGCGATCATCGCGCGATGCGAAGAGTTGAACGCGCCGATGATCGAAACCTCGCGCCCATTCGATGTCGAAGCCGCGAACGGAGCCGAAGACATCGGGCGATACAGCTTTCGTTATCGTGCGCTGCGCGACGAATACGCCGCGCGATTGAATCTGCGCGGCAAACATCAAATCACAAACGCGCTGACCGCAATCCACATCGCCGAGCAGTTGCAGGACGCGGGATTCGACATTCCATCGCCAGTGATCACCGAAGGATTGAGCAAAGCTGAATGGCCGGGCCGATTGGAGATGGTTCGCGTGTCGCCGTCACAAGCGCCGTTGCTTCTGGACGGAGCGCATAACGAAGCCGGCGCTCGCGTGTTACGGGATTTTCTGGACGAGCATTTCTCCTCCGTCCCGATCACAATCATTTTCGGAGCGATGGCTGATAAGGCGATCAGCGAAATGAGCGGGATTCTTTTTCCCGCCGCGCGACAAGTCATTGCGACCAGAATCGCCAGTCCACGCGCCGCCGATCCGAGAGCCATTGCGGAGACGACGCATCGCGATGTGATCCGCATTGAGAACGTCAGCGAAGCTTTGGATGAGGCGTTGCGGATCACGCCTCAACACGGATTGATTTGCGTTTGCGGATCGTTGTTTCTAGTCGGCGAGATCAAGCAGTTGGTACGGTACAGGGAGCGGTAGCGACCTGGTTCCTCCGCGAGTAGTCACTTCTGAAGCAACCAGGTCGCTACCGCTCCCTGTACCGTACCGTTTTGCAAATCCGCCGCTCGCAAATACAATCCCATCTCGCGCGTCAGCCTCTACGCAGCATTTCACCCGAAACTGAGCGACAAGAATGGACGAGGTTCGCATCTTCATCAGCTACGCTCGCGAAGACGAAGCGGGCGTCAAACAACTTTATCAGCATCTGGCCGACGCCGGATTTCAGCCCTGGCTCGACCGCGAGCACATCGTCCCCGGCATGAAGTGGGAACCGGTCATCAAAAAGGCTCTCAAACAATCAGACTTCGTGCTCGTCTGTCTTTCGGGCGCCTTCGGGCAAACTTATGGTGGAAGTTATTTGGCGGTCTTTTTCGTCTACAAACCCGAAAACCACACAGCCATTATCATCAGCGCGAGAGATGAGCGCGAAAGAACGGAAAACTTATGGCCGCAAATAACCGGAGCAGTATTTCACAAGCAGAGACCTATGAGCAGATCGGCGAGTTTTGGGACACGCACGACTTTACAGACTATGACGATCCAACGCTGCCGGATGTCGAGATGACTGTTTCTGGCGCGGTTGCGATTGAGGCCGAGTTGCTGGCCGCGCTTGACGAGCAGGCCGAGCGGCGCGGCGTGACAGTCGAGACGCTGGTCAATCTCTGGCTTCAACAGAAATTATCTGAAGAAACACCGCCATCGGCTGAGGAAACAGAGATTGCCGCATGATCGTGGTGAATCGAGGGCTGATCGTGACCAACGTGGAGAACCTTGATGTGAGCGTCATTTGGGAGAGTAATTCCGATCCCGAAAATCCCTACCGCGCCGAGATCGAAGACGAGCAACGCCTGCTTCGTCTCAATGACTTTCCCGATGAACATCTTTACACGTTGCTGGTGAATGGCGCTGCTGTCGCTGATTTTGACGATTGGCCAGTGAATTGGGTAAGGCCAGAGGAATTGCCAGCCAACTCAGGGCTAATTGGCGTCAGTTTCAATCGCGGCTGATGGCAGCGGGCCGAGTTTTTCTTCCGCGACCGTGATGAACTCTTCGGCTTGCGCAATTCGAAGAGCGGCGTCCTGCTCAGTGAATTTGCCGCCGGGTTCGTAATCGCCTTCGATTCTGGCGTTGTAAGCCGCAATCAGGTTGCGATGAAGGTGAGCGGGGATAACGCCTGGCTTGACTAAATGCTGGCCGACGGCGGAGAGCAACGATCAGTGTTTTGAAAAAGTCAGCCCCTGGCCGATGAGGAAAGCCTGCGCGACATAAAACATTGTGTAGTAGGCCCTCGCAATAGCGAAGTCGTAATATTTTCCGGCTGCAAGATGTCTGGACGCGTTGAGGCTTTCGTATGCTTTTTTCATCATCTCTTCCTGGACCTTCGTCATATTTGAACCCCCTCTCTGCGAACGTTGATCAGCAAGGGGCTTTCCGAGTGACAAAAAGTCTCTTCCGATCTGAAAACGATTGAGATCAACACGTCGTATTTGAGCGACAGCGCCGCGACGAAATCTCCCGTTCGTTCGATCTCTTCGCCTGGATAAACGTCTCCTTTCAACACCACCATTACATCTATGTCAGAGCCGGGCGTGGCGTCTCCGCGCGCTTGCGAGCCAAAGAGCACAACATCAACCAGACGGTCGCCGTAATGTTCAATGAGTCGCCCGCGTAATTCGTTCAGAATCTCCCGCAAATTCTCGTGCCTCATTCGCGCCTCCTGGATTTTTCAACGCGCCATTCATCTTACGCTCGGCTCATTTGCATTGCCAGAATAAATATCACTTGCCGGGGCGCTGCCTCAGCGCAGGCGCGCGCGCGATCAATTGCCAATCAACTTTGGCCACCGCGCCCCCCGTGTGATCGTAATACTCGACGACAATTCGATGATTGCCCGCAGTCAATGCGACATCGGCCACGAACGTCGCGGGCGCTTGATTCCGCCACTCGTCAATCTGCTTTTTGCCGTCAATGAACAATCGCGCTCCGTCATCGGCTGTGACGGTGAAGCGGTAAGTCCCAGCAGCCATCGGCGCCGTGCGAGTCCATCGCGCTGAAAAATCATCGGCGGGAATCTGGCAGCTTTCGCCGGGGCTTTTCAATCCGAAGTCAAAATCGAGCGCGTTCTCACCATCGTCGCGCGTCATCTTCGGTTGGCCTGTCAGGTTCGGGTTGTCGAAGTATTCGCCGCGCCAGTGGTCGGGCGGGACGTTGGCGAAGCACGGATGGCGCTCCCATCGGAGCTTCACGGCTGCGCTGCCAGCGCCCTCGTAATATTCCAGCGTGATCTCGTGATTGCCCGCCGTCATCACCGCGTCGAGAGTGTGCGACGCCATCTGATCGCGCCATTGATCCAGCCGCCTTTTCCCATCAATGTAAAGCCGCACGCCGTCATCGGCTGCGATTGTGAATCGGTAAGCGCCATCGCCGAACGGAGCGACGCGCGTCCATCGAACCGAAAAATCATCCTGACGGACGCCGCAACCGGCGTCCGGGCTTTTCAATCCCCAGTCAAAATCTAGCGCGCCCTCGCCGTCGTCGCGCACCATCGTCGGCAATCCGCTGAGGTCGCGGTTGTTGAAGTATTCGCCCTGCCAGTGGTTGATCACTACAGGCGAACTGGGCGCACACTGAATGAACTTGGATTTGCCGGATGGGGCTTGCGCGTGGAACGCAGGAAGCGGCATCAATGCAAACAGCGAAGCAATTAACACGCGAATCGAAATGGCGTGTGGCGCCGCAAAGGCGCAGAGAAAACGCAGAGGAAACGCAGAGCTTTCTTTCTCCCGCTCTCCCACTCTCTCGCTCTTCCGCTTCACTTCACACCTCGCCAAAACGCCTGCGTCTGTTCGCCGACCGGGCGCGTGTTGTAGCGTCGCAGATATTCCCGGCGCCGCTTCGTCATCGGGTAACGATCCGTAGCCGCGTGCGGGTAGCTCTTCATTCCGTGAAACGGCAATTCGCCGATGGTTTCCGGGCGAGCTGAATTTATATCCATATCTTTGCCGAAGCCGTTGGCGTAAACCAGAAACGTGCGCTTCCATCCGTTTGGCAAAGCGGGCAAGCGGCGCGCGTCGAAATCAATCTGCATCTCGTCGCCGTTGCGCGTGATGACGAACATGTCGTCGGGCGCGAGCAGCAATTCGCGCACGTCGCCGAAGCGCGTGTAATTGCCCAGATGCGCTTTCCACGGCGCCGACGGTTCAATCACGCTGTAATCGTAAATCAGCGGCTTGTGGCCATCGGGCGAATATTCGCGCGGGAAGCCGCGCCAGCGCAGGTCAGCGCGCATCGGGTCGAGCTTCGTCACGCGCGTCGGAAAATCTCCGCCCGAAACATCAACCAGAATCTGATCCCAGTAAATTCGCATGCTGGTCACGATCCGCACCTGCGAATCGGCGCAGAGGAATTTGCCAGTCAAATCAACCGTCATCGTCTTCGGCAATCCGGCGGGAAAACCCATTTGCGCGATCACCGTCTGCCACTCGCCGGTCGCGTTTTTGACTTGAACGTAAGGCGGCGTGAGCGTGACGCCAGCCTGCGTCGCAGCCATATTCGATGTTGAATCGGCGTAATCAATCCACGCGGTCATCAACAGCAAAACTTGCTTCGCGTTTTTGACGTTGCCGAGGTCGAGCGTGATCGCATGCTCGCGCGCGTAGCCTTTGAACTTCAGCTTCTCGAAATCTTCGGGATAGCGACGGTCAACATCTTTGATCAACGACAGAATGTCGGCGCCTTTGTCGTCAGTCGCTTTGATCAGAGGATGAGCGTTTCGTGTCGCGTAGATTTTGAATTCAGGATAAGGCGGCGCGGGCATCAACCGCTCGTTCGGATAAATTTCAACGTCCGCCGGATGATCAACGGCCAACAGTTTCACAGCGTCGAAGTAGATCACCTCCTCGAGCTGGTTGTTCATCCGAATCGAATAAACGCCGTCGCGCTCTTTCAACTGATCGCCGGTGACGCGGATGTATTCGTCGCTGTCGGGATAGCTCCACGTGTCGCCCGGTTCGCGCGCGCCGATGGCTGAGCCGCCCAGAAAGTCGGTGACGAATTCGTAACGGCTCCCGTTCCACGCGTACAGAATCGGACACGAAGTGCCTTTGCGGTCGAGTTCTTCAAACGTGTTCGTCGCCGAAGGCTTGACGCTCAGTTCGGATTGCAGAACACCCGAAGGCCAGAGCAACTGCAATGCGTCAATCGTCGTGCGATAGCCCAGGCCGTAAATCAAGTTTGCCGGAGCGGGCGCTGGCGACGAGGCGTAAATTTCCAGCTTCTGTCGCAAACTGCCGCTGCGGAGTTCGGCTTTCGCGCCGATTGCGCCATTGTTGCTGGTCTTACCAGTCAACGCCAATCGAACAAAATTTTTGCCGAAACCTTCGCTCTGTAGCGCGACGACATTTCCGCCGGAGCCTGCGGCAATCAGGTCAATCCCGCCATCATCGTTGATGTCGCCGAGCGCGAAGGAGCGAGATGTCTCAAATCTCAAATTTGAGATTTGAGACGCCGATTCAGCCAAATCTCCGCCAAGCCCGCGTCGCAACATCGCGCCTCGCGCCGTCTTCGTAATCAGATCGAGCAATCCGTCGTTGTCGTAATCCGCGAATTGCGCGGCGAGGCTGACTTCATTGCCCGCGATCTCTTTCTTCACAAAGCCGCCGCGCCCATCGCTCAAAAACAGCGCGTCTTTCCCATCGGGATTCGGCAGGAAGAAGTCAATGAAGTTATCTTTGTTCAAATCGCCCACGCCCGCGCCCAGCGCTTTGCCGGAGAAGTTGGCGCCGACTTGCGCCGCAACTTCCTTGAACGACCCGTCGCGCTGATTGCTGAAAAGCTGGACGGGCGAGCCGTAATTGACCACCAGAAAATCAATGTCGCGCTGGTTGTTGAAATCGGTCGCGACAATCGCCGTGGTCTTGTTCTTTCCTCCGCCCAAGCCGGTTTGCGCCGTGATGTCCGTGAAGCTGCCATTGCCGTTGTTGCGATAAAGCCTATTTTCTTCGCCAGCGAAATCGTCCGGGAAAACGGCGGCGTCTTTGTTCGGGAACTGCGACAGGTCGGCGAAATTGCCGATGAAGAGATCGAGGTCGCCGTCGTGATCGGCGTCAACCCAGGCTGCGGTCATCGCCCACGAAGCGTAGCTTGCTGGCAAGCCCGATTTCGCAGTCACGTCGGCAAAACTGCCGTCGCCGTTGTTTCGCCACAACGCGAGAGTTCGATAACCGAAGATCGCAATGTCGGTCTTGCCGTCGTTGTCGAAATCGCCGAAGACCGCGCCGCTTGCCGGATTGCTGGCCGCTAGCTTCGACTTCTCGGTCACGTCTGAAAATTTGCCTCCATCATTGTGAAGCAGTTTGATGAAAGGCTTGCCTGCCTCATCAACGCCCGACACGAAAAGATCGAGTCGCCCGTCGCCGTCGAAATCGCCCAGATTGACGCTGGAACTGAATGGCGCGACAAGTTCGCGTTTGACCAGTTCTCGGTTGAGTGGATCGTTGAATTCGGCCTTGTTGATCTTGCGTCCGAGCGCGCTGGTCAATGGTTTCGCGCTGGTTTTGACGTTGATGCCGGCGTTGGCTTCGACGAAGCGGACGTTCGGCGATTCTTTTGAAATCAGGTCAGGCTCGGCGCCCGTGCTGACGACGGCTTCGGCGTAGCGGCCTTTTTCGCCGTAAACGTTGCCGAGCGTTGTGGCGTAGCCCGAAGCGCGCAGTTGCTGAAAACGTTGGAGAGCCTTCTGGCCTTCGGCTTGCTGGCCCGAACGGATCAGAGCCTGCGCGAGGCTGTAGACGGCGGTGGCGTTGAAAGGCTCCGATTCGATTGCGCGCTGGAACGCGGCGATGGCCTGCGGGTATTGCTGTTTCTGCGAATGAAGCTGGCCGATCTGGATGTTGGTCGCTGAATCGCGCGAGTCAATCGCGAGGACTTTGTTGAATTCGGCGAGCGATTCGTCGTAGAGCTTTTCATTTCTGAGCGCGGCGGCCAGCGCGTAATGCGCGTGCGGACTGTCGGGCGCGAGCTTGACGGCGGCCCGCGCCTCTTCAACCGCCGCGCGCGAGTCGTTCAAATAAAAATGCGCCAGCGCCAGATTGATGCGCGCCATGGCGAAGTTCGCGTCGCGTTCGAGCGCCTGTTTGAACTGCTTTACAGCGTCTTCGTGCTTGTATTGCTCCATGAACGCGGCGCCGATGTTGTTCAGACGGTAAAGCTGTTCGCGTTTCAATCTGGAGTCGTCTTGCTGAGAAGCCTGCGCGTCGCTGTCATGCGGAAGCCAGGAACTGGCGGCAAGCGCGGATGCGATGGCAATGACAATGACAGCCAGGGAAATATTTTTCATATTCGCAAACAGGAATTGTTGAATGTTGGAGGGGCAGATTAGCAGATCAACGGCGTAGTCTCAAAACAGCGAAAGCTTACCGGCGTGATGATTCAGGATTCGGCTGTTTGCGGCGATTCTTTCGCTTCAAGGTCGAGTCATTCAATCTCGCTTTGGGATCGCCCCATCGCGCGTCAACGGATGGGGCGCAAAGTCTGTCGGCGTTAAAGGAGAGCGTGGCGGCCAGATGATATTTGCCTTCGCCATAGAGATCATCAACGTGGCGGTCGTATTTGGCCTTCACTCTGGTGTAGACCTCTTCCGCCGTCAATCCGTCAGCAAAGGCGCGGTCAACCTCAGAGTCGCAATCGAAGAACACGTCCGAGTCTTCGAGATGGCAAGTGAATGTGTCGCTGTAGCCGAAAAACGCGCGGCATCCGTGTTTGACGAAGTCGCCGCCCAGTTCAAGCGCCGAATGGCAAGCCAGGAAGTGAGCGATCTTCCCATCAACTTCCTCCGGGCTGTAATCGCCGACTTGGAACACCGGATCATATTCGTCGCCCGTGTAAGCGTCGGCCAAACCATGCCCGACGCCTGTCAGGTAATCCACGTTGTCCTGACGCGCGGCTTCGGCGGCGTAATAGCGCCGCGCCAACGCTCCCTGGCATTTGATGACGCTGAAGCCTTTCGATTCCAGGTAAGGATAGACATGTTGTTGGCGGTAATCGAATGCGGCGTGGGTGATCGCATCGTGGCTCGAATCAATGGCCAGAATCGAAACCTCGATCTCCACCAGGCGCTTGCGACGGTATTCACGTTTTCCGACTTTGGCTGATTTTAGCTCGTCTTTCACTGTCCCGCCGGCGCCTTTTTCCGCTGTTGAAGAAGTTCGATCTGTTCCATCAGCTTATTCAGCAGCCGTTGCTCGATTTCAATCAACACTCGCCCGACCTGAGATTGGGCTTTGACCTCGGCGATTGCGCGTTCCTTGCCGACGACCCCGACGCCGATCATACCGATCTCGAATTCCGGCTGCATCTCGATGCGGCGCGCCACCAATTCGGCGCGCTGCTCCATGGTCATCTGCGGTTGGGAAAGCATGGCGATGCCGCCTTCGGCAATCTCGCCTAATGTCATCATCCGTGAGCCGTCAGGCGTGTAGGTTACTGGCAGGTTCCACTGATGGTCAGGGATCCGAACGCCTGAGCCTGACGCAAAATTTCCGGTTTTCTGTGTGGTCATAACGCCGCCTCCTTTCGAGGGGGTTCGTGCCGGTTTTTCAGAGTTACAAAAGGCTACGACGACAGTTAATTAAAAACTCTCCGGCGGGGCGCCTTGCCGCGCTAGACGGGAAAAAATTAGCACAGCGCCTCAGCCCTACTCAAGAAAATGATCGAGGGATCGAGGGCTGGCGCCGTTACTTCACCGCCGCTCCGAGCCGGTTCCATCTGATGCTGGCGAGTTTATTGATCAGGCCCTTGGCGCGCGGGTCGAAGGACAAATGCACGTACAGCGCGCGCGCGAAGATGTTTTCGCGCGGGACGAAACCCCAATAACGGCTGTCCTCGCTGTTGTCGCGGCTGTCGCCCATCACGAAATACTGGCCGTCGGGCACCTTGACTGGTTCATTCACGCCGTAGGCCGCGCGATGATTGATCTCAAATTCGTCCGACCGTTCGACGTCGTAATAGACGCGGTACCAGGCGCCCGCGGGTTTCGGCTCGACTTTGACGACAGGCAATTCCGGTTCCTGGGGGCCGGTCAATCGAACGAGCGCGCGCTCTTCAGGCAGTTCCTTGCCGTTGACGATTACGCGGCGGCCTTTGACCTGAACCGTCTCGCCGGGCAACCCGATCACGCGTTTGACGTAATTGACTTTCGGATCGCTCGGCAGTTTGAAGACGATGATGTCGCCGCGTTTGATCTCGCGCGTCGGCAGCAGCTTGCCCAAAACCGGCGTCGGTTTGCCGAAGATGAATTTGTTGACGAACAGGTGATCGCCGATGTTGATCGTGTTCTGCATCGAACCCGTCGGCACGGCCACGGCCTGCGCGATAAAAGTCATCAGGAACAGAGCCATGATCACCGTGATCAAAGCCTGTTCGAGGAATTCGCGGATGGCCGATTTCGGCGGGCCGAATTGCGGATGAGTTGATCTTGATTCTCTGAGTTCTTTCTGGTCAATCATAAGTCAGTAATCCACTGGTGATTTCATATGAGTGATGAACTTTACACTAATTCGCGGCCAGCGGCCACATCTCGAACATCAGCAACGTCCAGATCAGCTTGCGATGATCGGCCACTCCGCGTTCGTGTTCGTCCAACAACCGCTCGACGTAATCGGCGTTGAACAATCCTCGCTTCTTCAACCTCTCCGGCGCAAAGGTGTCGCGCACAAACGTTCGCAACTCGCCTTTCACCCATTTGGCGACAGGCATCCCGAAACCTTTCTTGGGCCGTTTTATGATTTGTTGCGGCAAGCGGTCGCGCATCGCGCGTTTCAGAATATATTTGCCAGTAAGCCCGCGCATCTTTAAATCAATCGGCAGCTTCGTCAAAAACTCAACCAGCGTGTGATCCAAAAACGGCGCGCGTGTTTCGAGCGACGCGGCCATGCTCGCGCGATCAACTTTGAAAAGCACGCATTCGGAAAGGTAGTGCGTCGCGTCGAGCTTCATCATCTGTTCGATGATGTCCCCTCTGACATTATGGCCGTTCGGTTGATCGTAAATGCGAATCTCGTCGAACACCTGTTCGTCGGGGCAGGCGGCCAGAACTTCCGGCGCGAGCAACAATCGCTGTTGCTCGGCGGTGTACGAACCCATCCAGACAGTGTGGCGCGTGCCTGCGCCCAGCGCCGCTCCCTGCACGAAGCGTTTCGCTTTGAAATCGAACGACAGGTTTTCGGTCGAAACAGGCAATCGCGCGACCGCCGGTTCGATCAATCCTTCGCGCAGCAGTCGCGGCAGCGCGCGGTAATAATCGGCCACTCGATGCGCGGCGTAAGTCGGATAACCGGCGAGCAGTTCGTCGCCGCCATCGCCGCCGAGCGCCACCGTAACGCGCTCGCGCGTGAAGCGCGACAGCAGAAACGTCGGAATCAGCGAACCATCACCCAGCGGTTCATCCAGCAATCGCGGTATCTCCGGCACAATCTCCAGCATCTCGCGTTCGGTGAACCGCTGCTCGTAATGTTCCGTTCCGAGATGTTCCGCCACCAGCCGCGCGTACGAAGATTCATCGAAGGATTTTTCGTCGAAGGCGATTGAGAAAGTTTTGACGCGGCCTTCGGCGGCTTCGCAGGCGAGCGCGGCGACCGTGCTCGAATCAATCCCGCCCGATAACAACACGCCGAGCGGCACGTCGGAAACCAGGCGCATTCGCACGGCTTCGCGCAAACGGTCGTGAAGCTCTTCGGCGGCCTCATCCTCGCCGATCTTCAATCGTTCGCCGTCGTAATTCAGCCGCCAGTAGCTTTCGGTTCGCCATTCGCCTTTTTCAAAAATCAGCCGATGCGCCGGGCGCAGCTTGTGGACGCCCGCGATCATCGTGTGCGGCGAGGGGACGAACTCGTATTGCAGATATTTTCGCAGCGCAAGCAGATTGACGCGGCGCTCGACGGCGGGATGGACAACCAGCGATTTCAGCTCGGAAGCGAAGACGAATGAGTCAGCCGTTTGCGTGAAATAAAGCGGTTTTTCGCCCATCCGGTCGCGCGCGATGAGCAGCCGCTCGCGCCGCTCATCCCACAACGCGAACGCGAACATGCCGTTCAAGTATTGAACCAGGTCGTCGCCGTGATCTTCGTAAAGGTGAACTATGACTTCGGTGTCGGAATGGGTGCTGAGTTGATGGCCCCGCGCCAGGAGCCGCTGGCGCAACTCCTGAAAGTTATAAATCTCGCCGTTGAAGACTACCCAGACCGAGCCGTCTTCGCTGCTGATCGGTTGATGGCCTGTAGCCAGATCAATGATCGAAAGCCGCCGCATGCCGAGCGCGACGTTGTCTTTGAAGTAGAAACCTTCGTCATCAGGGCCGCGATGCCGAATAGCCGCCGCCATCGCGCGCGCCGTTCGTTCGTCAGCCGGATGATTTCGATCAGAGTTGATGAATCCGAGAATGCCGCACATTTGAAAAAGTCGTTGCGAGTCCTATCCGCGAGGTTTTTTCGCGGCGCGCGCGACCATCTTCCTTTCCAGACGCCGTTTGGGAACCGGCGTTGACAGCACGATTGAAGTCGCGGGCATCCCGTAAGGCGTGATCCGCTGGATCACGGTTTCCAGATGCGCGATTGACGTCACGTGGACTTTCAGGATCAACGAGTCGTCGCCCGTCACCCGATGACATTCGATGATCTCCGGGATTTCTTTGAAGAGCGAACCGAGGCGCGGCAGGACCTCGTGTTCGAGGCCGATGCGAATGAATGCGGTGACCTGAAAGCCGATCTTTTCGGGATTAATGTCGGCGCGATAGCCCACGATGATGCCCGCGTCCTCCATCTTGCGAACCCGTTCCATCACCGCCGGAGTTGACAGCCCGACGCGTCGTCCAAGCTCGGCGTAAGAAAGCCGCGCGTCTTCCTGCAACTCTTCGAGCAGATGCCAGCCGATATCGTCCAGAAGTTTTTCGTCGTGTGAACTCATAGATGGTTTGGAGCTTTCTATCACTCGCCTGCCACATTCAAAGCGTCAAGATAGAGTTGCTGGCCGATTCGCGCGCCGTGCGCGATCAGGTCGTCAAGCGTCTGCTTGACGGTTGGGATCAGTCCAAGTTGCTTCGCGAGCAGGATCATTCCAACCGTGCCGATAATGGGAATATTACGAGACAGGGCCTCACGTCTTGCGGCAAGGTCATCAATCAGCAGACGGCGGGCGCCAAATTCTTGCGCCAGGATAATCGCCGCGCATTCGCCGAGGCCGAGCCTTGTTTGAGCGTGAAGCGCGATGACCTTGTTTGAATCGGCGACAGCGCGGACTTCGATCCAATCAGTTTGTTGCAGAGTTTGAGCCGCCGGATGCGTTCCTGTTGCTATTTCGCTGAAGACCTCTGGCGGAATGAATACTCGCCCGTAAAGGTCACGCAGCAGATTCAATTGTCCGATCTTTGCGAGTTCGCTGATTGGGGTTGTATTTGAGACAACGACGGGATCGCCGCTATCGGAAGTCACTGAAGGCATCTGCTACCTCGCGTCCCAGGTCTTCGCGCGTCAATGTTTCGTCGAAGGGCGAGATGGCGTATGCCGACATCAATTCGGATAAACGCCAGCGATCAACGCCGAGCAATTCCGCCGCGCGCCCCGCGCTCAAATCTCCCTGCTTGAGGAGTGAAAGTATGAACGCTTCACGCGCCTTGCGTTCTGCGGCGTCCCGGTGCGGAGCCGGAATAGCGCCGATCGGAAGCGTGAACCTGAATTCAATTGCCAATTCATTCATAGTCTTTACCTCAGGACTGATTTTAGCATTCAGTCTCCCACTTCGGCACATTCAAAGCTGGATTGCGCGGCGCTTCTTCATCTTCAAAATTGATCTTCGCCTTGATCGTGTAGATCGGCTTGCCCTGCGATTCGTGATAAGTGCGCACCACCATCTCGGCGATCAACCCCATCAGGAAAAGCTGAATGCCGAGCACGAGCATGACCATCGCCAGCACCGGCAGCGGCGTTTGGATGAAATCGGCGTGCTTCGGCCAGCCGGCGAATTTCATCAGGAAGGCGAAGACCGCCGAGAAGATCGAGATGGCGAACGCCAGCACGCCCGCCCAGCCGAAGACGTACAACGGTTTGGTCATGTAACTCGCCATGAATTTGATCGTCACCAGATCGAAGACGACTTTGACCGTGCGCGACAATCCGTATTTCGATTTGCCCGCCATACGGGGGTAATGCGCGACGGGAATCTCGGTCACGCGCGCGCCCGCCCAGCTTGCGTAAATCGGGATGAAGCGATGCATCTCGCCGTAAAGCTGCACGTCTTTCAAAACCTCGCGGCGGTATGCTTTGAGCGAGCAGCCATAATCGTGTAACCGGACGCCGCTGATCTTCGAGATCAATCCGTTGGCCAGCCGCGACGGCAGCGTGCGCGTCAACATCGCGTCCTGACGATTTTTGCGCCAGCCCGAAACCACGTCATAACCTTCATCGAGTTTCGCCAGCAGCCGTTCGATGTCAGCCGGGTCGTTTTGCAAGTCGGCGTCCATCGGGATCAGAACGTCGCCGCGCGCGCCGCTGATGCCCGCCGCCATCGCCGCTGTCTGGCCGTAGTTGCGGCGAAACGCGATCACCCGCACCCGGCTGTCGCGCGCGGCGAACTGCCGCAGCAATTCCAGACTGTCGTCCGCGCTGCCGTCGTCAACGTAAATCACCTCGAAGCTGTGGCCGAGCCGCTCCATCGCCTGAAAGATTTTTTCGTTCAGGCGCGGCAGGTTTTCTTCTTCGTTGTAGACCGGCAGAAAGAGAGAGAGTTTCGGATTCATCAGTCAGATTTTTCTGGCGACGCAAATGATCGAAACGCCGAAAGGCAGACTGTGACGCCGCAGCCAGCCAGCCTCGCTCGAAAAAATCTTCGCCAGCAGGTTGTTGATGATCGGATGATTGATGCGGTTTTCGGCCTGTTCGGCGCGCCCCAGCATCGTCAGAATTTTTCGACCGAGCCAGATCGGAATGAACATTCCGACGTTGGCGTAGCTGATCCGTTCGACGCGCAAGCCAGCTTTCTCAACCGCCGCGCGCAATTCGTCCAGACGATAACGCCGCTTGTGCCCCGATTGAACGTCGTTCGGCCCCCACAGCGATTGAAACGCGGGAACGAAGATCACCGCAGGCGCGCCCGGTTTCAACACGCGCCGGATTTCGGCCAGACCTTTCACGTCATCATCAAGATGTTCGACCACATCGAGCGCGGTAATCAGGTCGAACGATTCGGAATCGAAAGGCAGTTCGGTTGCGCTCGCTCGCAGCACGCGTTGATGCCCGCGTTTGCGTGAAAAGCTCAGCGGCAGTTCCGACAAATCAATCCCGTGCGGCCGGCCGTATCGTTTCAGATGATCCATCGTCGCGCCGGTGCCGCAGCCGATGTCGAGAACTCGCAACCCTGGGTACGCGCGCATCCCTGCGCGCCCAGCTTGCGATTGATCGGCCTCTAGCGGAAACCCGGCGCGCAGGGATGCGCGCGTACCCAGGGCGTCTTCAATCTGCGTGAAGACAATCGCCCGTCGCCCGACGAACCACCAGTGATAATCCTCGACATCGAACATCACCTCGTAATTGAGCGGGCGCATCGCCTCTTTGTTGTTGGGCCATGCCGAAGCGTCACTTTGCATATCGCGCCTCCGCTCGTACTGAAGCTCTGACACGCGCGAACCCGCGCCAGCTATTCTGATTGTGCCAGTGAATCTCCGCGCGCTCGGTCTCGTTTTCGCCGAACCAGCGGGCGAACTCTTCGCGGCTGATGTAAAACGCCACAGGCGCGGTCAGGTGGTCGTGAACGATGTTGTGAATCTCGCGGAAAGGGAAGCGCGCGATGTAGCAAAGATAATCGGCGTAAAACAGAAACCGCTTCAAGCCGGTTTGCGCAAACGGCGCGTAAATCAATTTCAGCATCGAGTACAAAATCAAAGTCGGAATGTAAGAAAGAAAATAGAGCAGGCGCGGCGGCAATTTCGACGTGAAGCTCTCGCGCAGCGGGTTGACGAAGTTCACGATCCATCCGTTGTTTTCGCGTCCGTAAACCCAGGCCGAAATCGCGCCGCCCGGTTTGACGCGTTTGACCAGCGCGTCGAACCCGCCGCGCGGATCGGGCAGATGGTGCAGCACGCCTACTGAAAACGCGTAATCGAAGCTGCGCTTCAGCGGCGGGTGGTAGATATCGGCCTGAATGATGTGAACGTTCGGCAAATCTTTTGTGTTTCGGTAAGCGGCTTCGACCGCCACGCTCAAATCAATTCCGACCACGTCGCGCGCGCCCCATAAACCGACCAGCCGCGTGTGGCGGCCTTTGCCGCATCCGCCTTCGAGCACCAACTTGTCGCGGACGAAATCCTGAGTGACGGGCGCAATCCAATCCAGAAACTGCCGCTCGTGATGCTGCTCAACGTGATCGAAAGCCAGCCACTGCGCGCCGAAATTCTCCGCCGTCTCGCGCTGCTTTTCGTCGTGTTCGAGGTCGGCGAAACGCGGCACGCCAGAACGGATCGGAAAGATTGATTGACAACCGCCGCAGCGCAATCCGCCTGAGATGATCTCCTGATTTTCGCGTTCGGTTGAATTCAGCGACAATTCGCCGCCGCAATCGGGGCAGGCCAGATAACTGAGCAGACTCTCCTTCATTTAAAAACTTTGCTCTCCTCTTTTGAGCGGAATTTATCATCGCTCTCCATTCGGCGCGATAATTGATCGGGCGGATCAATCTGCCCAAGCCTTCGCCATCCGTCAAGCCGGGCCGCAATTTTCAGGTTTTAATCAATCTCGCTCTCCGCCAGGATTTGGCGGTAAGTCTGGCGCGCGTGTTCGTAAGCTTTCGCGGCTTCTGGGCGCTTTGACAGCATTGGAATCATAAGATTGCCCGCATTGTAGCGCGATGTTACTCTGCCTGCGAGGTCGAACGCGCATGACTCAAAACAGATTTCTGACCGCCGAATGGCGTTATCTGGCGATGCTCAACTACGAAATTGATCCGGCGATCCTGCTGCCCTATGTCCCGCGCGGCGCCGAACTCGACACGTGGAATGGCCGGAACTTCGTCAGTGTCGTCGCCTTCCTCTTTCTGAAAACACGCGTACTTGGCGCGCCGATCCCGTTCCACCAAAACTTCGAGGAGATCAACCTGCGGTTTTACGTGCGGCGCAAGAGCGACGACGGCTGGCGGCGCGGCGTGGTCTTCGTCAAAGAGATCGTGCCGCGATGGGCAATCGCCACGGTCGCCCGCGTTGTTTACAACGAAAATTACGTCGCGCGGCGAATGCGGCATCAGATTGATTTGGACGGCGAAACGATTGCGCCGAACGGCTCGGTCGGATACTCCTGGCGCGACGGCGGATCGTGGCATCGCGTCAGCGCGAAGACGGACGGCGAATCCCAGCCGCTCATCGCCGGTTCGGAAGAAGAGTTCATCACCGAGCATTACTGGGGCTACGCGGCGCAGCGCGACGGTGGCTCGGTCGAATATCAGGTCGAACATCCACGCTGGCGCGTTTGGCAAACGAGCGAAGCGGCGTTCGATTGCGACGTGAAGCGGGTTTACGGCCATCAGTTCGTCGAATGTCTGAGCGCGAAGCCGAGTTCAGCGTTTGTCGCCGACGGCTCAGCGATTGTCGTGCGGAAGGGTGTGAGGTTATGAGGATCGAAACTGGCCGTGATTACCTGCTCTTCGACGGCGACTGCGGCGTTTGCTCGTGGTCGGCTGAAATTGCGAAGCGGATGAATCGCCGGTTCATCGTCGAACCTTACCAGACATTCGACGAAAGCGAGTTGATGCGTTTCGGGATCACTTACGAAAAATGCTCGCGGGCGTTGCAGGTCATCACGCGCCGGGGCCGGGTTTACGCTGGCGCATTCGGCGTGAACTATTTTTTGTGGCGGTGTTTTCCCTGGTCGTTGCTGGTCTTTTTGATCTACGCGATTCCGGTGTTGCTGCTGTTTGAAGTGATCGGTTATCGCGTCATCGCCGACAACCGCCATCGCATCTCGCAGTGGCTTGGAATGCGCGCTTGTTTGATCAGGCAGCCCGGCGCGAAGCCGCATCAATAAAGCCTTTCATCCATTCTCGGATCTCATCGCGCGCACGACGGACGATCGCCAGCCGGCGATCGTCGTCTTATTTTCTGGCGGACGCCCGGTCGAGGTAATCAAGCAGCGTGTTCGACATCACTTTGACGCCGATAACCAGGCTCTGTTCGTCAACGTCGAATTCCGGCGTGTGGATCATCGCGGTGACGCCTTTCTCCTTGTTGCCGACTCCAAGAAAGTAGAAGAAGCCTGGAATGACTTTCTGGTACATGGAGAAATCCTCAGCGCCCATTTGCGGACGGGGAGAAATGACGTTTTTCTCGCCGAGTATTTTCCGCAGCGTCGGCAAAGTGGCTTCGACCAGCGCAGGGTCGTTGTAAGTGACAGGATTGTTCGCTCCGAATTCTATCTCGTAGCTCGCGCCGTAAGCCGAAGTCACTCCGGCCAGCGTTTGCTTCATCATCTCGATGGCTTTCGCCCGGACTTCTTCGTTGAGCGTCCGCATCGTGCCTTCGAGCTTCACTTCGTCGGCGATGATGTTGAACCGGTTGCCGCCGTGAATGCTGCCGAGAGTGATGACCAGCGGCTCCTGAGTGTTGATGCGGCGGCTGCGGATGGTTTGCAGCGCGGTCACGCATTCAGCCGCGACGACCACTGTGTCAATGCCGTCGTGCGGATAAGCGCCGTGAACTTTTTTGCCGCGAACGGTGATCGAGAAGCGATCCGACGAAGCCATCGCGGGGCCGGAGTTGTAGCCGATCTGTCCGACTTCGATGTTCGGCATCACGTGCAGGCCGAAGATCGCCGATGGGCGCGGGTTTTCCAGACAGCCTTCTTCGATCATGAATTTCGCGCCTCCGCGTTCGCCCGGCGGCGGGCCTTCTTCGGCGGGTTGGAAGATGAATTTGATCGAGCCGCGAATCTGATCGCGCATTTTTGAAAGCACTTCGGCTACGCCCAACTGCACGGTCATGTGGACGTCGTGGCCGCAGGCGTGTTTGACGCCGTCGTTGCGCGATTTGTAGGGCACGTTGATCGTCTCCTGAATAGGCAACGCGTCCATGTCTGCTCGGACGGCTACCACGCCGCCGGGCAGTTTGCCTTTGAGCAGCGCGACGACGCCGTGTTTGCCCACGCCGGTTTTGACTTCATCCAGCCCCAGGGCGCGCAAGCGCTCGGCGACCACGCGCGAGGTGCGCTCTTCGCGGTTGGAGAGTTCGGGGTTCACGTGAAAATCGCGCCGCTGCTCGACGAGCTTTGCGCGAAGGCTTTCGGCTGCGCGGGCGATCTCTTCCTCGCGCGAAGACGATGCGCGCCCAACTGGCAGGGACGATTGCACGAACGCCGCGCCGGCCAGTAAAACCATAAACAATGACAAAGCCAGTATCCGCTCGAAGCTGAATTTCATCTGCGCCTCCAGTGTGCGAATGAGATTTACTGTTCTGTTTGAAGTGTGATGTGGTAAGTTCCGCGCGCACGTTACAGGATGGAGCCGCTCCGGTCAATTTGGACGTAGAAAAAAATGGCGATACCGAATCCTCAACTTAAAATCGAAACCACACCAAACGTAACCGCCAAACGCGGCGAACGGCATTTTCTGGAAGGCCCGAAATCGCGCGGGTCGGAAATGATCACGCTCTGGCGCGTCATCCGTGAATTCTTCTACGGCTTCCGCAAACTCCATTTCATCGGCCCGTGCGTGACCGTCTTCGGCTCGGCGCGGTTCAAGGAAGATCACCGCTATTACAAACTGGCGCAGGAAGTCGGCGCGGCTGTGGCCAACTTGGGATTCACGGTCATCACCGGCGGCGGTCCCGGTATTATGGAAGCGGCCAACCGGGGCGCGAAAGATGTGGGCGGGCGGTCAATCGGCTGCAACATCATTCTGCCGTTCGAGCAGCGGCCCAACCCCTACCTCGACGCGATGCTCCAGTTTCGCTACTTCTTCGTGCGGAAAGTCATGCTCGTCAAATACTCGTATGCGTTCGTCGCCCTGCCCGGCGGCGTCGGCACGATGGACGAATTGTTCGAGGCGCTGACGCTGATTCAGACCGGCAAGATACGTGACTTCCCGGTCGTGTTGATGGGCAAAGATTATTACGCGCCGCTGATAGCTTTTTTCGAGGATATGGCGAAGGCGGGAACGATAGGCGAATCCGACCTGCATCTTTTTATGATCACCGATTCGGTTGATGAAGCGATGGCCCACATCGAAGAGCACTCCATCCGGAAGTTTGGATTGACGCGGGCGAAGACGTTCAAACGCCGATGGTGGCTGGGCGAAAAATGAATGGCTCTCCGGGAGCGCATCCGCTCTTCGTTTACTTGTTTCCCTGGTGAGAATCGCTGACGTAGCCCCTGGATTTGTTCTCCAGAGCTTTCGACAGGTTGATGATTGTCAGCAGGTCGGTCTGCGCGCGTTCGGCCAGATCGGTGTCGAAGACTTTGTTGCTCTGGTGAACGGGGTTGTGCGCGAAATCCCAGATCAGGCTGGCCAGCTTGCGGATTGCGTCGTCGAATTCCCGCGCCGTGTCTATCTCCCGGTTGATCGGCGACTCCGAAGCCATATCGCCCAGCGCGATCAGCGCGCGCAACGTCCTGGCGCACTTGTTGATCGTCTTGGCGCCTTTGGCCAGATTGCCGGGCGTCAGTTTCGCCGCCTCGTGATCCCGCAACAGCGCCTTGCCGGTCAACTGTAGGTCTCGGAAGTTTTTGGAGAATTGCTCGCGCACGTAGATGCGTTCGCGCTCGCGCTCAAGCCGTTTATTGGGTGATTGCGGAAGTGGACTGATTGAGTTGGCGATTGTGATCGAGCCACTCACGCAAAGGAACAGCAGGAGCGACAGGAGAGAGAATTGGCGCAGCTTGCTCATTCCGGTGAACTCCTCGACATTTAATCAGTGAATGACGATGTAGGGATCGCGGTCAAAATCCTGCGTTTGTTTTGGCGGGACAATCTGGCAAATTGTCACACCTGCGATTTAAACTTGCGCAAACGCCTTGCGCGCGGCGTCAATCGTCCGTTCAATGATTTCGTCGCTGTGCGTGGTCGAGATGAAAGCGGCCTCGAATTGCGACGGCGCCAGATAAACGCCTTCGTCCAGCATCGCGTGGAAAAATCGCGCAAAGGCTTCGCGGTCGCTGCGGCTGGCCGTAGCCCAATCGCTGACCGGCTCTGACGTGAAAAACGTCGTGAACATGGAGCCGACGCGATTGCTGACAGTCGCAACGCCTGCTTCGCGCGCCGCTTCAGTCATCCCCGCGACAAGCCTCGCCGCCGCGCTTTCAAGCTGTTCATATATGGACGGGTCTTTCAGCATTCGCAGCGTCGTCAACCCTGCGGTCACAGCCAGCGGATTGCCCGACAACGTGCCTGCCTGATAAACGGGGCCGACCGGGGCGACCACTTCCATAATTTCACGCCGCCCGCCGAAGGCGCCGACCGGCAACCCGCCGCCGATGATCTTTCCGAACGTGGTCATATCGGGTTTGACGCCGTAAAGCTGTTGCGCGCCGCCACGCGCGACGCGGAACCCGGTCATCACTTCGTCGAAGATCAAGACCGCGCCGTGTCGTTCGGTAATACGGCGGATGTCCTGCAAGTAGTTTTCTTTCGGAGGCACGCAGCCCATGTTGCCAACCACCGGCTCGATGATGACAGCGGCGATTTGATCGCCTGCTTCGTTGAAGACGTGTTTGAGCGCTTCGGCGTTGTTGAACGGAACGGTGATCGTGTTTTGCGCGACTTCGGGCAGGACTCCCGGCGAATCGGGCAAACCGAGCGTCGCCACGCCCGACCCGGCGCGCACCAGCAGGCTGTCGCCGTGACCGTGATAACAACCCTCGAATTTGACTATCTTCGGGCGGCCAGTGAAACCGCGCGCGACGCGCAAGGCCGACATCGTCGCTTCGGTGCCGCTCGAAGTCAGTCGCAGCATTTCGACAGAAGGGAAAGCGTCAATCACTTCCTGAGCGAGTTCGATCTCAAGCCCGGTCGGCGCGCCGTAACTCGTGCCGCGCGTCGCAGCCTGCTGAATCGCGGCGATCACCTGCGGATGCGCGTGACCCAGAATCATCGGCCCCCACGATCCGACGTAATCAATGTAATCGCGCCCGTCGGCGTCAGTGATCGTCGCGCCACTGGCCGACTTGATGAAAAGCGGCGTTCCGCCCACGCCGCGAAACGCGCGCACCGGGCTATTGACGCCGCCGGGAATCACTTCTTTGGCGTGTTCAAACAGAGCGGATGATGCGGGATATTTATTGTTCATTGGTCGCTGTTCACCTGTGGCCGCTTCACAAAAAAGCGGCTCGACTTCGGAAATAATATCGAATCGAGTGGCGCCCAGTTTAGTGACGCCAGACCGGGGTTTCAAGCTTATGTCTCTGCGCGTTTTTCCCCGGCCGCCGCCGAATTGCAAACATCTTGCGGAAACCCCAGTGTTTATGGGATGATTCGCGTCACGTTAGTCATCCGCCACACGGCTTTTATCAAGGAGGCAGCATTGAATTCCGAACTGGGCCATCTCATCTCGCTTCAGGACGTTGATGTCGAAATTAAACGATTGAGAGAGGAGGTTGAATCGCTTCCCTCGCGTCGTGACGAGCTTGAACGCCAGTTCGCGGAATCGGTCAGGGAATATCTCGCCATCAAGCAGGAACTCGACGATGCGCAGGCCGAAAAGCGGCGGCTCGAAAGCGAACTGGAAAACGAGCAGCAGAAGCATCAGAAATTCAAGAACGATCTGATGAAAGCCACCAACGAGCGCGAATACACCACAGCGGTTCGTGAGATTGATGTCACGCGCAAAACCATCAGCACGCTTGAGACGGAAGTTCTTAAACTGATGGAGCGCGTCGAAAAGCTCGATGTGCAGGTTGCGGAACGCACTCCGGAAATGGAAACGCGCCGGATCGAAGTTGATCGCCAGTTGAAAGAATGGCTCGCGTCCGCTGACTCCAACCAGCAAAACCTTGACTCGCTGCGGGTTGAACGCGCCGCGAAGATGCAGGCTCTGGGGCCGGACGCCCGCGCAACCTATGAGCGCCTTTCGCGGATGCGCAGCGGGTTCGCGCTGGCCGAAGCGCGCGACTATTCCTGTATGGCCTGCCGCATGAAAATCCGCCCGCAGGTTTTCAACGACATCCGTAAGGGCGAGACGATCATCACCTGCGAAAGCTGCGGACGCATTCTCTATTTCAAAGTCGAAGCGGCGACCACGTGATTTACGCTTATCCTCTCTGCCTGATTATCTCGAACAGCACGACACCGGCAGCCACGCTCACGTTCAACGAATTGATCCGCCCGCGCATCGGGATTGAAACAATCGCATCGCATTTTTCTCTGATCAGCCGCCGAATGCCCTTGCCTTCGCTGCCCAGCACGACCGCCAGCGGAATTTTCATATCGAAATCCGAATAGACGTTATCAGTTCCGCCCTCGACTCCGACCACCCACAGCCCGCGATCTTTCAGCTCGTCAATCAGCGGAACCAGATTGGTGACGCGCGCGACGCGCACATATTCGACCGCGCCAGCCGAAGTCTTCGACACGGTTTCATTCAAACCGGCGGCGCGGTGTTCGGGGATGAAGACGCCGTCAACGCCCGCGCCTTCGCAGGTTCGCAGGACGGCGCCCAGGTTGTGCGGGTCTTCGACGCCGTCGAGCAGCACGACCAGCGGCGGATCGCCCATCGAATCGAGAATCGTTTCGGCTTCGACGTAAGCGTTTTTCTGATTGAGCGGCGCAGTCAGCGCAACCACGCCCTGATGATTCGCATTGCGGGTCAGATCGTCCAGCGCGCGACGGTCGCGCTTTTCAACCGCCACGCCCGCGCGCCGCGCGGTTTCGATCAATTCGTTCAGGCGCGACTGATTGGCGCCCGACGCGATCAGGATTTTGTGAATCGCGCGGCGGCGCGCGCGCAGCGCTTCGAGCACCGGAGCGAGGCCGTAAATTTGATTCATCGTTTTGACCACCCTCAGCGAAAGATGCGAATTAAGCGGGGCGATTATATCGCACAGTCCGTGTGTCCGTTCACGTACTGACCATTGCTCGGATGGAGCCTAAGATTTGCTTCTGGGCGCGCCCAGGGTTTTTCGAGGAGGACAAGATGGGAGACACAAGTGTCAAAAAGGTCAAGTCGGAGTATTCGCCAACAGGCAAGATGGGGCAGAAGTATCTCGCTTCGGGCATCCATGTTTCGATGCGTCTTTGGGAGAAAGAACAGCCGGGCGAAGCCAAGCCTACGACCCAGCGCGATTACGAGACTGTCGGTTATGTAATCAGTGGCCGCGCGGAGTTGCATCTGGAAGGCCAGAAATTGTTGCTCGAACCGGGCGATTCATGGGTGGTGCCGAAAGGCTCGACACACACTTACCGCATTCTGGAACCGTTCACCGCAATCGAAGCGACCAGCCCGCCCGCGGCGGTTCACGGGCGCGACGAGACCTGAGGCTGACTGAAGCAATTCTTGATTTTGCATACCCGGCGTGAAATTATCGCGGGTATGAAAGACAAGCTCGCGGTCATCGTACTCTCCGCAATCCTGACTGGCGCGACGTTGTTAGCCGCCTGCGCCGCGCCGGGGCAGGTCGCAGTGAACACGCCGCAAGGCGCGCCTCAGAATTATCCGCCTATGATTGAAGATACCCCTCAACGCCAGCAAGCCGCCGAGGATGCCTGGAAGAAGTTCCTCGCCGAATGCCATCTGCCCGATGTGAAACCCGATTTTGAACCTGTGTTGAACACGCCGCGCGCTTTGCCGCCTGGACTGGCGGGGCAAATCGCCCTCAACACGAAAGCCGGGGCTTTCGGCGAACTGGAAGCGAAAGAGGCTCTGCGGCGATTCATCGAACGCGCGAGCGGCGTGCTTTTCCCGAATCACACAAATATCTCAATCGGCCTGAAAGACCTCTCGCTGGTTTCCTTCACGAACGACGGCGCTTTTTATCGCGCTGTTTACAAGCAGGTGAGCTATCCGTTCCCGATCGTCGGCGGTTGGGGCGAGTTGTACCTCACGGCTGGCAAGGATGGATCGCTGTTGCAGTGGAACAGCCGGATCATTCCCGTTTTCGAGATGCCTACGCGCCCCGAAGTCGCGATCCAATCAATCGCAGACAGCATGGTCGGACGCGAATTCATTTACACGAGCATCGCCGGGCAGCCGATGAGCTACAAGATCACGACTCGTTCTGAAGTCTCGGTCAAGGATTTGGTCGTCTATCCGAAACAGGCAGGCGCCAGGATCACGATTCATCTCGCCTATCCTGTCGAAATCGGGCGCGGGACGACGTGGACTGTTTACATTGACGCGATCACCGGACAGGAGATTGATGTGAGACAGAATTTTGCGTCGTGAATCTGGGAGCGCACGCATCCCTGCGTGCGCTCCCAGGAGGTCATTTGATATTCACTCTGACGGTATTCGCTGTCTTTCCGTCCACCATCAACACCAGATCAACCTCGTTGCGACCGATGAGGCTGCGCGGGATGCGCGCGTTGAGTTGATCCAATCCTGCGAACCCGCCCTGCGGCCCGGCGAAGGACACTTCGCCATCCGCGCCGCCGATTTTCACCGAAACCTGCGACAGATTGCTGCGGGAACGGAATCCGGTGCCGAAGAGAATCAGGAAAACCTGTTCTCCGTCAGGCCCCAGATCAATCGGGGCGGACACGAAACGGCTTTGCGCGGCGTCGAACCGGGAGACCGGCTCGAAGCTTTGCGCGCCATTTGCCTTGACGCGCAACGCGACCGCCGCCACTACGCCCTGTCCGTTCGCGTTCGCCGAAAACAATCCGGGGGCGACCGAAGCGATTGTGGACGCGCCGGACGAGAGCGCGCCGGCGCCGCTGATGACGGTCACGGTCGCCGAGCCGTTTTCAGTTCCGGCGGGAATCTGGTAGTTGATCTGCGTCGGCGAGACGAAAAACAGCGGCGCGTCGCGTTGCACTCCGGCGCTGTCTTTGACTCTCACCGTCGTGCCCGCCAGCGAAGTCGGCAAGGGCAGAGACGTTGCCACTTCAAGCCGCGTCGCCAGATTTTGTCCGAAGCCGGCGACAATCGCTTCGCTCGCCAGCGTGGTTCCGGCGAAGCTGGCCGCCGAGACGGTTGAAAGCGCGAGCGCGCTGCCGCCGACATTCGCTTTCAACTGAAGCGTGGCCGTCGCTCTGGCCGGATCGTTGCTGGCGATTGAAAGCGATCCGTTTTGGTTCCCGGCGGAAGCGCCGTTGAACCGCGCGATGATTGTTTCCTGTCCGCCCGGCGCGACGACGAACGATTTGCTGATGGTCAGGACACTGAAATTGGGAGAGAGACTGTTGACGTTGGTGACGTTCAAAATCGCCGGCCCGGTGTTGCGAATCGTGAGCAGGCGGTCAACCGTCGTGTTCGCGGGGACGACGCCGAAATCAATCGCCGGCGCAACGTCAATCGCCGGCAGACTTGCGCCGCTGAAACCCGCGTTGGCGCGGATCGTGGCGTTGGCGGACGTGCCGTTTGGCGGAGGGTTGATCGGGCCGAACTGCGCGCCGTTGTCCAGCGACGCGAAGCTGCGGTTTTGCGCCGCGCTGTTGGAATCAATCGGAAAGCCGACCCCATCGTTCGGAGTCGGCGCGACGAAGCCGACGTAAAAATCACCAGCGTTGATCGTCGGCCCGTTCGCGATCGGGAAGTCGAAGAAGTTGGTGGCGCTCACGCCGGGCACAGTCGCTGCGATTCTGGTGATCTGCGGATTGGCGGGCGGCTGAGCCGATCCGTTCGCGTTGGTGAAATAAACCAGAGTGATCGGCTTGCCAGTCGGGTCGGGCTGGTTCTGAAACGTGCGGAATTGGATGCGGATGCTTTGTAGCGTCGCAGGATAACGCGGCGGGGTCAGGCGATTGACCACCATCAACCCGTCCTGCCTAAGGCCGCCTTCGACCGTGCCGTCGTCAATCTTCAATTCCTGTATCTGCTGAGCGGCGCTCACCCGCAGTTGGTAACCCAACACGTCAACCACGCGCAGATCGTTTTCGGTGAGCAGATCACGTTTGCCGGGGCCGATGGACGGATCCATCATCCCGATGAATTGCCCGCTCAACACATCGTCTTTCCAGTGCGCCGCCTGATTGCCATCGCCGCCCTGCCCGTCAATGCGGGCGGTCGAGAGCGTTAATTCCGATCCGCTGTCGAAATAGATTTGATTGCCGCCTGAAGAGAGAATCCGCTGCGATGTGGCGAAGTTTTGTAAGTTGACGCCGGGACGAAAGCGGAACAGATCCCAGACCGTCACTCTGGTCTCTTCGGTCGTCGCAATCTCCTTGACGCCGACGTTCGACGTGAATCCCAGCAGGTGGCCGATCTCGTGAAGCGCCGTCGAATCGAAATCAATTTTGTTTGGCCCGATGCCGTCGCTCGGATCGAAATCGAAGCTGAATGCGGAGTTGAATCCGATCGAAGGCGGGGAGCCGAACTGTTGCTGCTCGGCGTTGGGATCAGCCACAGCGCTGATGAAACCGAGCGCGCGCAACAACGCCGACGGCGCGCTCATCGCCGCAGTCGAACCGATGTCGGTCGGAACTGTTCCGGTCGGCAGCGCGTTGTAGAGCGCGGTTTCCTGCGCGTTGGACGCGCGCGTAATGAGCGCCGTACGAACTGACGGATAGATCGTAGAACTGGTCAGAGTCTGCGCCCCAGTCGCGCCAATCGTATCCTGATTGAAAGGCTCGCCGAATCGCGTCGGCCCGAAATCAACGTCAATGACGACGGTGATCGGAGTCTGAATCAACGCTTCCCACCTGGCCGCCGCTCGGATGAAGGCGTCTTTGGCGGCGGGGAAGTTGTCCAACTGCGGTGTGCCGCGCAGCGTGATTTTCAATCCGGTCTGTTGCTGTTGCAGATCATCGGTGACCGGCGTGATCACTCGCAGTTGTTGATCGGGATCGCGCCGCGTTATCGCCTGCGTCTCTTCCGAAGTGGCTTTGCGGCAAATGATCTGCCCCTGTCGTTCGCTGATTACGAAGCTGCCGGCGTCCGGCGCCGCTCGTAACTGCGCGTGATCGTCATCGCCGGCTTTCGCGGCGTAGGCTGAACGGAACAAAAAGCTCGATGGCTCCCCGGTGAACAAACAAGCGAGCAGGACGATACCAAGCGCGATTCCGGTCGAAGTCTTCAAAAGGATCGGACTGGCTTTCATATGTTTTGACCTTGAGATTTGAAACAGCCGTATGAAGTTTGGGTGAGAGTGAATTGCAAGCCGGGGCGTTTGTTCGGGGCCTTTGAGTCGGGCGGCAGTCTATTCGCGCGCAACCAACGCGTCAATGGAGGAGTGAAGGAGTGGTTGTCATCTTTTCACTCCTCCACTCCTCCACTCCTTTCATCTCTATCGCTGGAACAGTCTGAAGTTGTCCACCACGAAATTGCTGCGGATGTAGCGATTCTGATTGCCGACGGCGAAGATCGTGATCGGGTGGCTGCCGTCAGTAATTTTGAACTTGACCCGCAGCGGCGTCATCGTCTGCCCCGAAGGCGTGGCCGCGCTGACGCCGGGCGCTCCGTTGTTGAAATTTACGCCCAGCGTCACGATCGTGCCGTAGCTCGGAACGACGTCGGCGGTGAGAGTGTAATCGCCCGGAGCCAGCGTGATGTCCTGCGCGCAGGAGTCAACCAGACGGCGCCCGTTGGCCTGAAACCTCAACGCGTACTGGCCATCGGTGACCAGCGTGGGATCAGTCACCATCAAAGCCCCGCCGCCTTCGAAAAAGTAGGTGAAGACGCGCCATCCGCTGTAATCGCCGGTTTCAAAACTCGGATTGACGATCACGTTGATCGGGGTTCCTTCATCGCCGGGCGCCGGGGTCGGAGTTGGAGTTGGGGTCGGTGTGGGAGTTGGAGTCGGAGTGGGCGTTGGCGTTGGCGTCGCGGTTGGCGCCGGAGTCGGAGTCGGAGTCGGCGTTGGAGTCGCGGTTGGCGATGGAGTCGGAGTCGGATGCGGCCCGGGCGCGCCGATGCGGCGAATCGTGTGAGTGAAATAGTCGCTGACGAAGATATTGCCTTTTGAATCCACCGCGACGCCGCCGGGCCGCACGAACGCGGCCTGCAACGCAGGGCCGTCAACGTGATCTTCGACGCCGCTGCCTGCGACGGTTGAAAGATATCGCGCCGCCATATCCAGCTTGCGCACAGCGCCATTGTGCCAATCAGCGATAATGATGTTTCCGTCGCCGTCGCGCGTCACGCCGGTGGCCAGGAAGAGCGAAGCCTGCAACGCCGGGCCGTCTTTCAATCCGAAATTGCCGTCGCCCGCGATGGTCGTCACGTCGCCTCCAGTCGTGACCTGCCGAATGCGGCTGTTGAAGAAATCGGCCACGATCAGGTTGCCCTGTTTGTCGAAACAGACCTGCGGCGCCGCGCCTGAAAAGCTGAACGCCGCTTGCGCGCCAGCGCCGTCGGCGTAGCCGTTGTAATTTCCGGCGAGCGTGCTGACGTAACGCCCTCGATCAATCTTGCGAACCAGATTCGTGCCCGAATCGAGCACGTAGATATTGCCCATGTCGTCAACCGCGACGCCGGTCGGCTGCGCGAACCGCGCGTTGAGTCCGACGCCGTTCAGATTTCCGTACTGCCCGCTTCCAGCGATGGTCGTGACGACGCCGTTCGGCGCGATCTGCCGAATCCGGTTGTTGCCGTAATCGGCGACGATGATGTTGCCGTTCTTGTCAATCGCCACGCCCGCCGGGCCGTAAAAACGCGCGCCCGCGCCAACGCCGTTGGCGAAACCCTGAATCCCGCCGGCAATCGTCGTCACCGTTCCGTCAGGAGCGATCCTGCGAATGCGCGCGTTGCGGAAATCGGCGACGATCACGTTATCGTCTTTATCAACCGCGATGCCGAGCGGGGCATTGAACCGCGCCGACGCGCCCTGCCCGTCAACCGCGCCGGGACTGAACGCGACTCCGGCGAATGTCGTGACGAACAATCCGCCCTGCGCTCGACCGGTCCGGCTGGAATGGAGAATGAAAACAGATGTGATTGTGAGTGTGACCGCCAGAACGATTACTGCGCGGTACGCGAGGAATGACTTCAAGCTTCGATACGCGCGCGAATTGGAAAGCGTCATGAAAACTGCTCCTTGGTATTTGATAGATTGACATCGGCGCGAGCGTGAGGAACCCGCAAAGCGAAGCCTTCAGATTACCGTTTCGTGAAAAGAGGTTGTATCGGGGGATCGAAAGATTTCGAGTCGGCGCTGACTCGAAGGCGGCGAAGTTTTATCAGATTCGATTTCCGAAGTAAATCGCGCTTTGTTTATCGCCGCGCTTGGGCTACATTGCGCGCGTTCGATCAACCCCACACAGAAACATCAGTGAACTTCAGGAGGTTAATGAATGCGGGCGTGTCTTTTGATATTGCTGCTGGCTGCGATTTTCGGCGCGAACGCCAGTCAAACGCGCGGCTCCCTCGACAACGCGAAACCGGAGATCGAGAAGCTGGTCGCCGCGAGCGGCGCCGAGTTGGTCGGTGTGGCCGTTTACGATACCGAAACGAACCAGACTCTGATGATCAATGAACGCGCCAGCTTTCACGCGGCCAGCACTATGAAACTGCCGGTGATGATGGAAATCTTCCGGCTGGCCGACCGCAAAAAAATCGGTCTCAACGATCCAGTCGGGATCAAGAACAAGTTCTACAGCATCGTTGACGGCAGCGAATACCGGTTGAGCAAGAGCGACGACAGCGACCAGGAGCTTTATGGCCGGATCGGGCAGACGGCGCCGGTCATCGAGTTGATTGACCGGATGATTACGTGGAGCAGCAACCTGGCCACGAACCTGCTGATCGAAAAGGTCAAAGCCGAAAACGTCAACGCGCTGATGCGCGAACTTGGCGCGAACGACATTCAGGTGCTGCGCGGAGTCGAAGACTCAAAAGCTTTTCAGGCCGGAAAGAACAACACGACGACGGCTTACGATCTGACGCTGCTGCTGCGGCTGATCGCTGAAAACAAATTCCTGAACCGGCGCGCCTGCGAGAAGATGGTGGAGATTCTCTCGGCCCAGCATTTCAACGACGGCATCCCCGCCGGGTTGCCCACCGCGACGCGGGTGGCGCACAAGACCGGCAACATCACAAAGATTCATCACGACGCAGGGATCGTTTACGCTCCGGGCCGCAAACCGTATGTGATTACCGTTTTGACGAAAGGCATCGCTGAGCAGAAACGCAGCGGCAAATTGATCGCAGATATTTCGCGGGAGGTCTATAAAGCGGTTGCGCGGTGATTTGGAGGGAACAGGTGCGCTACGACACAACGCTCAAAGAACTCTTTCAGGCTCCCCCAATCAGGTTGTTGGAGTTGATTGCCGGGGCGCAGCCGATTGAATTGTTGACAGTCGAATATCCGGCAGTAAAGATGCGCCGGCCTGATCTGGTTTTCCGGCTCCCGAACGGCGAGATGCGCCACATCGAACTGCAAAGCGGCAATGACCATGCGATGGATTGGCGGATGCTTGAATACTATCCGTTGCTCTACCGCCAGTTCGGGGGCGAGCCTGTGCAGCAAGTTCTTTACGTCGGGCCGGGGCGCGTGAGAATGAAGGGCGAGATTCGGCACAGGAACTTGGCGTTCCGATATGAAGTGATTGACATCCGCCAATACGACGCCGAGCCGCTGCTCAATAGCGACTCGCCTGCGGACAATTTGCTGGCGCTCCTTTGCCGTAACGGGACGGATCGAAAAGCCGTGCGACGGATCATTTCACGGTTGGGGAAATTGCCGGAGAAAGAACGAATAGATCGTCTCACGCAGCTTTTGATATTATCGGGTCTGCGCAAAGCGGAAAGTTTGATTATCGAGGAGGCAGAGCCTATGTCGCTACAGATAAATCTGATGGAGAATGATGTCATTCGAGAGTTCGTCCTCAAGCACGGGAGGGAAAGGGAAGAGCGCGGCGCCAGGTTTGGCCACGCAAAAATGCTGCGCCTTCAACTCGAACAGCGTTTCGGCAAACTGCCGAAGTGGGCTTTGAAATTGATTGATGGAGCGGATGTCGAGACGCTTGAAGATTGGGGACTGAAGCTGCTCGACGCTGAACGGCTCGAAGATGTTTTATCCAAACCGGCCAGACGCGAAAGCGGTCGCAGAAGCTTGTCTGCGATCAAAAAACGTAACGGGAATAAAAAGCGCAACGGCGCGAAATAGCCATAACCGCACTTCATAAAATGATCGGCAGAATCATCGGCAATTATCAAATCACTGGCGAACTAGCTCAGGGCGGAATGGGGGCGGTCTATCGCGCGCGCCATCTGCACCTGCCGCGCGAGGTCGTGGTCAAATCAATCCTGCTCGCCGCGTTCACTCCTTCGGCTCAGGTTCACCTGAAAGCCCGGTTTCGCCGCGAGGCGTACGTTCAGTCGCAACTCGATCATC
>JAJVID010000063.1:0-23254 GCA_022072205.1 Acidobacteriota bacterium
TTGAATTACTGCCGCAAAATCATTGACGAACAGACCGGCGAAGAGTTCCTTGAAGTCTCGCTCTCCGGTCAGTTGCTGCTCGATTATCCGCTGCTCAACAAAGGCATGGCGTTCACCGACCAGGAGCGGCGCGAGTTCGGATTGCTCGGCCTGCTGCCGCCGCACGTTTCGGACGTCGAAGAGCAGTTGGAGCGCAATTACGGAAATTACCGCCGCAAGGAATCCGACATCGAGCGGTACATCTTCCTGATGGCCTTGCAGGATCGCAACGAAACGCTTTTCTACAAACTGCTCGGACGTCACGTCTCCGAGATGATGCCGATCATTTACACGCCGGTGGTCGGCGCGGCCAGCCAGCTTTACAGCCATATCTACCGCCGCCCGCGCGGCCTCTACATTTCGTATCGCCATCGCGGCGAGATCAAACAATTGCTGGCCAACGCTCCGCATCCAGATGTCGCGGTGATTGTCGTCACCGATGGCGAACGCGTGCTGGGCCTGGGCGATCTGGGCGTCGGCGGGATGGGCATTCCCGTAGGCAAGCTGTCGCTTTACACGCTCTGCGCGGGCATTCACCCGGCGACGACGCTGCCGATCTTTCTGGATGCCGGAACGAGCAACGAAGAGTTGCTGAAAGACCCGCTCTACATCGGCTGGCGGCACGAGCGCATGCGCGGGCAGGAGTACGACGATTTCATCGAAGAGTTCGTCAACGCCGTGATCGAGGTGTTCCCCAACGCGATGCTTCAGTGGGAAGATTTCGCGCGCCACAACGCGCGCCGTTTGCTCGAAAAGTATCAAGACCGTTTGTGCAGCTTCAACGACGACATCCAGGGCACTGGCTCCGTAGCGCTGGCCGGATTGCTTGCGGCGGTCAAAGTCAATGGCGAACGTTTGAGCGACCAGCGCATCGTGATGTTCGGCGCGGGTTCGGCGGCGACTGGCATAGCCGATCAGATCGTCGCCGCGATGATCAGCGAAGGATGTTCCGAGCAGGAAGCGAGATTGAAACTATGGCTGATAGACATCGGCGGTCTGGTTCACACGGGCCGCAGCGACATTGAAGGGATCAGCCAGCCGTTCGCGCAGCCTCACGAAAAAATCGCCGGGTGGTCTGTCGCAGAGCGCAATCAAATCACGCTCGCAGACGTGGTCAGAAACCTTCATCCGACTGTCTTGATCGGCACGGCGGCGCAACCCGGCGCGTTCACCGAAGACGTTGTCCAGGAGATGGCCCGCCACGTCGCGCGCCCCGTAATCTTTCCACTGTCGAATCCGACTTCACGTTGCGAAGCGAAGCCAGTTGATTTAATGACGTGGACTTCAGGCCGCGCGATCATCGCCACCGGCAGCCCCTTCCCCGATGTGCCGCCACAGGTGTTCGGCGGAGGCACGCCGCGCAAAATCGGCCAGTGCAACAACGCCTACATCTTCCCCGGAGTCGGCCTCGGCGTCATCGCTTCAGGCGCGCGGCGAGTCAACCAGGAGATGTTCGTCGCGGCGGCGCGGGCGCTGAGCGAAATGTCGCCCGCGTTGAACGAGCGAATGGCCTCGCTCTTTCCCGATCTGAAAGACATCCGCAAAGTCTCGCGCCACGTAGCGCTCGCGGTCGGGATCGAAGCTCAAAAGTCAGGACTGGCCGAAACGACTTCGCGCGAAGAGCTTGAACGGCGAGTGGATGAAAAGATGTGGACGCCGCGTTATCTGCGTTACCGGCGCAAAGCGGATTGAACACGCCGCCTCATTGCGAGACGCAATATTTTCAGACTTGCCACCCCACTTGCGTGTCTTAGTACCAAAATTCTGATCGCCGCTGAATCGAGGTACCAATGAGATGAACAAATTGAGCAAGTCAATAGCCGCGATTTTGAGCGCCTTGATTTGTTGCGCGATATGCGCCGCCGCCGTCACTGCGCAAACCCAGCGGCGGGATTCGGAACAGACCATTAAAATTGACACGACGCTGGTCAGCGTGCCGGTCATCGTCAGCGACCGGCAGGGACGCTACATCGCCGGTTTGAAGGCATCGGACTTCACTCTCTACGAAGACCGCGTCAAACAAACGATTGTTTTTTTCGCCGACACTGAGGAACCGATCAACGTCGCGTTGCTGCTCGATACCAGCAAGAGCGCAACTCTGGCGCTGGACGACATCAAGAAAGCAGCCAAAGACTTCGTCAAACAATTGCGCCCGCAGGATCGCGCGATGATCGTCAGTTTCGATCGCGATGTGATGGCGCTGTGCGAGTTGACTTCGGACCGCAAAACGTTGGAACGCGCCATCGGGGCCGCCCAAATCGGGGAACGCTTCGGAACGAAGTTGCGCGACGCTGTCAATGACGTAATGAGAGAAGAATTCAGCGCGGTCAAAGGTCGTAAAACGATTGTGCTGTTGACCGACGGTAAGGATCACGGCAGCGAGATCACCGAACAGCAGTTGCTGGAAAACGCGGCGGAAGCCGACACGTTGATCTACTCGGTGTTCTACAACTCCTTGCCGCCGGGGCTATCACGTGACCCGCGAGCGAATCGCGGCGGATGGGGTATTCCGGAAAGAGGGCCGCGGATGGGCAGGCGCGGCGGCATCTTCAGGCCAGCGCAGCGGTTTCCCGATCCGTCACAGCGCCCGGACAGAGACAGGCAGCGGCAGCGACGAGCAGGTCGCGCCGCGGAGCGCAATGAAGAAGCGATGGATTTTCTGCGGCGATTGTCGGAGGTTTCCGCCGGGCGTTATTTCAACAGCGAGGTGGCAAATCTGAAACAGGCCTTCGGGCAGATAGTCGAGGAGTTGCGCCATCAATACCGGCTTGGCTTTTATCCGCCGGATCATCCGGCAGGCGGCATCCACACCATCAAAGTCGAAGTCAGGGTCGAAGCCACCCGCCCTGACGTTGTCGTGCGCTCCCGCCGCAGCTATCGCGTAGCCGATAAGCCGCAGAGCGAATAACATTGTTCACCGCAATGATGAGACACCGAATAATTCCACTCCTGATTGGTGTTTGTCTGCTCGGCCGCCTGGCGCGCGCGGCGTGCGGTTCACGCAAGCGTATGCCATGCCGGTTTGCTCGCCGACGCGGGCGGCCCTTTTAACCGGCAAGCGCGCGGCGAGATTGCGCTTCACCGTCTGGCGCGAAAGCTCGGTCAGCCGCGATGCCGAAGCGGCCCGCTCCAAACCCTTGCCGGACTGGTGGGAGCAAAGGGCGACACGGCAACAGATGGATTGAGTCTGTTGCCGCTGCTGCGCAACCCGCGCGCTCATCTCCAACGCGACGCGCTCTATTTTCACTACCCGCGCTATTACGCCACCACCTCGCCCGTGAGCGCCGTGCGTGAAGGCGATTGGAAGCTGCTCGAATATTTCGAGGACAACCACATTGAGTTGTACAACCTGCGCGACGATTTCGCGACCAGGCTGCGCAACAACCTGGACGAGCCGCCCGATTGCGCGAGCGGTTGCGCTCGTGGCGCGAGGAAGTGGGCGCACAGTTGCCGGCGCCGCGTTGATCACCGCTTCCGGGGCCTGCCGCGCGGCTGCTCGGCTTGAAAGCGAAGTGGCGCGGGAATTTTCGACCTTTTTACGCTGCCAGCGATCCAATCCGGTCGACTGCGCAACGAGCGCGGTTCATCGTTTTGCCATGCAATCAACCGGAGGAGTTTGTGAAATTTCCTTTGATCCTGATTTTGATCTTCGTATGTTGTGTTTCCACCGTCGAGCCGGTTTACGCGCAACGCCAAACTTACTTTATCCCGCCCAAAGAGACCGATCCGCAGATTGACACCAATCTGGAATCGCATTACGTCGCGCTCAACAAATCCGCGCCGTCGAAAAACCAGTTGTTCCTCTTCTTCCCCGGCACGGGCGGGACGCCGTTTTTTTACCAGCGACTCGCCAACACCGCCGCCGATCTGGGCTTTCACGTCATCAGCCTCAACTATCCGAACGATCAGGCGGTCAACCGCGATCTGTGCGTAGGCCCAAACGCCGATCTGGACTGCTACGCCAAAGTGCGACTGGAGATCAAGGACGGCGTTGACCGCACGCCGCTCCTCAACATCACCCGCGCCAACTCGATTGAGAACCGGCTGATCAAGCTGCTGATTTACCTGCGCGCGCGCTTCCCAGACGACGGCTGGGGGCAGTACCTGGTCAATGACAGCGCGATCCGCTGGTCGTCCATCGTGGTCAGTGGGCATTCGCAGGGCGGCGGGCACGCGGGGATCATTGGCCGCTACCATCTGGTGGCGCGCGTGGTGATGTTCGCAGCGATGGATTACAGCGGGCGCGAGATGAAACCGGCCAACTGGATCGCCGTGCCAGGCTCCACGCCGAACGCGACGCCGGCCGAGCGATTCTTCGGCTTCTCGCACCAGCGCGATGAGGCGGTGAACTTCACGATCCTTTCCACGCAGGTCTGGCCGGCTTACGGGATGAATGCCTTCGGGCCAGTGGTCAACGTTGACGCCGCCGCGCCGCCATACGGCAACACGCGCTCGCTGACATCAAATCTGGATAGTCCGACTAACAATCATCACGGCTGCGTAGCGGTGGACAGGAACCTGGCGTTGCGGGCCGACGGCTCGCCGGTTTACAAGCCGGTCTGGGAGTATCTGCTGGCGACCCCGCGCGAGGCGGCGAACGTCTCCGCGGCCAGCTATCAAAGCTCGCCGCTGTCAGCGGAATCAATCACCTCGGCTTTCGGCTCAGGTCTGGCGACAACCACGATGTCGGCGTCAACCGTTCCGCTGCCGCTGACGCTGGCAGGAACAAGCGTCAAGGTGCGCGACAGCGCGGGCACGGAACGCACGGCGCCGCTCTTTTTCGTCTCGCCGACACAGGTCAATTATCTGATTCCTGCGGGAACCGTGCCCGGCGCAGCGTCAGTGACCATCACCGGCGGCGACGGCGCAGTGTCGGCAGGCATTGCGCAAATCGCTTCAGTCGCGCCCGGATTGTTTGCGGCGGATGCGAGCGGACGCGGGCTGGCCGCCGCAACGGCTCTGCGGGTCAGGGCCGACGGTTCACAGCAGTTCGAGCCGGTGGCGCGCTTCGATGCGGCGCAACAGAAATTCGTCGCCGCGCCGATTGATCTGGGACCGGAAACGGATCAGGTCTTCCTGCTGTTGTTCGGCACGGGGATTCGCTTTCGCAGCGCGCTCGGCGCCGTGACGGCGAAGATCGGCGGCGTGGATTGCCAGGCGCCATTCGCCGGAGCGCAGGGCGACTTCGTCGGACTCGATCAAGTCAACGTGCGGCTGTCGCGCGCTTTGATCGGGAGAGGAGAAGTGGACGTGGCATTGACGGTGGACGGGCAAACAGCAAACACTCTTAAGGTTCACATCAAATGAGAAATATGAGCGAGGTCCTTTCCCGCCTCAGGCTGTTCCGGCTTGCGCTCGCATTGAGCGCGCTTGCGCCGCTCGTCTGCGTCGCGCAAACCGCGCGCCAACCGAACGTCATAATCATCGTCGCCGATGACCTCGGTTACGGCGATGTCGGCGCATACGGCAGCAAGCTCGTCCCGACGCCGCACATTGACCGGATGGCGCGCGAGGGCGTGCGGTTCACGAATGGTTATGTGACGGCTTCGATTTGCAGCCCGTCGCGCGCGGCGTTGATGACCGGGCGCTATCAGGCGAGGTTCGGGCACGATTTCAACCCGACGATGCGTGATCCGGATGTCGCTTCGCTGCCGCGCGCGGAAAAGACGATTGCCGAACGGATGCGCGCCGCAGGATACCGCACCGGTCTCATCGGCAAATGGCATCTGGGTTTGGAAGGCGAGTATCACCCGCTCTCGCGCGGCTTCGATGAATTCTGGGGCTACAATTCCCAGGCAGGGTTCATTCAAAAAGAACAGCCGGGAGATGAGCGCCTGTCGCTGCCGGGACAGCCCGCCGAACGTAAGAACCGTTACTGGCGCGGGCGCGCGCCCGTGGAAGACGACGGCTATCTGACCGAAGTCACGACGCCTGAAGCCCTCGGCTTTATTGACCGCAACCAATCGCAGCCTTTCTTTCTGCTCGTTATGCATCACGCGCCGCACGTGCCGCTCGAAGCGACGAAGCCATACCTGGACCGCGTCAGAAGCATCGGCGACAAAGGCCGGCGCGTGTACGCCGCGATGGTCGCCGCGATGGATGACGGCGTGGGCGCGATTGTCGCCAGGCTGGATGAATTGAAGCTGGCGCGGCAAACGCTGGGCGTCTTCCTGAGCGACAACGGTTGCGCAAGCTATGTCAACGGCGCCTGTACGAACGCGCCGCTCAACGGTTTCAAGCGCGATCAATTGGAAGGCGGCGTTCGCGTGCCGATGATCGCGCGTTGGCCGGGCAAGGTGAATGGCGTCTCCGTCAGGCTGGCGTTTTGAATCATCTTCACGCTTACTGCGCCGTCCAACCGCCATCAACAAACAACGCAGAGCCTGTCACGAACGCCGCCGCGTCTGAAGCCAGGAACAGAGCCGCGCCTGCGATTTCGCTCAACTCTCCCCAACGCCCCATCGGAATTTTGGAAACGAAATCTTTGTATTTCGCCGGATCGTTGAGCAGTTGTTTGTTCATCTCGGTGGCGAATGGGCCTGGGCAGATGGCGTTGACCGTCACGCCTTTCGTCGCCCATTCGAGCGCGAGCGTGCGCGTCAATCCCATAATCGCCGCTTTCGACGCGGCGTAGGGCGCGCGGCCCGGCAGCGAGACCGCAGACATAATCGAACCCAGATTGATCACGCGCCCCCAGCCGCGTTCGACCATCTTCGGGCCGAATATTTTCGAGCAGAGAAAAGGCGCAGTCACGTTCGTGGCCATTACCGCTTCAAAATCGCTCTCGCTCAATTCGTCAATCGGGCCGCGAATGTTGATGCCGGCGTTGTTGACCAGAATGTCAACGGGGCCGAGCGAGGCTTCAATTTCGGCAGCCGCTTTTTTCAGATCGTCGGATTTGTTCACGTCAACCGCGAATGCGGCGGCGCGGCGTCCGCTCTGTTCGGCGATCTCGTTCGCGGCTTTCCGGCAATCGGCGAGCGTGCGGCTGACGACGGCCACATCCGCGCCCGCTTCGGCCAGGGCTTGGGCGATTGATCGCCCCAGACCTTTCGATCCGCCGGTGACCAGCGCGACGCGGCCATCCAGCCTGAAAAGTTCCATCACGTTTTTTTGTGAGCCGTTCGGCATTTCCATTGTTGTTTGTCTCCAAAATGTCCGATGAGCCTATGATCTTTGAATAGGTAATGCAATGACAGCGCAGGCGCCGGTTTTCCCTGCCCAGGCGCCACAGCAACGAACGCGGGCGGAGAAAACCCGCCCCTTCGCTGTTGTGGTAGTCAATTTCCAAACGCCATAAGTTTGCCGGACACCGAAAGAAAATCGGCGAGAAAAATATCCAAATGGTTTAACCAAATCTTGACAGCTTTGTAAAACCGAGTTGATAATCCGCCCGCCGACGAAGCTCCAACTATCACCGCAATCCAAAATTTGTCGGCTAATGCTGGGGCAAGCTGGGACGAAAAGACTCCTCTCAAATTTCTGATACCAAAATCGCTTTAGTACTTTTTCCCGTGGTCGTCTGTCCACATCGCGCGCAGGCGGCTGTGAATCATCAACCCGGCGCAAATCATTCCGATTTGTGTCCCCACTGAGGAGGAAGCTATGCGGTTTGAAGCTTTATTCAGACGCGCCGTCCCGCTTGCGTTGCTTACGCTTTTGTTCGCCACGACGGCGTTCGGGCAAACCAGCGCCAGCTTGAGCGGTATAGTGCAGGATCCCAACGGCGGCGTAGTCAACGGAGCCAAGGTCACGGTCAGCGATCCTACCAAAGGATTGCAACTCGAAACCACGACAAACTCCGAAGGCATCTTCGCCTTCTCCACCCTCCAGCCGGGCACATACACCGTGACCATTGAAGCCAGCGGCTTTAAGAAGACGGTCAAAACCGGCATTGTCCTCAACGTCGCCGATAAACAATCCACCGGGCGAATCATGCTCGAAGTCGGCGGCATCGAGAACACAGTCGAAGTCACCGCCGACGCCGCGCAGCTTTTACTCAAGACCGAGAGCGGCGAGCAGAGCCAGGTCATCAACGGCGAGCAGGTTTCGAACCTCGCTCTCAATGGACGCAACTTCCTCGATCTGGCCAAGCTGACGCCGGGTGTGGTCAGCTTCGTCAATGCTCAGGAGGCAGGGCCGGGCGGACTGTCGGGTTTCAACATCAACGGCACGCGCGCCAATCAACACAACCTGACGATTGACGGCACGACCAACGTTGACACCGGATCGAACGGCACGCAGCACGTCGCGCTGGTGCTCGACAACATCGCCGAGTTCAAGATTCTGACCTCGAACTACCAGGCCGAGTACGGACGTTCGGCGGGCGGCGACATCAAGATCGTGACCAAAGGCGGCGGCAAGGATTTCCACGGCACAGGCTATTACTTTCACCGCCACGAACAGTTCAACGCCAACAGTTTCTTCAACAACGCGCAGGGCCGCCAACGCAACTTCTATCGGTACAACTATCAGGGCTTCAATCTGAGCGGCCCGGTCTGGCTGCCGAAGAGCGTCTTCGGCCCATTGGGATCTGAAAAGCTGCGCGAAAAAGTCTTCTGGTTCTTCTCGCGCGAATGGCAGGAGCAGTTGAAGCCAGGCACGGCGCGCCAATCGCGCGTGCCGACCGCCAACGAGATCAATGGCATCTTCACAGGACTCGTCAACGGCAACAATCAGGCCATCACGCTCTATGACCCGTTGACCGGCCAGCCGTTCCTCAACAACGTCATTCCGTCCAACCGCATTAACCCGGACGGACAGGCCATCCTGCGCAAATTCGGCAGCTTCGCCAACGCCAATGGCCGGTTGCCTAATTTCAATCACGAGTCGCAGGCCAGCGCCGGTTACCCGCGCCGCGAATATAGCATTCGTGTTGACGCCAACATCACCGAAAATACGCGCACGTTCATCCGGTACACGCGCGACGCCGACCAGCAGTTTCTGCCTTACGGGCTGGGCTGGACGGGCGGCAACAATCAGATTCCGCTCGACGTGCTCGATTTCAAACAGGCTCCGGCCTGGAACGGCACTTACAATTTGACTCAGACGCTTTCGCCGACGCTGACCAACGAGTTCGTCTTCGGCGCCAGCCAGAACAACCTGACGCTCGATCCGACTGATCCCAACGCCGCCACTTACAGCGGCTTCGGATTCAATTGGAAGACGCCCTTCCCGTATCCCGCGTCGCAGTTCATCAACATCAACTTCGGCGGCGTGACCGCTCAGAATTTCGCCGGCTCGAACGGCTATTCGCAGTTCCCCTACAAGAACTCGAATACCACCTTCGACTTTTACGACAACATCAGCAAGGTTTGGGGCGTTCACACCTTGAAGGCGGGCGTCTACATCAATCGCAGCCGCAAGGATCAGGCCGCAGGCGATTCGATGAGCATCGTTTTCAATCCGGGCAACAATCCGGGCGGCACTTCCAATCTGGCCAGCCCAACCAACACCGGCCACCCCTATGCCGACGCCCTGCTCGGCGCGTTCAACAGTTTGAATCAACCGACGCGCGGCATCTATCAGGGACAATATCGTTCGACCAACGTCGAGTGGTATCTCCAGGACAATTGGAAAGCGACGCGGCGGTTGACGCTCGATTACGGCCTGCGCTTCAATTGGATTCAGCCGCAATACGATCAACGTTTGCAGGGCGCGTTCTTCGATCCGGCGCGTTACGACCGCAGCAAGGCCGTCCGGCTCTACCGGCGCGCCAACGGCGGCAAGAATGCGATTGATCCGGCTAATCCGTCGGCGTTGCTGCCCAGCTACCTGATCGGACGTATCGTGCCGGGTTCGGGCGATCCGTTTAACGGCATGATCCCGCCCGACCAGGGCATCGAACGCGGCGGCTTCAAGAATCGCGGGATACAATATGGCCCGGCCTTCGGGTTCGCTTATGACGTGTTCGGCAACAGCAAGACGGTGGTGCGCGGCGGGTATCGCATCGGCTACGACCGCGTGTCGGGCAACAACGTCGTCTTCCCGTCGGTGCCGCAACCGCCGACCTTCGTCAACCCGCGTTTCGACTTCGGCAATCTCGCCACCGTCGGCCAGAGCACCGGCCAGATTGCGCTCGGCACAGTGAGCGTGCGCGGCGCTGACCGTGAAGGCTATGTCCCGAACGTCCAGAGCTACAGCTTCCAGGTACAACAGGACCTGGGCTTCGACACGGTGATCAGCGTCGGCTACGTCGGCACGCTCTCGCGCCACTTGCCGGAAGACATCAATCTGAACGCCATCCCGTATGGCTTCCTTTTCACCAAAGCGGCGCAAGACCCATCTCAATATACGGGCGGTGTCGTGCCGGATGAAGAACCCAACCTGCCGCAGCTTTACCGCGACGCTGGTTTGAAATTTACTGGACGTTTCGCGTTACAGCAGGACTTCCTGCGCAACTTCCCCGGCTACGGCACGGTGCAGATGAAAACCTTCGGCGGATCGTCGAATTACCATTCGCTGCAAGCCACGGTGCAGCGCCGCTTCCGCCGGGGCCTCTCCTTCGGCGCGGCCTACACCTGGTCGAAGGCGCTGGGCACGGCGTCGAACGTCGAGGGCGAATACATCAACATCATCTGCTCGCGCTGTTACGATTACCGCCTGCTGAGCTTCGACCGTCAGCATACCCTGGTCTTCAACTACCTGTGGGATCTGCCGAAGACCAAATCGGACAACTGGCTCGCCAAGGGCATTGTCAATGGCTGGCAAATCACCGGCGTGACGCAGTTCCTGTCGGGCACGCCGCGCGAGTTGAGCTTCGGCATTCAGGGCATCAGCACGAACCAGTACATCTCCGGTTCGTGGACGGAAGGGCCTCGCCCGATCATCACGGGCAATGCGCAGCCGAGCATTGAGTTCGAGAAGGCTTTCGACTTCACGCAACTCCGCATGCCCAACCTCAATCCCGGCCCGCAGCCGCGTTCGTTCATTCGTAATCCGGGCATCAACGTCACCGACCTGTCGTTCTTCAAGAGCTTCAGCCTCGGCGGCGATGGCAGCCGGTCAATTCAATTGCGCCTTGAGACGTTCAACATCTTCAACCACGCGCAATTCGACGGATACAACTCCGGGCTGACGTTCTTCCCGAACACCAGCTTCACGCTGGCAAACGGGGTGTCGCCATTCCTTTCAAACTACCGCGACTTCCAACAGGCTTCGGCTAACACCATCCTGAACGTGCGCGGTGGGGCGCGTCCGCCGGGCAACGCGCAATTCGGCAATGGCGTGGGCGAATTCAACGGCGTGCCGGGTTATGTCTCCGGCAATCGCACGATTCAGCTTGCAGTGAAGATCTTCTTCTAACCACTGGCTGAGCCTGCATTGAATCAATTTCGGGGGTTGCGACATAAGTTGCGGCCCCCGTTTTTACTGGGAGTTCGTGATGACCGCTTCACTGTCTCCACGATTTTTTCCGCTCGTCGGGAGCCTCGCCCTACTCTTCCTGCTCGTTCACTTTTCACACTTTTCAACCGGCGGCGCGAATCCGCAAGGAGCGTTCACGATCTACGGCCGCGTCTACCTGCCTGACGGCCAACCGGCCACGCGAGTCAAAGTCATACTTGAAATGACGAACGGCCTGGCGCGCGATGTCCTGAGCGATGACGACGGCGATTATGAATTCCGCAGCATCGGCGGCGGGCGTTATCGCCTGAAGGCCGTCAACCCGGCTGCGCCTGAACAATACAGCGATCCGGCCGAATCGGACAGCACGCGCGCTTACGCCAACCGCGTGAACATTGATGTTTACCTGCGACTGCCGCTGCACGGCAAAAAAGAGGGCGCCAATCCGGGAACAGTCAACGTGGCCGAAGCCGCGCAGAACATCCCTAAACCGGCGCGAAAGGCTTATGAACAGGGCTTGAAATTTCAAAAAGAGAATCAGGCCGACAAGTCTCTGGCGAGTTTCAACCGGGCGCTCGAACTTTATCCCGAATACTTCCAGGCGCTCGCCGAGCGCGGCAATCTGTTGATGCAGAGTAACAAGCTGGCCGAGGCGTTGGACGATTTCGAGCGCGCATTGCGGATCAATGACAAATACAGCCCGGCCTTGCGCGGCGCGGCTTATTGCAACATCCAGCGGCGCAACTACGAAGAGGCCGTCAGCCAATTGGAAAAATCGCTTCTTTACGAGCCGAAGATCGCGCTCTCGCACATGCTGCTCGGCTACGCCCGCCTTTCACTGAAGCGTTACGATCAGGCGAAGCAGTCGCTCGAACAAGCGTTGAAGATCGGCGGCGACAACATCGCGCGCGCCCGCGTCTATCTGGCTGAAGTATTCGCGCACGAACAGAAGTTCAAGGAAGCTGTGGACGAAATCCGCGCTTATCTGAAGTTGAGGCCGGACGCGGCGGACGCCGGCAGTTTGCGGAAGATGGAAGAGGATTGGCGGGCGCGCGGCAGGACTCCAAAGGATAAACATTGATGCAGACAAGTAGCGATACCCTCAAGCTCCGGAGATGACACTCAAATTCGGTACGCGCGCAAAGTGATCGCGGTTATGAGTAAGCAGCGGAAGGTCGTGGAGCGCTGCGGTAGCCGCAATCCAGGCGTCAGCCGTGTCGAGATGCGAACCCGCCCGGCTGACTTGATCTCTGATCTCCGCCCATTTGCGGCAGAGTTCACGGCTTGATTCGATCACAATGTATGGACTGAGGAAGGCAGCCAATTCCTCGCGTTTCTTCGTTCCCCAATTGCGCGTCGCCGCCCACAGATCAAGCTCAGCAATGGTCATAAACGACAGCACGCCAAGCTTGCCGTCCAAATGAGGTTGATACAAATTGCCGCGCGTATCGCCCTTGAAAAGATAAGAAACCACATCGGTGTCTATCACCACAAATTCCATTTCCATCATTCAACGCTCCGATCTCTCAGATCGCGTCTCCAGGCGCGAACCGCGTTCACGAGATCATCAACGCTTTCATCTTCCGGGAAGAATTCACCAAGCTCGCGTAGTTCTGCGAAATTCAACGGCTTCTTGCCCTGAGCAATAACCAGCCTTTCCAACTTCTCTCGCGGAGTCAGATATTCACCGCCATTCCGCGTTTCGAACGCGGGCGCCGCTGAGAGAGTGAAAACCAATCGGCGCTGATCAGCCAGCGGAAGCGCCAGAGCTTTTTCCAAAACTTCATCGAAAGTTACGTTCATCATTTTTGGACCTCCTTTGGGGAACGTGTATTCCGGCCTATTTTACTCCATTCTCCTCAACGATCATCCTCTTTCTGGTTATGCGGCGATTGTACGATGTAGAATCAGGCTGTGAAACAAACCGTTCTGGCATTCATCATCATTGCGGCATTGACCGCATTTCAACAAACGCAGGACGCGACCGCGAAATTCAACCGCGCCGTCGAACTTCAACAACAAGGCAAGTTCGACGAAGCCGCCGCCGAATACCGCGCCGCGCTCGCGCTCAAACCCGATTACCCCGAAGCTCAGGCCAATCTCGGCGTCGCGCTGGCTCGCCTCGGCAAATACGGCGAAGCGATCGCCGCCTACGAAGCCGCGTTGAAGCTCGCGCCGCAGTTGACGCCGATCCTGCTCAATCTGGGCATCGCGCATTACCGCGCCGGACAATTCGCCAAAGCCATTGAAGTTTTCGAGCGGTTCCTGCAACAAAGACCCGACGCTGTGCAGGCGCGTCAGCTTTACGGTCTCTCGCTGACCGCGTTGGGCCGGGATGAAGAAGCGATCAAGCAGCTTGAGCCGACGCTCGACGCCGCGCCGCCCGACGCCGCCGTGCTCTACAGTCTGGGTCTGGCCTATTTGCGTTTGGGCAAAGCCGGTTTCCGCGCGACGCTCGAACGCCTGGCTTCGTTTCCCGCCGGTCTTCCCGCGCTGCACTTGCTGCAAGGCCAGGCGTTTTTGCGCGATCAGGAATACGAGCAGGCTCTGGAAGAATTGAACGCCGCCGCCAAACTCAACTCCGATCTGCCGCGCCTGCATCACTCGCTCGGCCTGACCTGGTTGAAGCTTGGCCGCAACAAAGAAGCGCTGGCGGCTTTCGAGGAAGAACGCAAACACCAGCCCGGCGATTATTCGACGTTGTACTACATCGCTTACTTGCAGGAGTCGGAAGGCGACCCTGACGCGGCGAAGCGGAGTCTTGACGAAGCTCTCAAATTGCAGCCGGAATCAATCGAGGCCAACTCGCTGCTCAGCAAAATCCTCTCGAAGCAGGGCAAGACCCTCGAAGCGCTCGCGCCGCTGGAACGCGCGGTGGCGAAAGACCCCGCCGATCCGGTCAAGCGATACCAACTCGGACGGCTTTATCGTCAACTCGGACGCGCCGCCGACGCTGATCGCGAATTCGCCGAAGCGCAACGGCTCAAGGACGAGCAGCTCAAGAAAGACCGCGCGAACACCCCAAAACCTCAGCAGAACTAAAACTTTCGTAGTAGGTCAAGCAGGAGAGATAACGGAACAAACGGAAATAACGGAATAGACGGAAGCGACCTGACCCCTATTTATCTTTCCGTTTGTTCCGCTATTTCCGTCTTTTCCGTGTTCTCTCCTCCGTCTCTTCTGATCAAACCACTGCCGAACTTTCAATTCGGATAAGGTTCATTCGGTTTGACCACACGAATCTGGTGATCGGTGAATTTGAAATGCAGCCCCGGCGGCTCGATCTTCGGCATGTGGCAGGCGGCGCATTGCGCTTTGCCGGTCGGGCACGGAGGCGCGATTCGATCTTTCGCGGAAGGGCTGTTTTTCGACTGATGGCAAGCCAGGCATTTCGCGTCGTAAAACGCGGCATCGTGGCGCGCGTCTTCGTGCGCGTCGTGGCAGGCGGAGCAACTGATCCTGCGGTCGTCGGGGTTTTTATAGCAGCGGCTGTTGGCCAGGCGATACGGCTGAAATCGCACGTTCGTCATGCCGCCGCGTTCCGGCATTTGCATCACCGCCTCCCAACTGCGATGGCACGCGCCGCAAAATTGTTGCGACAGATCGTCCGGATGCATCCGCCGCGGATTGAAGATCGCTTTGCCCGCGCTTGTCTCCGATTCCGCCGCCGCTGACTTCATCAGGGCGATGTGTTTTTCGCCCGGCCCGTGGCAGGCTTCGCAACTGACGCCCGGCGTGAAGTTGTCCAATTGAAATCGCTGCGCGCCGGGCGCGACCGTCGCGTGACATCCGAAACAGGCCATCGCGTCCTGGCGTCCGAGCGCCTGTCCGATCGCGTCTTTCAAAGACGAGGGCGCGCGTCGAGGCGCGCCGGGCGTGATGTCCAGCGCGCGGAGCGAGGTGAAAAAGCTGACGCGCGTTTCGTAATAAACTCCGTCGCGTTCGATGACGTAAGTCTGCCCCGACGCGCCGCGTCCGAAGGCCCACAGGATGGGCGCGGTCAGGCTCTCCGCCCCGTCGCTGATCGTGTAAAGGCTGCGGACGCCTTCGCGCGTGATCCGATAAATCCATTGACCGTTGCGAAACGAAAGCTGCGTGTGGGCGCGCAGAATCGCCGCGTCAGCAGCCGGCTCCAGCGCCTGAGCCATCGCCGAACCGGCGTGGATTTTGGACTTGCTCTGATGGCATTGCGCGCAAGCCTGGGCGCCGGCATAACGCGCGCCGGACGAAGGCTGATTCGGCTGCCATTGCGTGGCCTGCGCGATCGCGGCGGCCGGAGGCTGCGCCATCCAGCCGGACATTCGCACAAAGCCCGCGAGCGCGGCCAGCAGCGCAATCAATTTGATCAATCTTCTTCCATTCATATCGGCGAGCGATCAATTATTGCTTGCGCGCCTTCCGCTTGTCACTAAACAGTTCGAGAAAAGTACAAGGCGTTTTTGTGGGACAAGACGGCGTCTTGCCCCACATTCATACTCAAGGGTTCTCATCAGGCGGGATAACCAATTGCTGCCCTACTTGAATCTTGTCAGGATCGGAGAGCTTGTCGCGATTGGCGTAAAAGATGCGCATATATTCGTTCGCGCTGCCGTAAAACTGCTGGCTGATCTTCGACAGCGTATCGCCGGATTTGACAGTGTAAGCTTGCCCGCCCGGCCTCCCGCCCGGCGAACCGACGGCGGCGGCCTGTTGCGGCTGAACAGTGATGTCAGCGATAAGGTCGCTCGCGCTCGGATCAACCAGTTTGATTTGATCCCAGACCGCGTTCTTGGCTTGATCCGATGGCGCCACGCCTCTGATGACAAGTTTGTCGCCCTCGACATGCAGGTTTTGTAACTGCACGTGTTGCTGCTCGATTGAATTGAGCACGGTCTGATATTTCTGTTTGAGTTGATTGAATTTCTGTTCGGCGCCCGGTTGCTTGTGAGCGTTGTCCGCGCCACGCCCGAACATCTTGTCAAAGATTCCCATCACACACCTCCCTATTTTTATAGATTGAGATAATTCTTCAATGCGCGCGCCGTCCCTGGGACGGCGGCAAGTTCGACTATTTGTCAGGCAGGCGATGTTCCCAGGAGGAATGAGGTAATCAGAGTTAATGTTAAATCGGCTTCAGCCGGTGAGGATGTCATTTGCGCTCGACTATTTTGACGACCTGATCGGCTTTCACTTTCGTCAGTTTTTCAATCGCGCCGCTCGGCCAGCGAACTGTGATCTCATCAACCGTCGTCGTCTCGCCCAAACCGAAATGCAGCCGCCAATCGGAATGCGAGATGTAGCTGTCGCCCGCGTGAACTTCGTCAATCTGAGTCAGGCCTCCAGCCTTGATTTCAACGCGCGCTCCGACCGCATTGCGGTTCGATTTCGTTCCGGCCAATTGCAGCTTGATCCAATGACCTGCTTTCGATCCGCTGTCGTTTCTTAAAAGCGACGGCGCGCCGTCGAGTTCGTTGACGATCACATCAACATCGCCGTCTTCGTCATAATCTCCAAAAGCCGCGCCGCGCGACACACGCCGCGCCGCCAGAGCCGGAATTGACGAGCCGCTCTCTGCGAAAGTTCCGCCACGCAGGTTACGGTAAAGCAATTTGCGCTGGCCGTACATACCGCCCGGAAAAGCGCCTTCGACCTGCGGGTAAACGTGGCCGTTGACCACCATCAGATCGAGCCAGCCGTCATTGTCGTAATCAAAAAGCTTCACGCCCCAACCCAGATAAGGAAGGCTCGCTTCCGCCGTCTTCGTCGCGCGCGACACGTCAGCGAACGCGCCGTCGGCGCCTTTGCGATAGATCGTGTTGTAATCGTCAGCGAAGTTGGTCACCACCAGATCGAATCTTCCGTCGCGGTCGTAATCGCCGATGGAAACGCCCATGCAGGCTTGCTCATTGCCGTTTTCGTCAACGGCGACTCCGAGCGCAAAGCCCGTTTCGGTGAACGCGCCGTCGTGATTGTTGCGGTAGGCGTAATTTGGCGTGGTATCATTCGCCACGAAAATGTCCGGCCATCCGTCGTCGTCAAAATCCGTCCACATCACGCCGAGGCCGTAATAACCTTTCAGGTCATCTACCTTCGCCTGCTTTGAAACATCGGTGAATGTCCCATCTCCGTTGTTGCGGTAAAGCGTGTCGCCCGCTCCCGGCAAGCCGCGCGGCCCGCATTGCACGGGAATGCCGCGATACTGGCACAACTGCCCTTTGCCGAATTGCGGCAGGTCGTCGAGTTTGAAGTCAACGTAGTTGGCGACGAAGAGATCGAGATCGCCGTCGCGGTCGTAATCGCCCCAGGCCACGCCGGTCGAAAACCGCGCGTCGCCGACGCCTGCTTTTGCCGTCACGTCTTCAAATTTGCCATTGCCCAGATTGCGATAGAGTTTGTTCGGCCCGAAACAGGTCACGTAAAGATCGTCGTCGCCGTCGTTGTCGAAATCGGCGACGCTCACGCCCATCGCCCAGCCCGGATCGGCCACGCCGGCTTTCGCCGCCACGTCTTCAAACTTGCCATTGCCCAGATTGCGATAGAGCGCAGCCGGAGGACGAGGTTTCCCGGCCAGCGCCGCCTCGACCGTGTAGGAATTGACGAGGTAGATGTCGAGCCGCCCGTCGTTGTCGAAGTCAAACATCGCCGCGCCGCCCTGCATACTTTCGACAATGTATTTCTTTTCGGATGAAGACGCGTTGATGAAGTTGATGCCGGACGCCTTAGCGACATCGGTGAACATCACTTCGTTCGATGCGGAAGTACCTTGAGGGAGCCTGATCGGATAAATCACGAAGACCAGCAGCAGGATCAGCGGCGCGTAACGCATATTTTTTTATAGATTGCCCTTTCAGATGTATTCTGATGCGTGGATCATAACCCGGCCAGACCAATTTTACCTGAACCACTTTTGCCTCCTGTGCGATTTGTGGCAAGATATGCGCGCCATTACTCGGAACCCGTATCTTGATAATTCTTTCGGCCCCGACTCAACCACTTTCATTAAATGAGGCGCTGTTATGAAAGCCAAATTTCGCTCCCCACAATTTCGCGCATCCGTGATCGCGATTCTCGTTCTTCTGTCGCTCCTCGACGCGCATTCGCCGTCGCGACTAACCGCGCAAGCGCAAGGCAATATCTCTTTTGATCGCGACCGCGGGCGCGGGATGCTCAAAGTCATCAAGGACGACATCAAGAAAAATTACTACGACCCGAATTTTCGCGGCATTGATCTGGACGCGCGGTTCAAGGCCGCTGATGAAAAGATGCAGCAGGCGCAATCGCTGGGACAGGTCTTCGGCATCATTGCGCAGGTGTTGCTCGACTTCGACGACTCACACACTTTCTTCCTGCCACCGAGCCGCTCCGACAGTGTTGAATACGGTTGGCAAATGCAGGCCATCGGCGATAAGTGTTATGTCGTCGCGGTCAAGCCGGGCAGCGACGCTGAAGCGAAAGGCCTGCAACCCGGCGATATGCTGCTCAACGTGGCCGGGTTCAAGCCGGCGCGCGAGATGATGTGGAAACTCAATTATCTCTTCTACTCGCTGCGCCCGATGCCTGCGCTGTCGGTGGCGCTGCAAAAGCCCGGCGGCGAGCAGAAGCAAATCGAGATCCAGGCCAGGGTCAAACGCGGCAAGCGCATACTCGACCTGACGGGACGGGATGGCGGTTCTGACATCAACGCGATTATCCGCGAAGCCGAAGCTGAAGATCGCCTCAACCGGCACCGCTACATTGAACTTGGCGAGGACGCTTTCATCTGGAAGATGCCGCAGTTCGATCTGACCGAAGGACAGGTGGATGACATAATGGGCAAGGCCAGGAAACGCAAGGCGCTGATTCTCGATCTGCGCGGCAACGGCGGTGGCGATGAGACGACATTGAAGCGACTGGCTGGTTACTTCGTGGACAAGGAGACCAAGATCGGCGATCTCAAAGGCCGCAAGGAGATGAAACCGCTGATCGTGAAGTCGCGCGGCGCCGATGTCTACACGGGCAAGCTGATCATCCTTGTAGACAGCCAGTCGGGATCGGCCTCCGAGGTCCTGGCGCGGCTGATGCAATTGGAGAAGCGCGCAACAATCATTGGAGACCGCACGGCGGGCGCGGTTATGCGATCAGCGCATCATCAACATCAAATGGGAAACGACACAGTGTTTTTCTACGGCGCAAGCGTGACGGACGCGGACCTGATTATGACCGACGGCAAGAGCCTGGAGCGCGTGGGCGTTACGCCAGACGAATCGCTGCTGCCGGCAGCCGCAGACCTCGCGGCCAAACGCGACCCCGTGCTGGCGCGCGCGGCGGAACTAGCCGGATTGAAGTTAGCGGCGGATAAAGCAGGCGCGATGTTCCCGATTGAATGGCGTAAATGATCTGTCAATCAACTGAGCTATTCAGAGAAGTCTGGAAAATCTCTTTGAGCGAACAACGAAAACCCGGAAGCAGGTCTTCGCTTGTCAAATCGCTGCCTTCGGTGAAAATCTGAACGTCCGTGGCTGAACGGAAGATGGTGATCGAACGGAGTCTGGGAGAGACCAGCCAGACCTGCCGGACTCCGGCTTCGAGATATTCCAACACTTTCTCGCTCACCTTGTCGTGAACGTCGTTGGGCGAAATGATCTCCACAGCCAGATCGGGAGCGAATCCCACCACGCCTTCCGGCATACCGCCCGGCGGAACTCGCTCAGCGACGACAAAGGCGATGTCTGGGATGCGTTCGTTCTGGCCGATTTTGAAGTTGGTTTCCGAGCAAACCAGACCGCGTTTGTGAACCTTCAGGTACATTCCCAAATCGCGAATTAGGTTCGCGCCAATGACTCCGTGCTTTCCTCCTGCCATCTCTTTCTCCTCCGGCTGACCGTTGACGATCTCGTAACTCTTGTCAGGATCGAGCGCGATTTCCATTACAGCAGACATAAGCGTTACCTCCGAATAAGCAGATGTGGTTTTGAAAGCCATCGCAATTTTAGTCCTTCTCGATAAAAGCCGCCAAGCCAATCGGTCACTCGCTGCTGTTCAAAGGCCCCGGCGGTGTGGCGGACATATTACTAATCCTCATCAACTGCAATTTTCCGGTCGCTTGTGGGACGGCCTTTCCCTCTCTGACATATTCCGCCGCCGATCCGATCTGGCCGGGTCGGCCGATCAAAACCAGAATGTCGTCGGCTTCGATTTTGAATTCCGGGCCGGGATTGATTTCCATGTTGCCGTTGCGGACGATGGCGGTCGCGGTCGCTCCCGTGCGATTACGCAGGTCGAGTTCCTTGAGCGTCCTGCCCACCGATGGAGAATCGTCGCCGATGAAGACGGTTTCAGTTGAGGTCTCGGCGAAGGCTTCGGCCAGCCTGTTCATTTCAACCAGCGGCAGCGAGGTCGAACGCAGCATGCCGTAACCTTCTTTTCTGATCTCTTCGACTTCGCGTTCGATGACGTTGCGCGAGACGCCGTACTGTCTGAGCACGCGGGAGAAGATTTCAACGCTGGTTTCAAACTCTTCGGGCACGACCTCGCTGGCGCCGAGATCGAACAATCCCGCGACTTCGGACATATAGCGCGTGCGCACGATGATGTGCAGATCGGGATTCATCTCGCGGGCCAGCGCCACCGCATGCCGCGTCATAACCGGATCTGAAATGGCAAGCACCATAATCGCGGCCTGTGGCGCTCCGGCGTGCTGAAGCGCTAGTTGCCGTCCGGCGTCGCCATATTGAATCGGCACACCCTGCGCTCTGGCGGCGCGCACCGTCTCGGCGTTCAATTCCAGCACTAGATATTGGATTCCCAGCCTGTGCAGAACCTTCGTCAGGTTACGTCCGTTTATCCCGTATCCGACGACGATGACGTGATGATTCAGGCCGTGCGCGGCGCCGGTCTGTTCGGCCACATCGTCCAGCCGCAAATGCCGCTGGTTGAAAAGAGACTGTAGCGCGAAGCCGATTTTCGGCGCCGCGTTGATCAGAAACGGAGTCGCGATCATCGAGAGGATCGAGGCTGCAAGGAAAAGTTGATAGTCGTTTTGTGAAAGTATGTTCTGCGCGACTCCCATCTTCGCCAGGACGAAGGAGAATTCACCCACCTGCGCCAATCCCAGCCCGACGGTAACCGCAACGCGAAGCGGGTATTGAAGCAAACGAATTACCACGGCGACTATCGCCGCTTTGCCAATGATGACCGCCGCCAGCCAGACCATCACGACCGACAGATTCCGCGCCAGCGAACCAGGCGAGAGCAGCATTCCGATGGACATGAAAAAGATGCTGTTGAAAACGTCGCGGAATGGCAGGATGTCCGACACGATCTGATGGCTGTACTCCGATTCCGACAACACCAACCCGGCGATGAACGCCCCCAGCGCCATCGAGAGGCCGAAGTGTGAGGTCAGCCACGCGGCGCCGAGGCTGACCAGAACGACGAAGATGATGAAGACTTCGGGACTGCGTAGCCTCACGATGTGAAAGAGAAGAAATGGAACGACCGTCCGCGCGGTGAAGACAATCCCGGCGATGACCGCCGCCGCTTTTCCGAGCGTCAGCGCGATGTTGGCCGCCGACGCGCCCTGCTGCCCGCTCAGCATCGGAACCAGCAGCATCATCGGAACGATGCATAAATCCTGAAAGAGCAGTATCCCGACGCTCGCCCGGCCATAGATCGTGTCTATCTCCATCCGATCCATGTAGCTTTTCAAAACGATGGCCGTGCTCGACAACGCGAACAGAAATCCAAAGAACACCGCCTGATTGGTCGGACGTCCGGCCAGTTTCTCAACCGCCACGACGATCAGAATCGTGAACACGACCTGAAGCCCGCCGCCGCCCAAAACGAGCCGCTTCATCTCCATCAACCGTTGCAGCGAAAACTCAAGCCCGATGGTGAACAGCAGCAACGCGACGCCGATCTCAGCCATGCTCTCAATGGCGTGCGCGTCTTTGATGAAACCCAACGCTGACGGCCCAATCATCACGCCGGTGATCATGAAACCGACGATCACCGGCAACCGCAGCCGGTGGCAGATGAACGCAATCGGGATGGACGCCAGCAGCAAAATCAACAGGTCTGTAAACAACGGCAGATCGTGCGGCATTACTGATTCCTCTTCTGCTTGAATTTGTGATCGTTGCGCTCGCGGGCATAAAACCGTCCGGACTGGTCGGCACATTGCCTCCTCAGAGCCTCAATCAGTTTATAGGCGGATTGAGGGGAGCGGCAACGACACTACAATCCATTCCGATCAACTCCGCGCACGGGCCACGGCCTGCCGCCATCCATCGTACAACCGCTCGCGCTCGCCCTTCTTCATCTTCGGCTCGAAACATTTCTCCTCCTGCCACTGAGCTGAAATCTCTTTCTCGTTTTTCCAAAAGCCGACAGCCAAACCCGCAAGATAAGCCGCGCCGAGAGCCGTCGTTTCGGTGATCACCGGGCGCACGACCGGAATGCCCAGGATGTCGGCCTGGAACTGCAACAGAAAATCGTTGCGCGTGGCGCCACCGTCAACGCGGAGTTCCCGCGCCTTGATGCCGGAATCTTTCTGCATGCATTCGACCACGTCGCGCGTCTGGTAGGCCATCGCTTCAATCGCTGCGCGAGCCACGTGGGCGCGAGTCGCGCCGCGCGTCAATCCGACAATCGCGCCGCGCGCATCGGCGTCCCAATACGGCGCGCCGAGGCCGACGAACGCCGGCACGAAATAGACTCCGTGATTGTCGTTGACCGAAGTCGCAAGAGCTTCGGTTTCGGCGGCGGCGCCGATGATGTTCAATCCGTCGCGCAGCCATTGCACCGCCGCGCCCGCGATGAAGACGCTGCCTTCCATCGCGTATTCGGTCTTGCCGTTCGCCCGCCAGGCGATGGTCGTCAGCAAACCGGTCTTCGACGCGTTCGCCTTTTCGCC
>JAJVID010000063.1:23354-34656 GCA_022072205.1 Acidobacteriota bacterium
CGCGCAGCCATTGCACCGCCGCGCCCGCGATGAAGACGCTGCCTTCCATCGCGTATTCGGTCTTGCCGTTCGCCCGCCAGGCGATGGTCGTCAGCAAACCGGTCTTCGACGCGTTCGCCTTTTCGCCGGTGTTCATCAGCAGGAAACAGCCAGTGCCGTAAGTGTTCTTCATCATTCCGGGTCTGAAGCAGGCTTGGCCGAACAATGCCGCCTGTTGATCGCCCGCGATGCCCGCAATCGGGATCGGCGCGCCGAACAGGTCTGGATCGGTTTCGGCGTAAACTTCGGATGAAGATTTCACTTCGGGCAACATTGACGCGGGCACGCGCAGTTTCTTCAAAATCTCGTCGTCCCATTTCTGTTTGCGGATGTCATACATCAGCGTGCGCGATGCGTTCGACACGTCGGTGACGTGCGCCTTGCCCGCGCTCAACCGGTTGATCAGCCATGTGTCAACGGTGCCGAATGCGAGTTCGCCCGCGCCGGCTTGTTTGCGCGCGTCCTTCACGTTCTCCAACATCCACGCGGCCTTCGTTCCCGAAAAATAAGCGTCGGTGACCAGGCCGGTTTTTTTGCGAATGACGCGGTCGAATTTTTCCTTCTTCAATTTGTCGCACATCGGCGCGGTGCGGCGGCATTGCCAGACGATGGCGTTGTGAATCGGTTGGCCGCTGGCGCGATCCCAGACGACGGTCGTCTCGCGCTGGTTGGTGATGCCGATGGCTGCGACGTCTTCCGCTCTGGCGTTGGCTTTCGACAATGCCTCGCGCGCGCAATAAAGCTGCGAACTCCAGATGTCTTCGGGGTTGTGTTCAACCCAACCGGCCTGCGGAAAGATTTGCGGGAATTCCTGCTGGCCCACGCTGATGATGCGGCCTGCGCGGTCGAACAGGATCGCGCGCGATGAAGTCGTGCCTTGATCGAGAGCTAGAACATAGTTGGGCATTCGTGTCGTCTCCGTGATTATTTTTTCGTTTACAGTTGAAGTGAAAATGATGGATGCGAAATCGCCGTGCGAGTTTTTATCCTGAGAGTTGTTTTGTCAATCGGCAGCCGCTTGTTAGCATAAAGGCGCCGCGGGCGCGTTTAACGGCAAAACGACAAAGGGAGAGAAGATGATTGGAACATTGGGTCTTGCGCTGGCTTCCGCTGAAACCGGAAAGCTGTTGTTCACGCTGTTCGTGATGTACGTCGCGGCGAAGCTGGCCGCTGAAATCTTCGAGCGGTTGAAGCAACCTGCCGTAGCGGGCGAGATCATCGCCGGCGTGATCATCGGCCCTGGCGCGCTGGCTTTGGTGGCGCCGACCGAATTGACTGGCGCGCTTGCGGAAATCGGCGTGATCTTCCTGCTCTTCCTGGTCGGTCTGGAGACGAAGCCAAAGGACATCTTCGGTGTCGGATTGCGAGCGTTGCTGGTGGCCGTGCTGGGCGTGATCGTGCCGTTCATCTTCGGCTATCTGATCATGCTGGCGTGGGGCGGAGCGCAGATCGAGGCAATCTTCGTCGGCGCGGCGATGGTTGCGACTTCGGTCGGCATCACGGCGCGCGTGCTGGGGCAGATGGGGTTGCTCAGCCTTGAAACGAGCAGGATCATTCTGGGCGCGGCGGTGATTGACGACATTCTGGGTCTGCTGATTCTGGCTGTGGTCAGCAGCATGGCCAAAGGCAATGTGAATTATACGGAGATTGCGACGACGGCGGCGGCGGCCATCGGCTTCACGTTGCTGGTTCTTTTTGTCGGCGCGCGCGCGGTCAATCGCCTTCGCCCAAAAGTCGAAAACCTGAAAGTCGGACAATCTTATTTGGTCTTCGGTTTAGCGCTGTGTCTGGGCCTGGCGCTGGTTGCGACTTACATCGGTGTGGCGGCGATCATCGGCGCGTTCCTGGCTGGAATGGCGTTGTCCGAATCAGCCGAGGGCACAGATATGCCGCATCAGGCCGAAGCCGTGACTGAATTTATGCTGCCGTTTTTTCTGGTCAACATCGGGATGCAGCTCAAGCTCGGCGCGTTCCTGAATCGCAGCGTAATCGTTCTCGCTATCACCGTGACGATTCTGGCCGTCATCTCGAAGCTGATCGGATGCGGCGTGGCGGCCTGGCCATTGGGCAAAAAGAAGGCGATGCAAATCGGGATGGGCATGGTTCCACGCGGCGAAGTCGGCATAGTCGTCGCGCAAATCGGGCTGAGCCTGCGCTCGGTGAGCGACGCCGCTTATGGCGTGGTGCTGTTTATGGCCGTGGCGACGACGCTGATCGCCCCGCCCTTCCTGGTCAGGCTGTTCAAAGGCGAAACCAGAGTTGACGAAGAGCGGGAATTTCCAATCACACAGATTTCGTAAGAGGAGTTGCAATGAATCCACATTGGGCGCGAATTATTCATCAGACAGTCAAGAAAGCGGCGAAGAAATGCACGCATTGCGGCAAGACGGGGACTTACGCCCAGAAGCAGAAGGGCGAGTTCTACATCTGCAAACATTGCGGGCACAGGTTTAAGGAAAAGGGCGAATAATGCCGATCGAGCACATCCTGCTGGGCGTGGCGACGATGCTACTGCTCAGCATCATCGCCAGCAAAGCTTCGGCGCGCCTGGGCGTTCCCGTGCTGCTCGCTTTTCTGGCCATCGGCATGCTGGCTGGTTCCGACGGGCCTGGAGGCATCCACTTCGACAACGCCCGCCTCGCCCAATCGCTTGGCGTTGTGGCGCTGGCGTTGATCCTCTTCGCCGGAGGACTGGACACCAATCGGGAAAAGATTCGGCCTGTTTGGCGGCAGGGGATTTTGCTGGCGACGATTGGCGTTTTGCTGACGGCTGGCCTGATGGCTTGTCTCGCCAAATGGGCGCTCGGTTTTTCCTGGCGCGAAGGTTTTCTGCTGGGCGCGATTGTCTCTTCGACCGACGCCGCAGCGGTCTTCGCCGAATTGCGTTCGCGCAGCGTGCGATTGAGAGGCCATCTGGAACCGTTGCTGGAACTGGAATCGGGAAGCAATGATCCGATGGCTGTCTTTCTGACGTTGGGAATGATCAGCCTGCTGATGGAGCCTTCGGCGTCCTTTGCCGGTCTGATTCCGATGTTCTTTTTCCAGATGGGACTGGGGGCGGCTCTCGGCCTGGCGATAGGGAAAGGGCTGACTTTCATCATTAACCGGTTGAGGCTGGAATACGAAGGTCTCTATCCGGCGCTGACGTTGTCGGGCGCGCTGCTGACTTACGGATTAACAGCTTCGGTCGGCGGCAACGGATTCCTGGCGGCCTACCTCGCCGGAATCATCCTGGGTAATAGCGATTTCATCCACAAGCGGAGCCTGATCCGCTTTCACGACGGTCTGGCGTGGCTGATGCAGCTTGCGATGTTTTTGACACTGGGGCTGCTGGTTTTTCCGACGCGCCTTGTTCCGATCATCGGCGCGGGATTGCTGGCGTCGGCGTTTCTGATCTTCGTCGCGCGGCCTGTCAGCGTCTTTGCCAGCCTGCTTCCGGCCAAACTGGGAGTGCGGGAAAAAACGATGCTGTCCTGGGTCGGACTGCGCGGGGCTGCGCCGATTATTATGGCGACCTTCCCGCTGGTGGCCGGCATTCCCAAAGCCGAGATTTATTTCAACCTCGTCTTCTTCATCGTGCTGACTTCCAGCTTGTTGCAAGGCACGACGATTTCGCTGATGGCCAGATGGCTGGGAGTGGAAGCTCCGCCGAGCCCCAGACAACAATCGCTGCTCGAATACGAACCGCCTGTCGCGACGAGCAACGATCTGATTGAGATTATCGTGCCGGCTAATTCGGCTGCCGGCTGGCGGCGAGTAATGGATTTAGGGCTGCCAGAGGGGGCGTTGATCGTGCTGCAAGTCAAAGGCGATGAAACGATAGTGCCCGGCGGCGGAACGATCATCGAAGCGAACGACAGGTTATTGATCTTCGCGCGAAAAGACGACCGTGACAGAATCCGGGCGCTCTTCAGTGTGACGGCGCCGTCAGGTTGAGCCTGATTCAGAGACTATCGCTCTTCGGACTTCGCTCTCAAAGTCGCCCTGATGATTGGCTCGCCTCTTCCCCTCGGAGCCGGGCGAGGCGGAATCTGCAAGTAATCATCTTCATTGTCCGTGCGGTAAAAAACTATCTCCCAGGATGAACGGCCTGAGATGAAAAGGCGCGAGACTTGCCCGGCCAACTTATCAGTTTCTCCGCCGTCAAGCCCGATCACTTGCGGATACCAGCCGAGTTGCTGATTGAGCTGTAACCGCTGCGGCGCGCTCCAGCCCAAGGGGTCTTCAAGATTGCGGTTGAATGAAATGTAAATGCCTTCCTGCGTCCAGTCCTTGTCAACCGCGTGGTTGAGCAGCATCACGTAAGTTTCCAGATGCGTGTTGTAGTGGACTGAGGGCCCCCAGAACGCGTTGGCGTTCACGCGATGCCAGTCAATCAGCGCCGGAAAAGTCGCCGTCACGCGCCCGCCCAGCCCCGGCTCGGTCCACGCGCCTAGACCGCTTGGACCGCCTCCCCACCACTTCCAGACTTTTCCAACGGGATTGTCACGGTCTTCAAATCGCATCCGCGCTACGGCGACTCCCTGTTCGCTGAATTGCCGATGATATGTACTAATAAAGAAATAAAAATATTGTTCGTTCTGATCCAGAATCACCGAAAAATCGCCGTTGCCGCCAGCGAAGAAATAATTCTTCGTGTCGCAGTAAAGCGAGCCGGGCGGCGCTTCGAGCACAATGCCGAGGTCTTGCCAGGTCAAGCCGTCATCGTGCGAAACGAGAGCGCCGATGCGCGGCGCAGTGAGACGAGAGTTATTGGCGCATAAGCCAGGCGGTTCGTTGTGATACCAACCGTAAAGCGTTCCGTCACCCGCGCGATAAGTCGCCTCGATCCACTGCCCGCCTTTCACGTCCGTGCGAGGCTGAATCGTGACCGGCAGCGCTGGCCGGGACAAATTGAAAAGGTTCACCCCGATGCTGCGGAACGGGCGCTGCGACGAAGTGAACACGAACAGATTGCCCGCGTCATCCCATTCGGCTGGGCTGTTGCTGTCTATGCCGAGGATGCGGCCCGATCCGTCCACGCCGCCGGGCAAACTAACCAGCGAGGCTGGACGCAATTCAATGATCGGCGGCGGTTCCGCCGAGTAGGCCAGCGAGGTTAAAACTCCGAAAGCGAGGAATAACGCAGCCGCCGTTTTTGCAATCATCATTATCCTTCTCCGAAATCATCCTTCTCCGAAATCATTTTATGTTCGCGGGTCGCAGCGCCTGTTCTATTTACAAAACAGAATAACCGTGCAAAACTGCCGCCCATCATGGGGACAGAAATTTTGGTTCCCGTCCTGCATTACCCGACTGTCAGAAGATTCCGTCAGAATCTTCAACACGGACGACTTTCAACAAAAAACCAGGAAAAGAGATTAAACGCTTTCGTGAGAGATTGAGGGAGCCTAGCGCAAATCTAAATCAGGACAGCGAAGATTGGTATAAGCTACGAAGAAGCGAAGGACAGGAGGGATTGTTTCGATCCGCTCTATTGCGGACTTTTCTTCATGCTCTTCAGTTCTTCGTGGTTTGAAAATCTGTACCAATGCTGTGTGGTTTGATTTAGTGACGCACATCTACACGATAAGACCAGACGATAAGACCAGACGATAAAACCGGCTGATTAAGGCCGGTGCGATAAGAGCCAGTACGCCGTCGCCCTGAGAAAGCCTGGCGTACTGACTCGGTAAATCACAAGCAGTCGAGCGAAACTATTGATGCCCCTGCCTGCGCATTCGCCAATAAAGACGCTTGCGCGACAGGTTCGGTTTACTAAAATTTTCGCTCGGCCATTCTCCGGAGATTATTTCATGTCCACTCGGCTCGGCGCTGGCGGTCCTGGGACTTCGTCCACCAGCAACAAGTGTCGCCGATTTTCATTATCCGGGCTTTTTGAAGACCGTCGCTTTCACGCTTGCCTGATTGCGGCGATGGCGTTGCCGGTGCTCTTCGCCAGACTGCATCAGGGCGACCTCGGCGGATATGACTCCGCTGTTTACGCGCACGAAGGCAAACAGATGCTCGCCACCGGAGAATGGTGGACGGTTTATCTGAATGGTCAGCCGGATTTCGATAAACCGCCGATGTTCGTCTGGCTCGAGGCGATTTCGATGGCGGTCTTCGGAGTTTCCGATTTCGCCGCGCGATTCCCGTCGGCGCTGCTCGGATTCGCCTCACTCCTGCTGCTCTATTTCATCGTCCGCGAGTTGACGACATCTTACTGGGCGCCGGTGTGGGCGATGATGATCCTTCTCTCTACGCATACGTTCATGCGCTTTGCGATGCGCGCGATGACGGATGTGCCGTTCACTTTCTTCTTCGAGCTTGCCGTGCTCTTTTATCTTATCGGTCTCCGGCGGCGCGGATATTTCATCTGGTGCGGAATCGCCATCAGCCTTGCGATTCTGACTCGCTCATTTCTGGGTTTGATCCCGCTCGGCGTGATCATGGCTCATCTGATGGTTACCGGGCGCGCCCATCTTTTGCGCTCGACATATTTCATCGCGGGGACGCTCGTCGCCGTGACGCTCCCGCTCGTGTGGTTCGTTTCGCAATACCATTTACACGGCGGCAAATTCCTGGCGCTGCACTTCTCTTTCACTTTCGACAATCTGCCACTCACGAACGGCAAGCGCGCGAGCCGTTTTGCCGCGGGCCTCTTTCAGTATCCGTTCTTCCTGATCAAATCTTACTGGCCCTGGCTGCCCTTGATGGTTATCGGGCTGTGGACGCAAACGAAAAAAGCGCTCAAGGAGCGCGATTCGACAAGCAGCTTGCTGGTGATCTGGGTGTTATGCGCAATCGCCCCATTTTGTCTGGCTGAATTCAAATGGCTGCGCTACATCATGCCGGCGTTTCCGGCTTTCGCCATTCTCTCCGCCATTCCTCTCGACGGCTGGATAGCGGCTCATCGCAGACGGCTCTTCCTGAAAACAGCCTACATCACATTGTGTCTGGTCATGCTGGGGATGGCCATCAACCCGAAATATCGGGTCCGCCCCGAAGAGATGCGCCGTCTTGCGCCGGTCGCTGAAGCGGCGACAAGTCCGGAGCGGAAGATACTGCTTTACACCGAGCGCGCGCCCCGCGACGCGCACTTGTTTCAAATCATCTGGTACGCCAATCGCTACTGTGAGCTTCTCAACAGCGCGAATGAAGCAATCGTCAGGATAGAGAAGAACCAGGACACTGCGGTGATTATGGACAAGAAGATTTTTCAGAGTTCAATCGCCGCCAATCAGAACATAAAAATTCTCGGCGTCACCGAGAGGTTCGTGTGTTGGACGAAGATCAATCAGTTGAACGCCACCGAGGCGCGAAACAGCGACAGCGACAGCCCTCGATCTTACTGACCAGCGCCGCCGCTGCATGATCTCAAATCCGTTGGTATTACTCAGCGGACATTCTTCGGAGAAAAAGATGAAAGATCGTCAAAAACCCAATCGTCTTCACCCCCCCGGCATCAGCGTCTTCTTCCCGGCGTTCAATGACGAAGACTCAATTGCCAGGCTGGTTCACGAAGCGTTCGCGGTATTACCGCAACTCACGGACGATTACGAAGTGATCGTGGTCAACGATGGCAGCAGCGACGGGACAGCCGCCGTGCTGGATGAATTGGCGGGCAGGACGCCGCGCTTGAGGGTCATCCACCATCCGCGCAATCGCGGCTACGGCGGAGCGCTGCGCAGCGGCTTCGAGAACGCGGCCAAAGACCTGGTCTTTTACACCGACGGCGACGGGCAATATGACGTGCGCGAGTTGACCGCGCTGGTTCCATTGATGACCGAAGATGTGGATGTCGTGAATGGATACAAGATCAAGCGTTCGGACAGACGCCGCCGCATCGTGCTTGGAGCGATCTATAAGTTTCTGGCGCGTAACCTGTTCGGCCTGCCCATCCGCGATGTGGATTGCGACTTTCGTCTGATGCGGCGCGAGGCGATTCAGAGCATCAAGCTCAACTCGACGAGCGGCGTTGTTTGCACCGAGATGATTTACAAACTGAAGGCCGCCGGTTATCGCTTCACCGAAACGCCGGTTCATCATTACCCGCGATTGCACGGGCAGTCGCAGTTCTTCACGCTGCGCCGCGTCGCGCAAACCGGCTTCGATTTTTTCAAGCTGTGGTTGAGGCTGGTCGTCTGGCGACGATTGAGCTTCGGCGTGGATGGCAAACGCAAATCCGTTGTGGGGACAACATCTGCGTAACGCGCAAAGGCTCTGCAATTGGAGCCGTGAAAGACACAAAAGACACGCCAACCCGCAAACGGCTTCGTGTCTTTTGTGTCTTTCACATTTTATTCGGGCTTAAGCGACAGTGATCTCTTTCGCCAGATAAACGTCCTGGATCGCGTTGAGTATCTCAACGCCTTCAGCCATCGGACGCTGGAACGCCTTGCGGCCTGAGATCAATCCCATTCCGCCCGCGCGTTTGTTGACGACTGCGGTCATCACCGCTTCGGCCTTATCGCTCTGGCCTTTCGATTCGCCGCCGGAATTGATCAGACCAGCGCGGCCCATATAACAATTGGCCACCTGGTAACGGGTCAGGTCAATCAAATTGTCGGAGGTCAACTCGCTGTAAACGCGGTCGTCAATCTTGCCGTAGGGATTCTCCTTCGACGCCAGCGCTTTGTAGCCGCCGTTATTGAGCGGGAGCTTCTGCTTGATGATGTCGGCTTCGATGGTCACGCCCAAGTGGTTCGCCTGTCCTGTCAGATCAGCCGAAACGTGATAGTCCTTCTCTTTGGTCTTGAACGCTGGGTTACGCAGGTAACACCAGAGCACCGTGAAAAGGCCGAGTTCGTGCGCGTGCTGGAACGCCTGCGAAACCTCCTGCAACTGCCGCGTGGCTTCGTCCGAGCCGAAATAAATCGTCGCGCCGACGCCGACCGCGCCCATGTCGAACGCCTGATCCACACTGCCGAACATCACCTGATCGAATTTGTTCGGGTAGGTCAGAAACTCGTTGTGATTGAGTTTTACGATGAAAGGGATTTTGTGCGCGTATTTGCGCGAGCACGAACCGAGCACGCCGAGCGTCGAAGTCACGGCGTTGCAGCCGCCTTCAATCGCCAATTTGACGATGTTTTCGGAATCGAAGTAAATCGGATTTTTGGCAAAGCTCGCCCCGGCAGAATGCTCGACGCCCTGGTCAACCGGCAGAATCGAGACGTAACCTGTGCGCGCCAACCGCCCTGTGTTAAAGAGTAATTGCAAGTTGCGCAACACCGCCGAGTGACGATCCGTCGCCACCCAGACGCGGTCAACGAAATCGGGACCGGGCAGATGCAAGAGGTCTTTCGAAATCGTCTTGCATTGATGCTTCAGCAAAGTCTGCCCGTCTTCCCCAAGCAGCTTTTCAATCTCCTGAATGTTCATAGGTATTTCTCCATTAAAAGTCGAGGTGGGAGTAAGGCGGATTCTACTGCGCGGTTTTGAAAACGGTCAAACTGGGAAGCGGGGATTAGGGATTGGGAAGTGGGGAGTAGGGAGAGGAAAATTACTTCGACTACTCCCCAATCCCTACTCCCCACTCCCCATTCCCCACCCCCTTCCTATTCACATACCAAATTCACCAGCGTTCGCAGACAAACGCCCGTCGGTCCGACCGCCAGATGCGGTTTGCCGTTTTCGTTCCAGGCCGTGCTGGCAATGTCCAGATGCGCCCACGGCGTGTCTTCGACAAATTCGCGGATGAAATAGGCGCCGGTGATCGTGCCCGCTTTGCGCCCGCCCACGTTCTTGATATCGGCGATCTCGCTCTTGATTTGCTCGCGGTATTCCTTGTCCAGCGGCAATTGCCAGATTTTCTCGCCGGCTTTTTTGCCAGCGGCCAGAACCTGATCAATCCACGCCTGATCAGTGCCGAGCACGGCAACGTAAACATCGCCAAGCGCGACCGAAACAGCGCCGGTCAACGTCGCCAGATCAACGATTTTCGTCGCGCCCAACTTGCGCGCATAAGCGACTGCGTCGGCCAATATCAATCGGCCTTCGGCGTCGGTGTTGATGACTTCGATGGTCTTGCCGGTCATTGCGCGCACCACGTCGCCGGGCCGTTGAGCGCGTCCGCCCGGCATGTTTTCGACCGCTGGAACAATGCCGATGACGTTGACCGATGGTTTGAGCTGGGCGATGGCGCGCATTGCGCCAATCGTAGTCGCGCCGCCGGCCATGTCGTATTTCATCTTCTCCATCCCGTCCGACGGTTTGATCGAAATGCCGCCGGTGTCGAACGTGACACCTTTGCCGACGATGGCGATGGTCTCTGACGATTGCGCCTTCGGCGAGTATGTCAACACGATCAACTTCGCCGGTTCAGCCGAGCCTTGCGCGACGCCCATCAATGACCCCATCCCCAGGTCTTTCATCCGCGCCTCGTCGAGCACGTCGAGTTCGAGGCCATAATCTTTGGCGACTTCCTCGGCGCGGCGTGCAAGCTCCGCCGGCGTCATCACGTTGGCCGGTTCGTTAATCACCTCGCGCGCGAAGTTGGTGGCTTCGGCGATGATCCGTCCGCGTTCGATGGCGCGTTTGACTTCATCCAAATCGGCATCGGGCGCGGCCAGGATCATCGCCTCAAGGCGGCTCTCGGTCTTGTCGCTCGTGTGATATTTGTCGGGGTCGAAGAGCGAGATTAACGCGCCTTCGGTCGCGGCCTGCGCGCCCTCGCCGATTGACAATTGCGAGCGACGCAGGAACGCGAAACTGCGAGCCTTCTTGCCGCGCAACGCGCGCGCTGCCGTTCCTGCCAACTTGCGAACGCTGTCCGTTGTGAACTCTTCCCGCTTGCCCGCGCCCACGAGCAACAATCGCCGCGCTTTCATATCGCCGGGATTGTGAACGTATGCGCTCTCGCCCGATTTGCCGGTGAACTCGCCCGTTTCGATCAGCGATGTGATCACGCCGTTCGAGCGTTTGTTGATCTCGGCCAGCGCGCCCTCTTCGGGCTTCTCGCCTTCAAAAACCGCGACGACCAGCGCATCGCATTCGATTTCGTGAAACTTTCTTGAATCCGCTTTTACTTCCATTCTGAATCACTCCTCAAAAAAGATTCTGGGGAGTAGGGAGTAGGGAGTGGGGAATGGGGAAGTGAGGCGCCTGCTCCCCATTCCCTACTCCCTACTCCCTACTCCCCACCCGTGTCACTCAATTCTCGATCTGTTCTTGATCGCAGCGCGCGCCTCGCGCTCCTGCGTTTTGCGCGCTTCGTCTGCACGCTTGTCGTAAAGCTTCTTGCCGCGCGCAATGCCCAATTCACATTTGATCAGATTGC
>JAJVID010000063.1:34756-36028 GCA_022072205.1 Acidobacteriota bacterium
TCAATTCTCGATCTGTTCTTGATCGCAGCGCGCGCCTCGCGCTCCTGCGTTTTGCGCGCTTCGTCTGCACGCTTGTCGTAAAGCTTCTTGCCGCGCGCAATGCCCAATTCACATTTGATCAGATTGCCTTTGAAATACAACCTGGTCGGCACCAGCGTCAGCCCTTTTTCCTGAATCTTCGATTGCAACCGATAGATTTCGTTTTTGCGCATCAACAGCCGCCGGTCGCGCACTGGATCGTGATTCTGCCGGTTGCCGTGTGAATAATGATTGATGTGCGCGTTGAGCAGCCAGAGTTGCCCGTCACGCGCCAGCGCGTAAGCGTCCTTCAAATTCACGCGCCCCTCGCGCGCCGATTTTACTTCGGTGCCGACCAACTGGATTCCCGCTTCGTAGGTTTCGAGGATGTGATAGTTGTGATAAGCCTCGCGGTTGGTCGTGATGATCTTCTGTGTCTGCGTCTTCTCAGCCATTAACCTGATCCTAAATCCTCTCCGATTTGAGCGGGCGCTCCATCAACTCGACCATCAACTCGCGCGGGCTTTTGCCGCCGTAAAGCATTTGATAAACGCCTTCGGTGATCGGCATCTCGACGCCGAGTTTCACTGCAAGGTCATGCGCCGAACGCGCCGTCTTCACGCCCTCGGCGACTTCGCGCATCTCGCCGATGATCTCATCGAGCTTACGCCCGCGTCCGAGTTCAAACCCGACGCGGCGATTGCGCGAAAGAGCGCCGAAACAGGTCAGAACCAGATCGCCCATCCCGGCCAACCCGGCCATCGTCTCTGCGCGCCCGCCAAGCTTGACCGCCAGCCGCGTGACTTCAGCCAGCCCGCGCGTCACCAGCGCAGCCGCGCTATTGTAGCCCAGGCCCAACCCGTTGACCGCGCCCGTCGCAATCGCCATCACATTTTTGACCGCGCCGCCAATCTCCACTCCGATCACGTCGTTGTTCGTGTAGACGCGAAAGCGATTGGTCGAAAACGCCTCCTGCACGGCTTCAGCCCAGGCCGTCGAATGCGAAGCCGCGACAATCGCGCACGGCTCATCCTTCGCTACTTCAAGCGCGAAGCTCGGCCCCGACAACACAACGTAGCGCGGCTCGAAATGATCTTTCAAAACATCGCGCACGACTTCTTCCATCCGCATCCCGGTCTCGACCTCTATGCCTTTGGTCGCGTTGACGAAGATCATCTGCGGACGCAGGCGCGGAAGCATCTGAGCGTAAATTTCGCGCGTGACGTGCGACGGCGCGACTGTCAAAACAATCTC
>JAJVID010000068.1:0-2848 GCA_022072205.1 Acidobacteriota bacterium
TCCCGCGCCGCCCGCAGGACAGGAGCCGACGGTCTTCGCGAGCATCGCCAACAGCGAATACTTCGCGGCGATGGGCGTGCCGCTTCTGCGCGGCAGGCTCTTCAGCGAATTCGACAAGGCGGACGCTCCGCCGGTCGTTCTGATCAACCAGACGATGGCGCGCCGCCATTTTCCCAACGAAGACCCGGTTGGCCGCAAGATCGTCATCAAAGCCACGCAGCGCGGGCAGACTGCGCCGCTGGTTTCCGAGATCATCGGCGTGGTCGGCGACGTGCGCTACGAGGGGCTGGACAAAGAGCCGCGCGCCGAATACTTCCGGCCTTTCGCGCAAATGCCCAACGGCTCGATCATCTTCGTCGCGCGAACGAATGTTGATCCGATGAACCTGCTTCCGGCGCTCAAAGCCCGCGTCTGGGAAGTCAACGCGACTCAGCCGATTTACGCCACAAGCGTCCTGTCGGATTCGATTGACGCTTCGCTCAAATCGCGGCGGTTCAGTTTGTGGCTGCTTTCGTCGTTCGCGTTATTGGCGCTCGCTCTGGCAGTTGTCGGGATATACGGCGTGATGAGTTACGCGACGCTGCAACGCACGCACGAGATCGGCGTGAGGATGGCGCTGGGCGCGGCGTCAAACGACATCATCAAACTGGTTCTGCGACAGGGAATGCGCTTGACGATGACCGGCGTCGGAGCGGGATTGCTCGCTTCGTTCGCGCTGACGCGGCTGATGAGCGGTCTGCTTTACGGCGTGGGCGCGACCGACCCGCTGACGTTTGTCGTCGTGCCGCTCCTGCTCGCGGGAGTCGCGCTGATCGCTTGCTACGTTCCTGCGCGTCGCGCGACGAAAGTAGACCCGATGGTCGCGTTGCGGTGGGAGTGAGGCGTGAGCGACGGCGGAAATTGATCATTTCGGTTTCCGCCGTTGCTTTCACGATGGCTCCGAGGCCGCGTCAAAATACAACCTGATCATTAATCGGCTGCTCGTGGCCGTTATGTTGCGCCGGGATAAAATCCCTCTCTCTCTTTCGTAACATCTTTATGCTGAGCGGCGCTCCGACGGCGACGCTTCCCAGAAGGAGAGACCAGCCGACGCGCTTTTGGTTTTGTTTGCCGATTGATTCCGCCAGGAGCAAGCCCAGTCCGAAACCCGATACAAAACGTAACAATCCTACTACAGCAATGTCCGTCATCGAGAAGTTGGCTTCATTCCATTTCATATTCCCTCCTTGTTCCATCCTCAAAAAATTCACGCACGTATCGTGCAAAACTGTCGCTGCCATCGCCGCCATCGCTGAATGAATTATGGCTGATGCGGGCTGGGTTGAATCGTCCTCTTCCGAACATATCCGGCCTGATTAAGCGCGTACTCGATAATGGGATTCCTGAGTCCCAGAAGCGCACACTGCGACGCGTCTGTCATCTGTCAACCTGAGTGAAATAAGTGACTTAGACTTTCGGATTAGTTGGCGCGCCGTTTGATTTGCTAATCCGGCAGTCGCGGTGCGATATGACTGAAACCGCAAAAGGAGAATCCGAGATGAGAGTTCAACCTCGGTTGTTTTTGTTCGTCGCGCTGTGCGCTGCAATGTTTGCCGCGACGTTTGAAGCGCGTGCGCAGCAATCGTAGCAGCCATCTGAGACGATTGAGGCCCACTCCGAAAGATTAACGACAGAATGATGTGACCGTGCTCGACGTGTTCGAGAACGCCGCGAGCGTGAAGGTGGTGGCGACGGAGTTGATGATTATCTGCACGTGGCGAGATTCAACGAGCGTTGGGTGATCGTCAACGTGCTGTGGGAATTGAAACCGCAGCAGAAATAGAGGAGGCGCAATGGAGACATTGTGGCAAGACCTGCGCCTGGGCGCGCGTTCATTGTTCAAGCAGCCGACGTTCACGATTGCGGCGGTAATCGCGCTGGCGCTCGGCATTGGCGCGAATACGGCGATCTTCAGCGTGGTTGACGCCGTGCTGTTGCGCGCTCTGCCGTACCGCGACGCCGACCGCCTTGTGACAGTGTGGGAGCACAATAAGACGCGCGGCAACACGCAGAACGTGATCAACCTGGGTAACTTCTACGACTGGAAGACGCAGAACCGCGTCTTTGAAGACATGGCGACCTTCTTCGATTTGACCGCCAACCTGACCAGCGGCGGCGAACCGGAAGAAATTCCGTCGCAGATCGCCACGCCCAACCTCTTCAACGTTCTTGGCGTGAATCCGATTATGGGGCGAACCTTCACCGAAGACGACGGCAAGCCGGGAGCGGCGCGCGTGGTCGCGCTCAGCTTCGGCTTGTGGCAGCGGCGGTTCGGCGGCGACCCACAGATCATCGGGCGCAAGCTGATCCTGAACGGTAATGAGACCACAGTCGTTGGAGTGATGCCGGCGGATTTCAACTGGCACGTCAAGGGCGGCTCGATGACGCGCAAGATGGCCGAGATGTGGGCGCCATGGCAGATAGAAGAATCAATGAAGCAGCGGCGTGGCCGTTTCGCCATGTCGGTTGCCAGACTCAAACCCGGCGTCACGTTCGAGCAGGCGCAGGCCGAGATGAACGTCATCGGCGGCCAGTTGGAGCGCTCATACGATTTCAACGCCAACTGGGGCGTTAACGTCGTGCCGCTGCGCACACAGTTCACGGGCGAGATTCGCCTGGCTTTATTCGTGCTGCTTGGCGCGGTTGGGATGGTTTTGCTGATCGCCTGCGCGAACGTGGCCAACCTGCTGCTGGCGCGCGCCGCCGGGCGACAGCGTGAAGTGGCCGTGCGCGCGGCGTTGGGCGCGGGCCGCTGGCGCATCGTCAGGCAGTTGCTGACTGAAAGTTTGCTGCTCGCCGGATTGGGCGG
>JAJVID010000068.1:2948-8461 GCA_022072205.1 Acidobacteriota bacterium
CTCAAACGCGGACGGCTCTTCACCGACCAGGAGGCGGCTGAGATGCGCCACGTCGTGGTCGTCAACGAAGCGTTCGCTGAGAAGAACTTTCCGGGCGAAGACCCGCTCGGCAAACGCGTCGTGATCCATATGAAAAACGACAACCAGCCCTGCGAGATCATCGGCGTCGTCGGCGACTCGAAGCACATGAATCTGGACGCCGAGGTCAAGCCGATGTCTTACTGGCCGCATCCTGAATTGACCTATTCCGGGATGACGTTCGTCATCCGAACGAAAGGCGAGCCGACGGCGGTCGCCAATGCCGCGCGCAACGTCATCCGCGCGCTCGACCCTGAGCAGCCTGTCGCCGATGTGCGCACGATGGAAAGTTTGATCGGTACCTCGGTCGCGCGAGCGCGCTTCAACACGCTGTTGCTGACAATTTTTGCGGTCGTGGCGTTGCTGCTCGCCAGCCTGGGCATTTACGGCGTGATGGCTTACTCGGTCGCGCAACGCACGCACGAAATCGGAGTGCGGATGGCTCTGGGCGCGCGGGCTGGCGACGTGCTGCGGCTGGTGGTCAGGAGAGGCATGGCGCTGGCGCTCGGCGGCGTGGCGATAGGCGTGATCGCGTCGTTCGCGCTGACGAGGTTGATGACGACTCTGCTGTTTAACGTGAGCGCGACCGATCCTCTGACTTTCATCGGCATCCCTTTGTTGCTGTCGCTGGTGTCGCTGCTGGCCTGCCTGATCCCGGCGCGGCGCGCCGCGAAAGTTGATCCGATGGTGGCGCTCAGGTACGAGTGAGCGCCTGGAAGCGATGCGCTCCCAGGTTCGATGTCTCCAGCTTTGCATTCCTGTAGGAGTTGATTGTTATGAGGCTGCTGGACATTTATCAAAATCATGAAGCGTGGGCCGATTTCATACGCGGCCAAACGTCATTCGCTAACTTCGGTGAAAAGGCGCCGCGTCAAATCGGCGGCGCTTCGGCTGACGCGACGCCAAAGGCGCTGTCGGTCAGGCTCAGCGCGGAGGCTCATCAGGTCGCGCTCGAATCGGGTCTTGGCGCTTTAAGCCTCGATCGTCTTCGCCGTGTGAACGACAACGTCGCCAAAGTGACGCTGAGCGTTGAAAAGCTGGCGGGCGGCCTGGAACAACTCAAAGCCGATTTCAACCTCCTGCTCGGCGACATCGTCTGGCGGTGCGAGATGCAGCAGGAGACTCTCGCCAACGTCCTCGAAGAAATTCGTCTGGCCGAATTCGAGCGCGAGGCCAGAGCCTATCGCAGGCGCGCCGAACGGGCTTACCTGAATGGATGGTACGAAGAAGCGCTCGGCGATTTTCTGGAAGCTGAAAAACGGAATTATCCCGATTACGCCGTTCAACGTTCGATTGCGCAAATCTACCTCTACCACCTCGTCAATCTTCCGCAAGCTCTGGAGTATTTCCTTAAAGCCGCGAAGTACGCGCGGCCCAGCGATCTCGCGGCGGCGGCTGAAGCCCATTATTTCGCTGGCGTGGTTTGCGCGCTTCAGCGGCGGTTGGAGCCGGCTCTGGATCAACTGCGGCAGGCGACAGAGCTAAATCCTGATCTGGCCGAAGCGCATTACCAGCGCTCGTGCGCCGCGTCGTTGCTGGGCGATGGCGAGCAGGCCGTCGCCAGTCTCGATCAAGCCATCAGAGGCGATGCGCGGTATTACGAACGCGCGAAGAACGAAGCGGCCTTCGATTCGATCCGCCCGCAGATTCAGGGCCTGCTGGATCAGTTGATGCAGCCGGTCAGAGAGAAAATCGCCGAAGTCAAACAGGACGCGGCGCATTTGCAGGGCTATGTCGTCGCCCAGCCTGTGGAAGAGGAGATTGTCAGCGCTTTCCATCAGGCGGAGCGCCAGGTGGCCGAATCGCCGACTTATCAGACCGGATTGCACTTGCTTGAAACGCTTTCGCAGATTCAGCGGGAGCTGCGCGAACTGCGCGACCGTTACTACAAGCAATACGAAATTGACCCGCGCGATTACGTCCGTTCGGTGGCCTTCAGCAACGACGGGCGGTTGCTCGCTTCCGGGTTTCTGCAAGGTAATTTGCAGGTCTGGGAAGTCGGCTCCGGAGCGAAGCTGTATGCGCAGGCGGCGCATCAGGCCAGCGTGACTTCAGTCGCCTTCAGCCCGAACAACCTGTGGCTGGCTTCGGGCAGCCGCGACAACACGATCAAACTTTGGGAGGCGGACACCGGCGCGGAGCTTCAGGTTCTGCGCGGCCACAAAGGCGAAGTCAGCGCAGTCGCGTTCAGCCCCGACGGGCAATGGCTGGCTTCGGCGAGCCACGACCGGACGATCAAAATCTGGCGCGTGGTCACGGGACGCGAAGCGCAGACTCTGGAAGGCCACACAATGCAGGTGACGGCGGTCACGTTCACGCCGGACGGCAAGGCGATTGTTTCCGCAAGCTGGGACAAAACAATCAAGCTGTGGAACGTCTCGACGGGGCTGACGATGAAGACGCTGACAGGCCACACAAAGGGCGTTTCTTCGCTGGCTGTGAGTCCTGCCATCAGTCCTAATGGATGTTGGCTGGCTTCGGGCGGCGAGGACGCGAATGTCAAACTCTGGGATTTGGAGACTGGACGCGAGGCGCGAACATTCACCGGGCATAACAACGGCGTCACTTCGATTGCATTCAGTCCCGACGGCGCCTTGTTGGCCGCCGGATGTCTGGGGCAGGTCGTGATTGTGTGGAAGCTGTCAACGGGCGAAGTCGTCAAGCGGCTGAGATACGAAAACATCAGTTACAACTCGGTCGCCTTCAACCCGCAAGGGCAATGGCTGGCGTTGGGCAGCCGCGACCTGCAACTCTGGTTGAAGGCGATTTTGACGGAAGAGGAATACGCTGTCCTGAGATCGAATCAAACGAGCATCCCTCGCGCTGGTAATTTTGGAGAAGAGAAGCCGCTGCCGGGCTATGTGCCGATTCTGGGCGGAAGAGGAAGCATGGAATGAGCTTCGGGCGGCAGGCGAGGGATCATGACCCGGAAGTTGAGAAAGTTTCTGGGCGGTTCATGTTTGACCAGCACCGCCGTGCCGGGCGCCAATTGTCTGGAGAGCATCAGATCGGAAAGAGGGAACTCCAGGTAATTTCTGAGCACCCGCTTGATCTGGCGCACCCTGTGAGTCGGGTCGTCCAGGCAATGCCTGATCAAAAACGTTTTCGCGTCCTCCTCGATTTTGAAGCCGATCCCTGAAGCGGCCATCATCCGATTTATCTCGGCCAGTTTGCGTTCCAGCAGCGTGATGACGTTCCGTTCGTTGAGCCGTTCAAATATCACTATCTCGTCAATGCGGTTGACGAGATTGGATCCCAGCAGGTTATCAATTTCTTCGAGCACCACCAGATGCTGCCGAGGCTCGTCCTCCTCTGCGCCGCTTTCCTCGTCGCGGAAGAAGCCGATGGTTCTGCCCACCAACTGATCGGTCTGTTTCTTCGACAAGTCGCTGGTCAGGATGATGAAAGTGTTCCGCAGCGAAAAGACGCTGCCCAGCGTGTAAAGAACGCCGCGATCAATCGCAATCGCCAGTTGATCGCGGAAAGATTGCGGAGCCTTGTCAATCCTCTCGAACACCAGCACTGAGAAAGGAGAAGAATTGAACGGAGAGATCATTCTCGTAATGACGCTTCCGGCCACCAGTTGTTCATGCAGGTTCGATAACTGGTACAGGCCCGATGGTGAGTTCGATAGCGAGTCCGATGGTTGGTTGAGGGACTGGCAGTTGACGTAGGTCACCTTGCGCTCGTCGCCGAACAGCACCTGGGCGAGCGACTGGGCCGCGTTTATTTTGCCCGCTCCCACCGGCCCGGCGAACATAAACACCGCCAGCGGGCGGTTGGAATCGGTGTAACGCCTGTCAGCCAGCGCCAGCGTGACCGCGCGTGTCAAGGCGGCGATGGCGTACTCCTGCCCGATTATCAGCTCGTCGAGAGCCTGCATTAGCTGGCTCGAAAAGACCATAGGATAAAAGTAGTTGGGCTAGCCTGAGCTAGCCCAACTGGTGTCGGAAAATTGAAATCGCAGAATCGCCGTCTCCTTAAACGCAGGGTTGCGCGGCGCTCGGCATTATCGGAGCCGCCAGAGGAACTGCGATGGAGGCCGCTTGAGGCGCTATTGGCGGAATTATCTGTGGAATCCCCCAACTCGCCAGCGGAGCTATTCCGGCGCTTACCATTGGCGAAATTACCTGGGGAATTCCACAACTCGCCAGCGGGCTTACGCCAGCGCTCACTGACCAGGGGGCCACAAACGGCGGTCTCAGCGCCTGCTGAATCGGGCTGACTGCAAAAGGAGAGATCAGACAGCTCTGAGCCGTGTACGGGTCAATCGTCTGTCCGCAGATTGCCGAAGCCAGGCTGGAAGCCTGGAATGGATCGTATTGTTGCGGGCTGATGAGTGGCCTGATCGGCAGTTGGCTTTGCGTCCACTGTGAGAACTGTTGCGCGGCGGTAAACGGATCAAGGCAAGCCTGCTGTCCGAAGCCCTGCTGCCCGATCAGGCTGAGTATCACGCCGAGCGGGTTGGCCGGTTGACCGAATCCTCCGAACTGCTGCCCGAAACTCTGTTGACCTCTTTGCTGCGCGACGAGGCTCAATATCGTGTTGAGCGGATTGGTCTGTTGCCCGATTCCACCGAACTGCGGGCCATAACCTTGCTGTCCGAGAAGACTGAGTATCGTGGCGATCGGATAGCTTTGCTGTCCGAATCCACCGGCGAACTGCCCGACGCCGAACGGTTGGAAGGGCAAGCCCATCTGCCCCTGCGCAGCGCGATCAGCAAGAATCGGCAGCAGAGCCGGATAGTTCGCCGCGATATACGCAGCGGCCAGGGGGTGAGCGGGCTGTCCCCAGCCTTGTCCCAACCCTTGCTGAGCCAGCAGAGAAGCCAGCAGTGGATGGGGCGCCGGTTGGTTAATAAGTTGAGAAAGGATCGGGTTGACTCCTCCCATTCCCTGGGCGAACGGTTGAAGTTGATTGAAAGGACTCATTCCTGGAAACATAAAAGAATCTCCTAAAGTGATAAGAGTGTCTCAAGGACCTCGGTTGATAATGATCCGGAGGCGTTCTCACGAGTCGGCGCGCGGAACACACCTCCCCCTCCCACTTCTTCACATTGTTGTCGAAGCGAGATTCGGCAGTGGAAAATGGGGATATGGTTATCGGGTATCGCCGCTCAACAAGCGGAAATCCCGGGGGTATGCGTGAGACGCAAGTATCGGGGCTTGCGCGTTCTTAGTTTCGAGCGCGATGCCTTAAAACCCTGGAGGTCTCATATAGGGCGCAGCGCCCCAGCCATATTGGAATAGTGACTGCGCATAAGGCCCCTGTGGCATCGTGGGCATCATTCCTGTCGTCACGTAAGGCGTCGCCGCGCTCTGCGGCGGCCTGGTTGTCAGCTCCGTGAATAACAGATTGATTAGCTCGTGTATCTCCTGAAGCTTTTCCATGTCTTCCTTTGAAATTTGCGAGCCGATAACGTCGTTGGGATTGCT
>JAJVID010000068.1:8561-36022 GCA_022072205.1 Acidobacteriota bacterium
TCGCCGCGCTCTGCGGCGGCCTGGTTGTCAGCTCCGTGAATAACAGATTGATTAGCTCGTGTATCTCCTGAAGCTTTTCCATGTCTTCCTTTGAAATTTGCGAGCCGATAACGTCGTTGGGATTGCTAATTTGATGTTGTGCTGGCGCAGCCCAAGCCATTGAATTGCCTCCTCTGGGACAAAAACTATTAACAGCGAAAGATGAGGGCGGACGATGATCAATCTGTTTCATCCGCGATCATCCGGTTTCAAAATTGCCGAGCCTACCTAGCCTGCCAGGCATGATTGCTAATCTCCCGATTTCCCTGGCGACTCGGATTTAACCTTGGGAATGGTGATCTGAAGAATTCCACTGGTGAATTTGTTTCTGATCTTTTCCATTTGCGCATTGTCCGGCAGCGGAAAGAGCCGCTCGAATGTTCCGTAGTTACGCTCCGAGGTGTGATATCTGCACTCCTCGCTGGCTTTCTTGAATCGCCGCGAGCCGCGTACCGTGAGAATGTTGTTGGCCTGAGTCACGTTGACTTCGTCCTGGTTCATACCGGGAAGTTCCAAATTGATCACGTAAGCCTCCTGGGTTTCGTAAATCTCCGCTGGAGGCGTCCACATCGGCGTTTTCGATAACTGCCCTGAGATGCCGCTGTTAATCAGATACATATTGAGTTGATCAATTTCGCTTTGCACCAGGCTCACGGGATTGACCCCATTCGGCAGCGGGTAGCGGGGTTTTTTTATGTCAATCTCAGGGGCGGGAAGACCGGTTAGCTGTTCGTAGACGTCTTTGACATCTGTCAGAACCTGGTCATAGGAATACATTCTCATAAAATCTCTCCGTTTTTCTTTTTCTCTTCGTCTCCATCTCAACTGGTTCGGGCGAACCGCTGCGCTATTGACTCATCTGCGATGTCCTGGAATCGCGCCGATGATTAAGCCGGGAATAGACCAAGCGATCCGCCGCGATTTGATCCTTGCGCGAAGACCCGCGTGGGAGCGTGCGCGGCGCAGCGCATAATCTCTAAAGCATCGCCGGTTAGTCTTGATTGTCTGTTGAAAGTGCGCTGGCCCTTACACCGTGCACGAGCAATGGCAGCAGCATTTTCCATTCCCTGATTCGGAGGCGGGATGAGTTATTGCATTAAACCCGGAGGGCCAAATATCACAATGAGTTGTCAGTTCAGCGAGAAAACCTGCGGGGAAGGCTCTTGGCGTGGCTGATGGGAAAAGGTACAGGCGATATGGGATCGGACGTTTTGCCGACATACGGTTATCAGGCAGCGCGAGTGTTCAATCATCGCTTCGCGCGCTCTCCATAAAACATAAGCGTGGCCATGGACATGCGCGCCAGACCGATTATGACAACTCTGCCGCAGAATGAGACCGGAATCCGCCATTACCCAATCACCGGACAGAGCGAAGTCGTTATAAGAAATTGTGATAAATTTTGTAGCAGTATAAGTGGTTGCTTGACACTTCTCTGAAAGCTCTGTTATAAAGCCCGCCATATTGACAACTGAACGTGGCGATTTAAGGCGACTTGCTCCACGTAAAAAGACTGCTAAAGAGCCGCTGGGTTTCCAGAGAGTTTCAAAGAACCCCGCGCACTCTTGTGGCGCGGGGTTTTTTATTTTCCGCGCCCAAAGAATCCCGCCTTGATCCTGCCACGCGAACCATGAGGAGACTGCGATGGCTACTGCGGATAATCCAACAGCAAATTTTTCACCTGATCAATTCCTTGAGACGATAGCGTTGCACGGTGGCACAACGCCTGACCCAACGACCGGCGCAATGCTCACGCCGATCTATCAAACCACGACTTATAGGCAACCGGCGGTCGGCGAGCACAAAGGTTACACCTACAGCCGTTCAGGCAATCCGACCGTGACCGCGCTCGAAGGCCGTCTGGCGGCGGTCGAAGGCGCTGAGTTCGCCACCGCTTACGTCACAGGCTTGGCGGCGACTACGGTCCTGTGCCTGGCCCTGCTCAAAGCCGGCGACAGAGTCGTGTTGTCGCAGGCGGTTTACGGCGGCACGGTGCGGCTGTTGAAACAAGTGCTGGAACCGTTCGGCGTTGAATCCGAATTCATTGACACATCCGACGAAGGCGCGCTGGCGAAGGCGTTGAAAGAGCCGGCGAAGTTTCTGTTCATCGAAACGCCGGCGAACCCGACTTTGAAATTGACCGACATCGCGCTGGCCGCGCGTTTGTCGAAAGAGGCCGGCGCGTTGCTCGTCGTTGACAACACACTGCTGACGCCCGCGCTGCAACGTCCGCTCGATCTGGGCGCCGACATCATCCTGCATTCCACGACGAAATTCATCGAAGGTCATAACGCGACGGTCGGAGGCGCGCTGCTCACGCGCAACGCCGAGTTGCACGAGAAGCTTGCCTTCGTCCGCAACGCCATCGGCGCGATCCAGGCGGCCTTTCCCGCGTGGCTGACGTTGCAGGGCGTCAAGACGTTGCCGCTGCGGATGGCGCAGCATTCAGCCAACGCGCTGCGCGTCGCGCAATTTTTGGAATCGCACCCGCGCGTCGAATGGATCGCGTATCCCGGCCTTGAATCGTTCCCGCAATACGAGCTGGCCAAACGCCAGCAGAAATCAGGCGGAGCGTTGCTTGCTTTCGAGGTCGAAGGCGGAGTCGAAGCGGGCGTGCGATTGATGAACTCGGTCAAGCTTTGTTCACTGGCTGAAAACCTGGGCGCGGCTGAAACGCTCATCACGCATCCGGTCTCGATGACGCACGGCGACGTGCCGCCCGAACAGCGCGCCGCCGCAGGCATCAGCGACGGACTCGTTCGCCTGTCGGTAGGCTTGGAGAATCCCGACGACCTGATCGCCGATCTCGATCAGGCTTTGAAAAGATGAAAAGCGGGAGTGGGGAGTAGGGAGTAGGGAATGGGGAAAAGACCCATTCCCTACTCCCTACTCCCTACTTCCCATTCTCCACTCCCCATTTTTTTGGAGGAACGCTCGACAATGAAAACCGCAACACAATGCGTGCATTTCGATTCCACTGACGACCCGTATTGTTCGATCTCCCCGCCGATCTATCAAACAGCGACTTTTCGCCAACCCACATCAGATGAGTTCGGCGAATACGATTACACGCGCAGCGGGAATCCGACACGCAATCTGGTCGAGCGGCAGATCGCCAGGCTCGAAGGCGCTGAATACGCCTGCGCGTTCGCCAGCGGGATGGCCGCCATCACCGCGCTGACTCGCTTCGTCGGCGCGGGCGAAGAGATTCTGGCGGGCGACGATCTTTACGGCGGCACTGTGCGATTGCTCGATCAGATTTTGCCCCGGCAGGGAATCGCCGTGCGTTACGTTGACGTGACGGACATTGACGCCGTGCGCGCAGCCTTGAACCCGCGCGTCAGGATGATCCTGATCGAAACTCCGTCGAACCCGACGATGCGCATCGCGGACATTCGCGCGCTGGCGCAGGTCGCGCGCGAGGCCGGAGCGCTGCTCGCCGTTGACAACTCGATGCTCTCGCCGTGCTTCCAGAAACCGCTCAAACTCGGCGCGGATGTCGTCGTTCATTCGGCGACAAAGTTTCTCTGCGGTCACAGCGACGTGACCGGAGGCGCGCTGGTCGTGAACGATTACGACCTCTATCGCCAGATAGCTTTTCATCAAAACGCCGAAGGCGCGGGCCTGAGTCCGTTCGATTCCTGGTTGCTGCTGCGAGGGATGAAGACGCTGTCGCTGCGCGTCGAGCGTCAGAACGAATCGGCGCGAAAGGTCGCGCAGTTTCTTTCGCAGCACCCGGCGGTTGATCGAGTCTACTATCCGGGCCTCGCCGATCATCCCGGCCACGAAATCCACCGCAGCCAGTCCAAAGGCGACGGCGCGGTCATCAGCTTCACGACCGGCGACGCGGAGGTTTCGCGGCAGGTGGTCGAGGCCACAGAGCTTTTCGACATTGCGGTCAGCTTCGGCTCGGTCGGTTCAACCATCAGCCTGCCCTGCCGCATGTCGCACGCCAGCATCCCGCAGGCGTTGCGAGATAAACTTGCGCCGCCGCCGGACCTGGTTCGTATTTCGGTCGGCATCGAAGACGTTGATGATTTGATCGAAGATTTGTCGCGGGCGTTCGCGCTGGCCGTGCGGCGCGAGGAAGCGGCTTCGGCGGCATGCGTGGCCTAGAGCTTTGTACCGCAAAGGGTCGAAGGGTCAAAGTAACCATATCAAACCGAGATTTAGTTTTCTTTGTCTCTTTGACCCTTCGACCCTTTGTGTTGAAACTATTTGCCGACTATGAAGCTTCAGCGCGCCGTAACTCCCACTTGATGCGCGTGTACGCGATGCGGAATCCCTGCCGTTCAGCGTTGCGTTGCGAGGCGCTGCCCGGAGCCGCGCACATCATCGCCAGATCGCATCCCGATTCGGCGGCGTAATTCAAGCGGTTTTCGAGCAGCGCCAGTTGCGCGCCCTGCCTGCGGCCTTCGGGAATCGTGCTTGCTCCGGCCAGCAACGCCACTCCATCGTGGATGAGTAATGCGCCCGCCGCGATTGCTTGCCCGTCAAGTTCCGCAAGGAATGAGAGACCGCCTGACCTCTTCGCCGTGATATACATCAAATCCATCATCAGGTCGTTAAACTCTGTCAGCCCGCTCCACCCGCTGGCCGCCGTCTGCGCCCAAAGCTCCTCTTCACCGCTCCGGATCAGACGCGCCTGAACTTTTTCGTTGCGCGGCGACGCGAGCTGCGCGCCGCTGCTGATCGGACGATACATCACGCTGGTCAATTCAATTGGATGATAGCCGCGCTCGCTGAGCAAGGTCAGCAATGACGGGTCGGCCATCGGACTGACTTCGTGATGGACGTGCGCGCCGCGCTGTCGGAAAAACTCTTCAAGCTTCTCCATCTCGGCGGGCGTGACCGGATCGAACACGCCTAGTCCGAAAGTCTGCGTCAGCGGCGAGCCTACTCCGTCGAACATCGCGTAAGCGCCTGCGACTTCAATCCATTGCGCGCCGCTGTCAGGAAAGAGACTGGCTCTGGCTTCGACAAAGTCGGCGTTGCTGCGCCCCTCGGCGCGTTCGAGACGCCGGGAGAGCGCAAGATCAGAGAAAGGAATTGTTGCTTTGCTTATGATCATGACAACTTCAATCCTTGTTAGTTGCTTGTATGTCATCTCCAACCAGCGAAGCGGCGAAAATTGCGGAACCGATAAGCGATGTCACCGACGCGAGGAATCCCACATACATTATCAGTCTTCGCCGCTGCGAAATTTCTGTCAGTTGCTCGTAAGCATCCCTTATCAACACGCCGTCGGCTGAGCCGGGAGGGATTCTTTCCAGGTATTTCTTTGCATCCTCAATGCTCTCTTTTATACCTCGTTGCTCGCCCAGAGCGTATCCTCCCGCAGACGCTCCGATCACTGCGATCAGGCACAGGATGATAAAGACGCGGCTCTTTCCCAGCGCCTTCACTTTGGCTTCGTCGTAGAATTGAAGAAGTTTTGAACACAGACCGACCAACCCGCCGATGGCCGCGCAGCCCATCACCACCCCATAGCCTACGTTGCTGAGCTTGGTTTTGTCAGTAGGGATATAAATCGGTTCAGGGCTTAGCAGACTGTTATCGCCTATCAGACTGTTATTACCCGGAGAGATGGTAAAAGCTTCGTAGATCGGGTCAGAAAAAAGACTTGCCGACAGGAAATAGCCCAGAACCGCGCCCTGCAGCGCTCCCCAAAATGTATGAAGATAAAGTCTGAATCCTCGCCCCTCACGCGGAAGGATTCGGTCAATCACCACCAATCCGATGAGCGCGGCGGAGACTGACAATTTGACGAAGATATCCCAGTTCGGATTAATCCACTGCACTATCCCGAAAATCAGGGATACCAGATTGATCACACCAATCTTCTGCGCAAGATCGTGCATGTCGTAAACCGTGAAGTGTTTGTCGTATTGGACTGTGAGAGAGTGTTTTATCAGGAAATAACTCACGCATCAATCGCCTTAAATCGCCAGCGACTTTTCACATTCCGATCCACAAGCGAGTTTCAGCCACTTGCTTAAATGCTGTATGATGTCCGCCCATTCGGAGAGGGCGCGTTGTGATGAACACGCCGCCACCCCACACATATTACTGGAGGAAAAAAATATGTTTCAAGCTAAGGTCAAGTGTGGCGTAACCGCGCTTGCGCTCCTGTTGGCGGTGGCTTTTTCGCTCGCCGAATTGATGCCGCCACAGCGAGCAATCGCATCGTCCGATGAACAGGAAGCGAGCGCGCAAGCCACCGAACAGACGATGGAGCAGCATTACAAAAACATTCAGGCGCTGAAAGGGCTGCCCGCTTCGCAGATGCGTCCGATGATGAATTACATCAGCGCCGCGCTTGGCATGAGTTGCGCCGACTGTCACGTCCGAACCAATGGCCAGTTCGAGTTCGACAAGGACGACAACAACCACAAAAAGATCGCGCGCCGAATGATCCAGATGACGATGGATTTGAACAAGCAATTCTTCAACGGACGCCCGCAGGTCTCCTGCTACACCTGCCATCAGGGACATGAACATCCCGCCAGCGTGCCGCCGCTTCCGCGTGTGACGCCGAAGGAAGAAGCGAGGCCGTCGGGCGCGCCGCCGAAGCCCGAAGAGATTCTAGCCAAATACACTCAAGCCGTCGGGGGCAAAGAAGCCGTCGAGAAGATCAAGACGCGCGTCATCAAAGGCCAGAGCGTCGCGGCCAACGGCCAGGGCTTCCCGCTGGAGATCAATTTCGCCGCGCCCGGCCAATACACGCTCAACGTTGCGTTGCCGCAGTCCGCATCCACGCAGAAGTTCAACGGCTCAGCGGGCTGGATCAAAAACGCCCGCGAAGACCGCGCAATGGACGGCGTTGATTTGATGCGCGCGCGTTCGCTCGCCCTGAGTTTAGCTCCGCTGCAGATCAACGACCCTAAGGTCCGGTTGGGCTTCGGCGGTTACGAGAAGATCGGCGACCGAGAGGCCGTCGCTTTGCGCGGAGCGTTGCCGGACAAACGGCGCGTGCGTTACCTCTTCGATAAGGAGACGGGATTGCTTCTGCGCCGAGTCGTGACGACCGAAACGCCCATCGGCATTGATCCCGAACAGACCGATTACGAGGATTACCGCGAAGTTGATGGCGTAAAAGTTCCGCATACTATCCGCACTTCGTATCTCGACAACGCCTATTCCTCCACGCGCAAATTCACAGAGATAAAACACAACGCGCATGTGGACGAAGCGCAGTTCAAATTGCCTGAGGCGAAATAGCCGAAGCGAAAAAACAAAAGGCTGTGAGCGGAGGCTGGCGTAAAAACTTGTAAAAGTTATGAACCTTCGGCCACGTTCACAGCCTTTTTCATTCGATTGATCGTATTGTCTCCTTCACAATTCAAAATTGTAGGAGGAGCAAAATATGGAACGGATTTTTTCAGTGGCGATTTTGATCATCGCCTCGGCATTGATAGTCTTTTCGCAGGAGAAAGAATTGCCTAAGGGGCTGCTGAAGATGGCCGACACCGAACGCGCGTTCGCAAAGTTGTCGGTGGAGAAGGGCGTCCGCGAGGCTTTCATCGCGTTTTTTGCCGACGATGGCGTCAATTTCCAACCGCATCCGGTCAACACAAAAGAGGCGTTCGCCAAACAGCCCGCGCCTGCGAAGCTTCCGCCAACCGTTCTGAACTGGGCGCCGATTTACGGCGATGTCGCGCAATCGGGCGACCTGGGCTATTCGACCGGGCCTTTCACCGTCGAAGATCACAGCGGGCAAAACCGCCCGACGGCTCACGGGCTTTTCTTTTCGGTTTGGAGGAAACAGAGCGGCGGCGATTGGCGAGTCGTGGTTGATATGGGCGTGCGGTTGCAAAGCGCGTTCGCCCCGCTCGACGCGCCGTTCAGAGCGGCGCCTCAGTGGAAGACAAAACCTGCCGGCGCGAATCTGAAGATCGAAAACGAGCGCGCGGCGTTGGCCAAAGCCGATCAGACGTTTTTCGACATCGCCAAATCGGACAAGGCGGCGGAAGCCTGGCGGAAGTTTTTGAGCGATGATGCGCGAATCTACCGCCAGTCGAAGATGCCCGTCTTCGGCGCCCACATTTTGCAAGACTGGATCGGGCAACAGGAATCAACGCTCGACGGCAAACCGATCAAGGCCGATGTCTCGAACGCGGCTGATCTCGGCTACTGCTACGGCAGTTACGAATTGAAGCTGAGCGACGGCAAGATCGAGAAAGGCTATTACACGCGCGTCTGGAAGCGCGACGCGAAAGGGAATTGGCGGATCGTGTTTGACGTGAACAACCCGCTGCCCGCTGAACAGAAATAGATGAGAGGTTCAATGATCAACAAAACTGGCGTCCGCTTTCTCCTCCTGGCTGCGTTGATTTGCGCGGTGGTTACGCTAGATCACAACGGCGCCTCAACCGCCGCATCGCAGGCGGTCAATCCGCAAATCGGCAAAGTCAATTTCGGCGACCTCCGCAGGCGCATTCTGGTGAAGCTGATCGAGCTGCGCGACGACGGAGGTTTTCCCGGCGTGACTGTCGGCGTCGCCGCGCCTGACGGCCGCACGGTGGGCGTTTCGGTTGGATATGCCGACCTCGAAGCCAAACGCGCGTTGAAACCAGCGGATCGCATGCTTGCGGGCAGCATCGGCAAAACCTACGTCTCAGCCGTCACACTGCAACTCGTCGAAGAAGGCAAGCTCAACCTCGATGACAGGATCGAGAAATGGCTGGGCAGGGAATCGTGGTTTGATCGTTTGCCGAACGCACGGCAGATCACGCTGCGAATGCTGATGAATCACAGCAGCGGAATCCCGGAGCACGTGCTCAACAAAGACTTCATCAAAATTTTGCGTGAACAGCCCGACAAGGTTTGGAAACCCGAAGAGCTTGTCGCCTACGTCCTCGACAGCAAACCTTTGTTTGAAGCCGGCAAAGGCTGGTCGTACGCCGACACGAATTACATTCTGGTCGGGATGATTTTCGAGCGCGCTTCGGGCAAGACTGTTTATGGCGAAGTCGCGCGGCGAATCCTGACGCCGTTCAAACTGCGAGAGACGCTGCCTTCAGACAGTCGCGTGATTCCCGGTTTGATCACAGGCTACGTCGCGCCCAACAGCCCGTTCGGATTTGAAGGCCGCACGATCATTGACGGCAAATTCATCGTCAACCCGCAAATGGAATGGTGCGGAGGCGGATTCGCTTCGACGTCTGAAGACCTGGCGAAATGGGCGAAGGTTTTGTACGAAGGCAGAGTGTTGAGGCAGGCGACGGTAGAACAACTGCTCGACGCCGTGCCCGCGAAGACCGGCAGGGGCGACAAATACGGCCTGGGCGTGCAGGTGCGGCAAACTGAATGGGGCGTGACTTACGGTCACGGCGGATGGTTTCCTGGTTACCTGTCGGAAGTTGAATACTTCCCGAAACAGCGAATGGCCATCGCTGTTCAAATCAACACGGATAACTTTCAACAGTTGAAACGCAACACGCATCGTTACGTGCTGGAAATGGCGAAGATCGTTTTCGGCGAGGCGAAAAGCGAGTGAAGCAAAGGCAAAAATATACCGGTTCTGATTCTCATCCTATTTTCGTGGAGCGAGTTTCGCTTTCAGCCATTCGACCAGCTTTGTTTTGTATTCTATCCACTCTGGATGGCCTTCCCAGTTTTCTACTCCATGCGGCGCGTCTTTGAGCGTGAAGGCTTCGTGGCTCACGCCTGCGGCTTCCAGTTTCCGCGTGAAGGCTTCCTGTTGCCCGAATAATCCGTCTTTCGTTCCGCACACGAGCAGCATCGGCGGCATCTCCGCGTTCACGTTGTAAAGCGGCGAATAACGGCGCAGCGTTTCGCGCGCTTCGTCATCGAGCTTGTTGAAGCCGAACAGTCGCGCCGGAATCGAGCGCGGCGTGATCTCTTTGACCATTGAGACGAAATCGTAGACGCCATAAAACGAAACCGCCGCCGCAATGTTTTTACGTTTTTCAGTTGCGATCTGCGCCACCATCTGCCCGCTCGCCGATTCGCCGAGAATGGCCACGCGACGCGGATCAATGCGAAAACTTCCGGCGCGGCTTTGCACGTAGCGAATCGCCTCGCGCAAATCCTCCAACTGATCCTGATGTCGAGATTGCGGCGTCAGGCGGTAATCAATCGAGAACCACGCGAAGCCGGCTTGAGCCAGCGGCTCGAAAAGCGGCTCGACGTAAGTCACTTTATCTCCCGCCTCCCATCCGCCGCCGTGCGCGATGATGACGGCGGGGAAGGGGCCGCGGCCATTCGGAATGTAAGCGTCGAGTTTCAATTTGTGGCGCGGGCTGAAAACTATGTCTTTTTTGAGATTCGTCGAGTAAGGTTCGTGATCGGGCTGCGCCAATCCCAATTCTTTGCCGAGCCAGGCAAGGATGGCCGCTTTGTAGCCCCATTGACGCGGCAGCCAGTTTTCGGCTCGGTGAATTGCGCCGTCAACCGGCAAGTATTCGCAGCGCGATCCGGCTCCGCGCGCGGCCTCGCAAAATTTGGCCGCCTGTTCCGGTGGCGCTTCGCGGTCTGCCGAGCCGTGTACGACCATCGCGGCGGGCATCGCTTTGGCGAGATGAGCGATTGGCGAAGCTCCAGCGAGAAACTCGGAATCTGAAATTTGAGATTTGAGATTCGGGGTTTCGCGCAGGTCGTAGAACCCGCCGATCAACACCGCTGCTTTCACTCCCGGTGGTTTTTCAGTTAGAAGCATCGCCGCCAGATGCGCGCCCGCGTCTTCTCCGACAAGCGCGATGCGTTCAGGGTCAATGCGGAATTCTTTGGCGTGGCAGCGGATGAATTCAATGGCGGCTCGAACGTCGTCCATCGCGACTTTGTAATCCTGAATTCCGCCGAGCCTGTAATCAATCGAAAACCAGTTGTAGCCGGCGCGCGTGAGCATTTCCAGAAACTGTCCAACGAACGCGATGCGGCTGCCGCTGTTCCAACCGCCGCCGTGAACGACGATCACCACCGGACGATTGCGCCCGCGTTTTTGCACGTAAGCGTCGAGCGACAATTCTTTGCCGTCAACGCTACGGTAAACGATGCCGCCCATCACGCCAGGGACTATGTAATTGCCTTCGGGATTACGAACCTTCACGGGCAGACATTCGCCCGCGCGTATCTCGGTTGGCGCGAAGGCGAAAGCCAGCGAAAGAAGCAGGATTGTTTTCGCGGGATTCATCGTGGCTTAGGAATAGCACAGAAAGACATTGCGGAGAAGCGCGGCGGCGATCAATAACCTGCTTGACCCGCATGCGAGCCGTTCAATATGCTACGCATCGAAACCTGAAATTTTCCTGGAACGAATATGCCTTTATCTCTGCGGTTGATTGCCGCCGTCATTGCCTGTCTGATACTGAGCGCTAGCCTGGTCGTTGCTCAGACAGCCAGGAAAACACGCCGCTCAGACTCCGCGCGGAAATCATCGGAGGTCTCGATCTCAAAGCTGCGCGCCGCCGTTCAATCAAACCCACGCAACGCGGAGGCGCGGAACGCGCTCGGACTCGCGCTCGGCAAGGGCGGGCAACTCAATCCAGCCATCGCCGAATTCCGCGAAGCGATTGCATTGAAGCCGGATTATCTGGACGCCTGGAAGAATCTCGGCTCCTCGCTCGAACAAAAAGGCGATCTGGAAGGCGCGCTCGAAGCGTTCCGCAAAGCGGTGGAACTGAACCCGAGCGACGCCGGGCTTCACATTTCAATCGGCTCTTTGCTGCATCGCCAGCAGATGCTCGACGCAGCCATCGCCGAGTTTCGTTACGCGGCGAAGCTCAAACCTGACTCAGTCGAAGTTCACACCAACATTGGTTTCATCCTGGGCCAGATGGGCGATCTGGAAGGCGCGATGAAATCGTTCGAGCAGGCGATCAAAGTCAAACCCGATCTGGCCGAGGCTCATTTTTTCCTGGGCAATGGCAAATTGCTGATGGGAGATTTCGCCGGGGCGATTGTGTCGTTGCGCGAAGCGGTGAGATTAAAGCCGAACGACGCCGCGTCTCTGCAAGCTCTCGGCGCGGCTCTGCTGCGCAGCGCGACGCCAGCCGATGTCGCCGAAGCGGTCGGGGTGACGCGGCGCGCGGTGACATTGAATCCGCAATCGGCTGAAGCGTTGACGGCTCTGGGTGTGGCTTTGCGAGAAAACGGCGAGACGGAAGAATCGGTCGCGGTCCTGCGGCAGGCCGTCAAACTCAAACCCAGCCTGATCGAGTCGCGCAACAATCTGGGCTTGTCGCTGCTCCGCGCGGGGAATTACGACGCGGCGATCACGGAATTTCAGGAAGCGATCAAACTGGACGACCAGAACGCGCCTGCGCATCTCAACCTGGGGCTGGCGCTGATGCGGAAGAATGACATCGCGGGCGCGGTTGAACGGTTGGAGACCGCGACGGCGCTCGATCCCGAATCGGCGCAGGCGTGGTACCAGTTGAGCGCGGCGTTGAAAATGAAGGGACAGATCGAGGCTTCGCAGGAGGCTTTGCGCAAAGCCGAAAGACTCGATCCGAAATTGAAAAGTACACAGAAGTAGAGAGGCAGTACCATCAATAATGAAGAGACTCACCATCGCAATTCCTTACACCGAAGATAAACAGCTTGAAACTTTAACGCGGCAAATCATCAATCATCCTCTGGCTGATCGGATTCTGTGTCTGCATCAGGACGCGCCGCCCGCCCTGCCCGAAGGCGCGAAGGCGATCAAGGTGGACGCGTTCTTTTCAGGCCCGGCGGTCAATTCTCTGATCGAATCGTGGCAAACGGATTACCTGCTGCTGGCATTGCCCGGCGGCCAGGTTGAACTCGGCGCGCGCGTTTTGGAAAGATTCGTTCAGGTGGCGGACGACACAGGCGCGGCTCTGGGTTATTCCGATTTCCGCGAGCGTAACGGAGATGAAATCACCGATCATCCGCTGATTGATTATCAACTCGGCGCCATCCGCGACAACTTCGATTTTGGCTCGCTGATTTTGCTTTCGCGCGAAGCGGTTGAGACGGCTATGCGCGAGCGCGGCGGAATTTCATCCGACATCCGCTGGGGCGGGTTGTACGATCTGCGGCTGAAGCTTTCGATCAACTCGACGATCTTTCGCATTCCCGAACCGCTCTACACGCGCGTCGCGGTTGACTCGCGCGCGACGGGCGAAAAGATTTTCGATTACGTTGACCCGCGAAAACGCGATTATCAGATCGAGATGGAGAAGATCGCGACCGAACATCTGGGACGCATCGGCGCGCAGCTCGAACCGAACTTCGCCGAACTGCCCGAATCGCGCGAACAATTCCCGGTCAAAGCCAGCGTCATCATTCCGGTGCGCAATCGCGTCAAGACAATCGCCGACGCCGTGCGAAGCGCGCTCGCGCAAAAGACCGATTTCCCGTTCAACGTGATTGTCGTTGACAACCATTCGACCGACGGCACGACAGACGTGTTGCGTGAACTTGCGGCTGATAACGGGATGCCGAATGCATCAAAAGAAGAAAATCACGGCGGCGCAGCTCTAAGCGATTCCTCCCACCAGCCCCATCACTCCCATCACTCCCAAGAGACCGTGAAAGCAAATGGCCGATTGATTCACATCATTCCGTCAAGAACCGATTACGGCATCGGCGGATGCTGGAACGAGGCGATCTATTCGGCGCATTGCGGGCGTTACGCCGTGCAGCTTGATTCCGACGACATTTATTCAAGCGACAACACGCTGGCGCGGATCGTCGCGGAGTTCGATTCCGGTAAGTTCGCGATGGTCATCGGCTCGTACACGATTGTTGATTTCGATCTGAACGAATTGCCGCCGGGATTGATTGATCACCGCGAATGGACGCGCGAGAACGGGCGCAACAACGCGCTGCGTATCAACGGGCTTGGCGCGCCGCGCGCTTTCGACATGGCCGTCCTGCGCCGGATCGGATTGCCGAACACGAGCTACGGCGAAGATTACGCCGTCGCGCTGCGCGTCAGCCGCGAGTACGAGATCGGGCGGATTTACGATTCGCTCTATTTCGCGCGCCGCTGGTCGGGCAATTCCGACAGCGCGCTGCCGCTTCAGACCGCGAACCGCTACGACACTTACAAAGACCGGCTGCGGACGATTGAGATTCTGGCGCGACAACAATTCAACGCGCGGAAGAAGACGAAAGGCGCGACGCAATGAACTGGGAAGAACGAGTCATCGGCATCGAATCGTTGCGCGCCTATCTGCCGAATAAATCCGAGCCGGATTTTCGCAGCATGGTTGAAGGATTGCTCGAACAGCAGCTTGAAACCTGGCCGATGCTGCGCGACGCGGTCGCGGGGCTGTCGCGGGTGGAATACAAACGGCTTTCGGCCAGAGGCTCCGAAGTCCTGGCCCAGTTCAACCCGCAACGAATCGTCAGCACCGGCGCGAAAGTTGACGCGGCGACGATCAAACAGCGTCCGTGTTTTCTGTGCGCAGACAATCTGCCGGCGGAAGAGCGAGGAGTAGCGTACGGCAATGATTTCGTCGCGCTCTACAATCCGTTTCCGGTCTTGCCGCAACATCTGGTAATCACCTCGCGCCGCCACATTCCGCAAACGATAGCGGGCAATTTCGGAACGCTGCTCGATCTGGCGCTGGATTTGGGCGCGGGGTATTTCGTTTTGTACAACGGCGCGGCGTGCGGAGCTTCGGCTCCCGACCATTTGCACTTTCAGGCTTGCGAACGAAAACGGCTGCCGATGCTGCGCGAGATCGAAAGCTGGGACAGACGGGCTTTGTCGAACGATTCTGGAATTGAAGCGTTCACGCTGACGCATTACCGGCTGAACGCATTGATCGCCTGCGGCAATGATCGCGGCGCTTTGATCGGATGGTTCGACAGAGTTGAGAAACTTCTTGCCGAAATCACTGGCGCCGAATCGGAGCCGATGATCAATCTGGTTGTGACGCGCGATGCCAATCGGTGGACAGTGATAATTTTCCCGCGCGGCAAACATCGGCCTGATCGTTATTTTGCCGAAGGCGATGTGAAGCTGACGGTCAGCCCTGCTGCGATTGACCTCGCGGGCGTTCTGGTTGTGCCGCAGCCGGATCATTTCGCGAAGATCACATCGCGGGATGTCGAAGAAATTTACGCCGAGGTGACGCTGGATGACGCGCGCTTCGGTCGAGTCGTGGAGGCTTTGTTTGATGAGCATTCGCAGGATTGAGCGTGAGCCGTCGGTTGCGGTCGGTTTGATGACCGGCGCGAGTGACGTGGCTTTTGATCTGAAAGGCGCTTTCGTGAACTCCGCTGGCGAGCGTTTGGAGGCTGGGAGCTATCGCGCAAAGCCGTCCGGCGCCGGCGTTGAAATCGTGCGCGACACCGGCTGGCGCGGCCTTTCGGCTTCGGAGTATCGTTTGACGCCTGTCGAACCATCAGCCTCGTTCGTTATCCGCGACGTCACCATCGGCGTTGATTTCCACTGGCAGCGGAAACAGGATCAGGAGTTTCAGGGCGCGTTGAAGATCAGGCTAGACGCCGACGGCCAGTTGGCTGTCATCAACGAAGTTCCGATTGAAGCTTATCTGGCCAGCGTCATCTCGTCCGAGATGAGCGCGAATTCGCATCCGGAACTGCTCAAAGCTCACTCGATCATCTCGCGTAGCTGGTTGCTGGCGCAGATGAAGCCGTGGAAGAAGGAGCGGCGCAAACCTGCGTTTGCGATTCAAACATCTGGCGGCGAGAAGCAATTGATCCGCTGGTACGATCAGGAGAGCCACGCTGGCTTCGATGTTTGCGCCGACGATCACTGCCAGCGCTACCAGGGCGTTACGAAAGCGACTTCGGCGAAAGTCCACGAAGCGATCAGCGCGACACCGGGGCAGGTTCTGGTTTACGGCGATGAACTGTGCGACGCGCGGTTCTCGAAATCCTGCGGCGGGATGACCGAAAGTTACGACGCGGCCTGGGAAGATTCGCCGAAGCCCTATCTCGCTGTTTCGTACGACGGCGAAAAGTTTCCTGAAGGCTTCGATCTGCCTCTGACCGAAGAGGCGAATGCTGAACGTTGGATTCGCAATTCGCCGCCCGCATTCTGCAACACGAATGACAAAAACATCCTAGGCAAAATTCTGCCGGACTTCGATCAGGAGACCACCGACTTTTATCGCTGGCGCGTGATGATAACTCAGGACGAGTTGCAGGAATTACTGCAAAAAAAACTCGGCGTTGATTTCGGCTTCGTCCGCAGGCTTGAGCCGGTCGAGCGCGGAGCTTCAGGCCGCATCACGCGGCTGCGGATCGTAGGCGAACGCGAGACGATGGTCATCGGCAAAGAGCTTGAGATTCGCCGCGCGCTTTCGCCTTCGCATCTTTACAGTTCGGCTTTCGTGGTCGAGAGCGATGAATCGAGCGGCGCATTCACGCTGATCGGCGGCGGATGGGGGCACGGCGTGGGACTGTGCCAGATTGGCGCCGCGCTGATGGCTGAACGCGGCTATGTTTTCGGGCGTATTTTGGAGCATTACTATCGCGGCGCGCGGCTTTACGGGCTATACTCAGCCGGCGTTTAAATTCCCTGCAAGACCGAGGTCATTGAATGACCAGAAACTTTTACACCTATGCCTTAACAGACCGCAGGCGGATGTTGGCCGATGTTGGGTTCGCGCGCGATGATCTGCGCATCTGGTCGCATCCCGACGGACGGGCGATTGGAGAAGGCGTTGCGGCGGCTTTAACAGACGAAGCGTTTTTGCGATTTCTGAAGATCGAAACCGCGCCTGCTTCCGCTGATGAAAGCGATAGCGCGGAGGCCGCCGTGAATCATCAATCGTCGTGACCTTCACATTTTCCCCGCGTTTCCTGCGCGCCGACAGAGGAAGCCTCGATGAAAGCGACAGCGTTCGTATTGCTCCTGATCTGTTTGTTGTTGCTCTCTTCGTCCGCTCAGAGCCAGCGTTTGCCGTCGCGATCCGATTTCAGGTCTCGAAACGATTCCAGCAATCCCCATCGGAAATTGGAGTTCACGTTCGCGCGCCTCGAATATGGCTCGATTGGGTGGCGCGGAGGATGGATGACCGATTACCCGAAAGCCGACGAGCAATTCATCATGGGCTTGCGCAACTGGTGTCAAAGCAGCCTTGCGATATCCGACGACCCGACATCCTGCGCGCCCGAAGACAAAGACCTCTTCAAATATCCGTTCGTTTACATCGTCGAGCCTGGCTATATGGAGCTTTCGACGGAAGACGCGGCGAACCTGCGCGAATACCTGACGCGCGGCGGCTTCCTGATGCTCGACGATTTCTGGGGCGAATACGAGTGGCGGAACGTGCAGGAGCAGTTGCGCAAGGTCTTCCCCGAATATCCGATCCGCGAATTGCCGCTGGATCATCCGATATTTCACTGCTATTTCGACATCAACGAAGTCGTCCAGGTTCCGCTGTTCCAAAACTACCTTTACAACGGCAGAACGTACGAGCGGGATGGATACGTTCCGCATTACGAAGGGATAGTTGATGACACAGGCCGCGTGATGGTCTTCATCGCCCGCAATTGCGACAATGGCGACGCGTGGGAATGGATTGACGACCCGCGCTACCCGTTGAAATACGGGCTGGCGGCCTACAAGCTCGGGATGAATTTGATCGTTTACGCGATGACGCATTGAAAATATTTTCTTGAAGGCCGTCCCCCTCCGTTGCCCTTTCTTTAAAGGCGAACGCGAACGCGTGTTCCCCTCAGTCTCGAAACCCGACGATCTCGCAAGATCGTTTTCAACGACCATCCAAGGAGGTTTTTTTATGAGCAGAAGCCATTCCCATTCAACCGATTTTCCTGTCTGTTGCATCATCCCGCCAGTCATATTGCGCAACCTCGCTGAGAAAGGCGATGACACACAACGTGATCTCGCGTTCCACGTATTGCAGGTCAGCGCCCACCTGCGCGGCAAGCGCGAGGCGATTGGAAGCTTCGCCTTCGCCGCCGCTGTGTCCACCGGACAAAAACGGCGCACGATCTACGACGCGCAGAACAGGCGAGTCCTGCCCGGCAAGCTCGTGCGCGGCGAAGGCGGTCCGAGGAGCAAGGACGCTATGGTCAACGAAGCTTACGACGGATCGGGAAAGACCTACGATTTTTACCAGAAGGTCTTCGGGCGCAATTCGATTGACGACCACGGAATGCGGCTCGATTCGACGGTTCATTATGGGCGCAGATATATGAACGCGTTTTGGGACGGGCAGCAGATGGTCTACGGCGACGGCGACGGGCAGATATTCGAGCGGTTCACCAAGTGTCTGGACGTCATCGGCCACGAACTAACTCACGGCGTGACTCAATACGAGGCTGACCTGGTTTACGAAGATCAGCCGGGGGCGCTCAACGAACACTTCTCCGACGTCTTCGGATCGCTGGTCAAGCAGTACGCACGCAAACAAAAGGCCGATAAGGCCGACTGGCTGATCGGCAAGGGACTCTTTGCAAAAGGCATCAAGGGTGTCGCGCTGCGCTCGATGAAGGCGCCCGGCACGGCCTTCAACGACCCGTTGATCGGCAAGGACGATCAACCGGCGCACATGAAAGATTTCGTCAAAACCAGCGACGACAACGGCGGCGTGCACATCAACTCCGGCATCCCGAACAAGGCGTTTTACGAACTGGCCATCCGGCTCGGAGGTTTCGCCTGGGAGCGCGCGGGACGAATCTGGTATGTGACGCTGCGCGACCGGTTGCGTACGGACTCGGAGTTTCAGGATTGCGCTACTGCGACATTCGATGTCGCGAGAGAACTCTACGGCGCGGACAGCGTCGAGCAACGCGCTGTGCGCGACGCCTGGGATGTCGTCGGCATCAAGGTCGGCCAGACTTCCGCGAGAAAGGCGAAGGCGGCAGGAGTGGGACGGCTGGTTGTAAACGCTACTCGTAGACGGTGAAAATCATCCGTGAAATTGAGGTGGGACAATTTGCCAAATTGTCCCGCCTTTTTGGAGGAGGAAAGCGATGCGCGTGAGTGTTAAAAAATCCGGCGGGATCGCAGGCTTGAAAGTCCGCGCCGAAATTGATTCCGAACAACTCTCTCCGAAACAGGAGCGGGAGATGAAGGATTTGGTCGAGCGGGCGGATCTCTTCGATCAGCCCGCGAAACCCGGCGGCAAATCAATGCCCGATCAGTTTCAGTACGAGGTTACTGTCGAAGACCAGGGAAAGACGCATTCGTTTGTGACCAACGAGGCGGCGGCGTCCGATGATTTGCTGGAATTGGTGGACTGGCTGATCGCCGCCAGCAAGCGCAAGGGAAGTTGAGAGTGTGATGAGCGGGGTTGGCTGAAACGCCAATTGTAAGGAGTTTGTAAGTCGCTGTTCCTCATCTACGGTTTATAACCGCTTTGGAGGAGCGCCATGTCTCGCTATCAGCTTGGACAAGAGGTCGAGGGAATTGTCGAATCCGTCCTGCCGTTCGGTGTCTTTCTGCGCCTCGGCGACCGGACGAAGGCCTACGTGCGCCGCCGCGAACTGGCCTTGGACCCCGACCTGGAACCGTCGCAAACAGTCCGGAAAGGCGATCTGGTAAAGGCGATGGTCATCGGCCTGGAGAAGCCGGACAAATGTCTGGAACTAAGCCGGCGCAACCTGCTGGGCGACAATTGGCAGGACTTTTTGAAAAGCTATCGCGAGAACAGCGTGATCGAAGGCTGTGTCCAGTCGCTGCATCCGCACGGCGTCTTTGTGAGAGTGGCTCCTGGGATCAGAGGTTTTGTCCCGCTCAACGAACTGTCCGAAAAAACCATCGCCCGCCCGGAAGAATTGCTATGGGTTGAAGATCGAGTCGAAGCCGTCATAACCCGCATTGACAGTAATCGAAAAAGAGTCTGGTTGAGTGTCAAGACGAGATTGCGGCAGCGTGAGCGCGCGCTTGAAGTTTTCGATCAGGTCGGCGGCGGCGCTGATGAAGCGAGCGATCCGGTGATTACGATTGCGGCCCCGGAAACAGGGGAGATGATTACCCCGGAAGTTTGCGCTTTGGTAGGGCCGATTCTGGTGGTTGACGATCACACGGAAGTGCGAGATTCGCTGGCCGCCTGGCTCCGTCAGCACGGTTGCGAAGTGGCGCAGGCGGGATCGCTCGCCGAAGCTTTTCCCATTCTCAATCAAAAAAACTGGGGCCTGATCCTGGTTGATTTGAATTTGCTGGATTGCGACGGGCTTGATCTGGTCAGGCGCGCCAGGAAACACGAGAGCCAGGCCTGCATTTGCGTGATGAGCAGTCCGGATTCGCTGGCCGAACGCGCGGCGGAGATCGAAGAGATTGAAGTGTCGCAGGTCTTCCCCAAGCCGCTGGATTTGTGCGACCTCGAGCAATTCTTCCTCCGGTTGGCCAATGGCGAGACGATCAAACCCTGGCGCGCCGAACACAAGCAGGAAACGGACAAGGCGACGGTCTTTCCCGATCTGACTTTCATCGAGGCGCGGGAGGAAACTCCGATTCAACGCCTGCAGACGGCGCTCTCCTGGATGACGGAGTCGCTGCGGGCGCAGGCCGGCGCGATCTTCTGGATGAACCCTGCCTCGCAAGTCATCTCGTCGCTGGCGCAGGTCGGCCTCAGCTCAGTCAACCGGGCCGCCTCCTACGGCCTGAACGACAGCCCTGTCAAAGACGTTATCCGCGAAGGCAATTTTGTTTTTGAGAACCGCATTGACGAGAAATCGCGCGCCCGCTTCGCCCGCCTGCTCGATTATTTCAATTTCGAGTCCTGCCTCGGAGTTCCGGTAAAATCGCTCGGAGAGGTTCAACACACCGCCTTCTTCTTCCACCGCGAACCGGACGCTTTCTCGCGCGAGAACCTGCGAAGCGCTTACGTCGGCGCCGCCCTCTTCTCGGCGCTGCTCACGGAAGACGCGCTCGACCGGCGGGTGCAACTTCTGCATCCGATATTGCTGAGCGGCGAATTGGGCGCGGGGATTGGCCACGAGGTGGCGAACAAGATTTCGGGGTTGGAGATTCAGGCTCGCAATCTGCTGCGCAAGATCAGCGATCCGGGTTATCCGCCGGGCAATTCGATAGATCATTCGCCAAAAGATTATTCAAAAGACAGTCTCAAATCCGACGTGACGCGCGTGCTCGACCTGACACTAGATATGAAGGAGACGGTTGGAGCGTTCCAGCAATTGTCTCGCGTCAATCAGAGCCAGTTGAGCGGAGGCGGCTGCGATCTCAATCTAGTCCTGCAGCGAGCCGAAGCCTTGTTGCGTCCAATCGCAGGCAAAGACGGAGTCAGGATAGACAGACGATACGATCCGCATCTGCCGAAAGTCGCAGGCAATGCGATTGTCTTACAGCAGGTTTTTATCAACCTGATGCTCAATGCGATTCAACAGATGGCGATCAAGGACGGCGACCATCGGGTGTTGGCCGTCAACGCCAGCCTCGCTCAGGGCCAGTGGCCGATCCAGGTCAGGTTCTGGGACAGCGGGCCGGGCATTCATCGGCAGTTGTGGGAAAAGATTTTCTCTCCGGGCTTCTCCACGCGCGGTGGAAGCGGCCTCGGACTTTTCATCGCGCGCAGCTTCGTTCAATCGTTGGGCGGCAGGCTGCGAGTAGAAGAGAGTTTCATTCCCCTGGGAACGACTTTTCTGGTCGAACTGCCGGGCGCGGAAGAAGGAACGGGCAAATGAACGAAGAGCCATTGCGTGTTTTGTTGGTGGACGACGACTCCAATCTCCGCGAGCCGTTGGCGGAGTTCCTTCACGACCATCACAGGTATCACGTTGACGCCGCCGCAAGCGCTGAGCAGGCTTGGGAACTCGTGCTGGCGGCGGAGCAGCCTTACCACGTCGCGCTGATTGACGATCTGCTCTCGCCGGGCGGCGGCAGGAGGCCGATCCGTTCCGGCATTGAATTGATGGGGCGAATCAAGGCGCATTCGCCCTGCACTGAAGTCATTATTTTTACCGGCTGGGGAATGGAGCGCGCGCTTGAAGCCATGCGGGCCGGCGCGTTCCTGTATCTGCCGAAACCATTCAATCTCGATAAGCTGGGAGCCTTGATTCGCCGCGCCGCGGAACATCGCCATCCGGACAGGGACTTGCATACTCCGGAACTGCTCGACGCCTTTTCCGAGAAGATGGCTCGGCGCGACATCGAGGTCAATAAACTGCTTCAGGAGATCATCACTCTCGCCACCATCAGCCTGGGCGCGGATGAGGGGACTCTTCTGTTGGTTGGAGAGAACGGAGAGTTGAATTACTGGCAGAATTACGGGCGATACAGCTTGTCCGGCAAGAACGCTCAGATACTCAAGGAGGGAGGTTGTCTTGGATGGGTGATCCGAAATGGCCAGCCTGTTCGCCTTGATGACTTTCGCGCCGACCCGCGCTGGCACGTGTTTCCGGATGATCTGTTGCAACAAGGCTCGGCGTTGCTTGCGCCGTTGAAGCAAGGCGGCAAAACAATCGGCGTCATTTCGCTGACCAACAGCAGGACGGGATACTTCAACGAAGAACATCTGAGAGACCTGGAAGCAATCGCCTCACAAGCGGTTCAGTACATCAGCCGCGACATGCTCATCCGGGAGGCGCTGGAGTTGACCGGCCAGGTGATCGAGCAAAGAGAGAAGCTGGATCGCGTGGTCACGTGCTCGCCCAATGGAATTATCGGAATTGACACGCAAGGGGTGATCAATCTCTTCAACGAACGCTCGCAGAAAATTCTAGGTTACACGGAAGAAGAGGCGCTCGGTCAATGGGTCTCCGGGTTTTACGCGAGCGAAGATGAGGCCCGGCGTATCGGGAAGCTACTGGAATCCGCGCCGAAGCACACGATACGGAGCGAAAAGGCGGAACTGAAAAGCAAAGATGGGCGGTTGATCTCCGTGCTCCTTTCAGCGACTTACTGGTACGGCGCCAGGCGGGAGTGGATCGGCAGCATCGGATATTTTGAGGACATCACTGAAATTCAGAGGAAGAAAGATCAGGTCGCGCTGCTCTCGAAGGCGAGCGAAGTGGTGGCTCGCGCGGAGAGCATCACTGAGGGATTGGACGCTTTGGCCGAACACCTCATCAACCATCTCAATCGCACTTTTTGCAGCGTCCTACTGCTGGATGAGAGCAGCGCATCACTGATCGTTAAAGCCGCCCACTATCGCCCGGACGCCAGAGCGCGTCTGAGCGGAAGAATGCAATTGGAAAATCAGGTGAGCCTTCCGGTCTGCCCGGTTCTATCCGATCTTTTCAAAGAGAATCAGCCCAGAGTGATTTCACTCACCGACGCCGGGCTGCGGAGTGACCTGGAAGATTTCTCGCGACAGTTACACCTTGCCCAGCCGATCCGGTCGCTGCTCATGGTTCCACTGAAAAGAGGCGCCAAGAGCGTCGGTGTGTTGACTCTCGGAGAAGTGCGGGATGAGGCCGTCTACCCGTTCACTCCGGATGACATCAACCTGGCCAGGGCCGTCGCGCACCAGATCACCGGATTGATTGATCGTTTGTGGCAGCACGAAACCGTCGCCGTCCTGTTGCAACAGACTCAGGAGGCGCACGCCAGGCAGCGAGCTTTATCGCAGGCGAGCGATAAACTGGTTGCGCTGAAGGAACCGGAACAACTGCTGCAAAACATCGTCGAACTGACGTGCGAGGCTACCGGGGCTACAGCGTCGTGGCTGATCCTGATTGACGAGATGAATCAACCTCGGCGCGTGATCCCGGGCGGAACCGGAGGCGAGATTGATCCTCTGATTTTGCGACCTGGCGGCGTCTCGCTCACAGTCCTGCGGCAGGGAAAGGCGATAGCTATCCCGGACATTGAACGTGACTCCGAGCGCCTCAGTGCTGACTTGCGCCAGGTCGGCGCCAAGTCCACCGTCTGCCTGCCGTTCTTTGCGCAAGGCGTTAAACACGGCGTGCTCTGGGCCGATTACGATCAACCCCGCAATTTTCCGCCTCACGAATTGGAGGCGTTGCAGCTTTACGTCAACCAGGCGGCCAGCGCGTACGACAATGCCCGCCGGATGGAAGAACTCAGGCACATGCGCGATGCGGCGGAGGTTCTGGCCACACCTGCCGAACTGCCCGTAACTTTGCGTCGAATCGCAGAGCTTGCGCGTGAAGTGTTGCAGGCTGATTCCGCCGTCATCTATTCAATGGATGGCGCCAGAAGCGAGTATAACCTGCGGAACTCGGTAGAAGTCGGCATCAACAACGATGAGGTGTGGACGAAGCTGCAACAATTGGCGCCGAGGCTGGCGCCGGCTGAAGGTGGGATAGTCGCGACTGTGCTGGAGAACAAATTGATAGGAGTGGGTGACATCTCCGATCAAGCGAGTTATCCGTTTATCGGGAAAGAGACACGCAAACTGCTTGGACAGATCGGCGTCCGCAGCTTTCAGGGTATTGCGCTGGCGGTAGGAGACGAGGAATTTGGCGTCTTGTATGTGAACTACAATCGCCAGCGCAGCTTCAGTGACGAAGAGCAGGATACAGCGCGGACTTTCGCAAATCACGCCGCGCTTGCGCTGAGAAGGGTCAGGATGCTGAAGCAGGTCACGGATGCCCGCAACACTGCGAACGCAGTGGCTAAAGTCACCACATTGGGCGATCTCGACACGACGCTTAAGATGGTCGCCCAAGGCGCCAGAGATGTCACCGGCTGCGAGCCGATCATGCTCTTCGTTTATGACCAGCAGAGGAAAAGCTTCAGATTAACACCGACAATGATAGGCGCAGAGTACGAAGACATGGCCAGCAGGCATCCGGTTCCCAAAGATTCCATCGTTTATGAAATTATGAATCAGGGGCGCACCGTTAAAGTCGGCGACGTTTCCGTTCACCCATTGTTCAAGGATCGGGATTTTGCAAAGCGGGAGCGGATCAAATCCTGTTTTGCCGTTCCGCTAAAGATCGGAGATGAATCGGTTGGTGTGCTCTTCGTCAATGACCGTTCGCCGCATAAATTCACCGAGAACGAGCAGCGGAATATCGAGCTTTTCGCCAATCAGGCCGCCGTGGCGATTGGCAATGCGCGTCTTTACCAACAGGTGCAGAAGCAGGTCGCCGCGCTGCAAACTTTGCATGAATCGGGTAATGAGATCACCGGCTCGCTCGACGAACGTGAGGTCGCGCATAAGATCATCCGGCAGGTCTGGAAACTCGCCAGTAAAGAGAACTCGTTTGCCACCCTCAGAGAGATCGTGAACGGCGAGGCTGTGCTTGTAGATTGTCATCCTGCGGCGCCAGTGAATGACTGCCCAATCATTCTTGATCCCGGAGCGGGCGAGAGAATGGGGATTACCGGGCGGGCCGTCTTGACAAAGCAGGCGCAACTGGTCGGCGACGTGACGCGAGACCCGGATTACATCAAGTACCATCCCTTCACTAGCACCGAGCTGACAGTGCCGGTCATCATTGACGAGAAAGTGGATTATGTGATCAACCTCGAGCATCCTGACTTTCATGCCTTTGATGAAGAGGACAAGCAGGTGTTGAAAGCTCTTGCCGCTCAGACCGCGATTGCCCTCCAGAACGCCAGAAAGCACGAGAGCCTGAAGCAGGCCAATGATCTGGTGAAGAAAAAAAACGACCTGCTCTGGGTCACGCTGGTCAGCGGCATTTGGGAGCACGACATTCGTGGGCACGCAATCACCATCAAGGATGAAGCGCAGGAAATTCTCGATGATTCGCAAAGCGCGGACTTGACCGGGGAGCAGCGAGTAAGGATCGAGAAAATCGGTCGGCTCGCCCGGAAAATTCTGGCATATCGGATCACGCCGCCGCTGCCCAGCGACAACGGCATTCCTTGTGTCTCGATCAATGATTTCCTGACTGAGAGTTTGCGGGCCTGGCGGGAGAATGAAGCTCATCAGGGAGTGACCTTCAATTTGGATTTGCCCCAGGATGAGACTCTGCCGGTGCGGATCACGCTGGAATGGCTGCGCGAGGCCTGCGATCAACTGGTTGACAACTCGGTCAAGGCGATGACGAATTCGCCGAGACGCGAACTTTCGATTGCGACGTATCGGAAGAATGGTTCGGTTGAAATCGCTTTCACCGACACCGGGCCGGGCATCCCTGAGAAATTGAAAGATAAAATTCTGGTCACGCTCATTCCAAAAGAGGAGGGTGGTAAGGGAACCGGCGCCGGTCTGTTGGTCGCTGACACCATCGTCCACAACTTCGGCGGAAAAATTCGCATCGGCGAGACAGGAGCGAGCGGCACGACAATGGTTATTCAACTGCCCCTGGAATCTTGAAATAGAAAGGCAGCTATGGAGGGCGAAGCGCGCTTTCTGCTTATTACCGGAATTCAAAGCGCACATTGGCGCAAAACGCTCAAATCGGCATTGATCCCGCTGGGGGCGCTGGATGTGGCGGAGCAGGATCAGGCTCTCGTAGAAATCGAACACGGCGATTATGACCTGATATTCATTGACGCTACTGCGGTCGTGGAGTTTGTCGAGATGGTAGAAGCGATTCGACGGCAAGATCACGATCTGCCAATCATCGTCGCCGCTGCTTCGCCCGATTGGGAGCAGGCTCGCGAAGTCCTCCGAGCCGGGGCGAGCGATTACGTCAGAAAGTCGCACGATGAACAGGAATTGCTTTCCGTGGTGCGCGCGGTCTTGAATTGGCCTTCGCGTTCCGATCCATGATCTGCGTTGAAGCGCGAGGATTTGAAAATTCGGCTGCGGAGAATTGGCCGACACCAACCAGCCATCAACAAGGAGTGACCGGGCTATGAAAAAGAGAGTGTTGCTCGTAGACGACGACCCCGATTTTGCGGAAACCTGGACGGGAATTCTGGAGCGCGCCGGTTATGAAACGATCACAGCCAATTCCGCCGAGCAGGCTGAAGCGATTCTGGCGAGCGCCTTTGTTCATCTGATGGTGATTGACGTGCGACTGCGCGACAATCGCAAAGACACCAGCGGCCTGCTTCTCGCCAAAAAAGAGGCTTACCGCGGCATCCGCAAAATCATCCTGACCAGATTTCCGCATCACGAAATGGTGCGCAGCGCTTTGCGCGCCAAAGACGGGGTCGCGCCGGCGATTGATTTTGTGAACAAGGCGGATGGGAAAACGGGAATACTCCGCGCCGTAGCCGAAGCGTTTGAAAACCACATCCACGTCAATTGGGAGCTTGAAATAGAACCGTCAATTTCGTTTCTGAATCTGGCCGATCTGATCGAACCCGGTCTTGACCAGGCGTTCCTGCCGGGACGCGCGCAGGAGTTGGAGGATTTGTTCCGGCGGCTCTTTTTTCAGGAACGGCAGGTGCGGATTGACGGCGTGCTTTGGCAGAGCGATGGTCGCGTGGCGTTGCGCGTCCATGCGTTTGCGGATTCGCGGCCGGAATCCTCGTCGCTGGTCATTTGCGGACAATCGCCGCGCATCGTTGAAGACGCTCGCAACTCACCCGGATTCGGAGCCAACACAGCGGGCCTGCACAGAACTCATCTGCAAAATTCGGTTGAGGGCGCCAACCTGTCCGCCAATCTTTACACTCTGATCGGCGCTGAGCTTGA
>JAJVID010000121.1:0-3811 GCA_022072205.1 Acidobacteriota bacterium
CAGGGCTTTTCAAAAGCCCAGGCCGACAACATCCAGGTGACGGTCAACGCCCGCCAGCGTGTTGATCTGACGCTCAAAGCCGGATCGGTGACCGAGACCGTCAACATCTCAGCCGGCGCCGTGCAACTGCTCGAAACCGAATCGAGCGATCGCGGGCAGGTTATTAACCGCGAACAGATCGTCAACCTGCCGCTCAATGGCCGCGCTTACGCCGACCTCGCGCTGCTTTCGCCGGGCGTGCGCCGCTCCGCGCTGGCCACGCTTGAAAACGGCGCGCGCGACGCTTCGTTCAACGTCAACGGGCTGCGCTCGTCGCTCAACAACTTCATCATTGACGGCGTTGACAACAACGCATACGGCACCAGCAACCAGGGCTTTTCAAATCAGGTCGTGCAGGCTTCGCCCGACGCCGTGCAGGAATTCAAAGTCCAGACCAACAATTTCAGCGCCGAATTCGGGCGCGCGGGCGGCGCGGTGATCAACGCTTCGATCCGCAGCGGCACGAACGAATTTCACGGCTCGGTTTACGAATTCATCCGCAACACTTCGCTCAACGCCACAGGCTTTTTCAAACCCGTGCGCGGCCAGAAGCCGATCCTGATCCAGAATCAGTTCGGCGGCACGCTCGGCGGCCCCATCATCAAAGACAAGACTTTCTTCTTCCTCGATTACGAAGGCTTCCGCCGCATCACAAGTTCGCTGGCCTTCGCCACCGTGCCGACGGCGGCGCAACGCAACGGCCAACTGGGCGTGCCGGTTCGCAATCCGTTCACCGGCACGGTCTATGCTGACGGTAACATTCCGGCCAGCGAGATCACGCCGTTCGCCAAGAGCGTGCTGGCCGCGCTCGTGCTGCCCGTGACCAATCCGAATGGGACTGGCGTCGGCTCGAACAACTACGAGAATCTGCCGCGCAGCAAGTTCTACAACGACAAATTCGACGTCAAGCTCGATCATACTTTCAGCAGCCGACTCAACGGCTTTGTCCGCATCAGCCACCGCAAGGTGAACAATTACGAAGCGCCGGTCATTCCGGGACCGGTCTTCAGCGGCGAACGCAACGCCTATGTTTACGTGCTCAACCAGCAACTGGCGGGCGGCGTGACTTACAACCTGAGTCCGACTTCGGTGGTCGAGTTCCGGCTGGGCGTCTCGCGCACCGAAGCGGGCAAGCATCCGACCGGATTGGGCGACCCGAACTTCCGGCTGCCGGGATTGCCGACCGACCCGACACTCGCGGGCGGATTGAATTCACAGAGCATCAGCGGCTTCACGCAACTGGGCCGCCAAAACTCCAACCCGCAACATCAAGACCCGTTCGTCTGGAACCCGCGCGTCAATTACACGCGGCTGCTGGGCCGTCACAGCTTGAAGGCCGGTTACGAATATCAACGGATCAACACAGAGGTCGAAGATTTCGCTCCGAAGTACGGCCAGGATACTTACAGCGGCCAATTCAGCCGTCCGGCAACGGTCACGACGGGCAACAACATTTACAACTTCGCCGATTTTCTCTTCGGCGCGCGCAGCCGTTATGAACAGGCGAATTTCTTCCTGGCGCAATACCGCCAGCGCATGCATTTCGCTTACCTGCAGGATGATTTCAAGGTGAACAACAAGCTGACGCTCAACCTGGGCGTGCGCTACGAATTCGCCACGCCGCAGTACGAAGACAAGAACCAGTTGAGCAACTTCGATCCGGTGGCGAAGAAACTGATCTTCGCCAGCGACGGCTCGCTGTATGACCGCGCGCTGGTCAATCCCGACCGCAACAACTGGGCGCCGCGTCTGGGACTGGCTTACAACCTGACGCCGAAGACAGTGGTTCGCGCGGGCTACGGCGTCAGCTACATTCACTTCAACCGGCTGGGCGGCGAAAACCTGCTGGCCTTCAACCTGCCGCAAATCATCGGCGTGACGATTGATCAGGCGGTTTCGTCGCCGCTTTGCACGGGCGACAATTTTCTGGGTTGCTTCCGCCCGACGCAGGCCGGTTATCCGACGGGCCTGATTTCGCCTGCGCGCGCCACGACGTTGACGACGCGCACCAATTTCACGCCAGCCGACACGCGCACCGCTTACGTGCAAAGCTGGCACCTGACCATTCAGCGCGAATTGACCAAAGGCCTGTTGCTCGACGTGGGCTACGTCGGCAATCACAGCGTCAAGCTGGTCGCGCTGGGCGATTACAACCAGGCGCGGACGGTGACGGCGGAAGAGATTCGTCTGTCGCAATTGCCCGCGAACGATCCCAACCGCAAGTCGCTGCCTTCGATTCAGGCTCGCCGCCCGATCCCGGATTTCGGTTTTGTGCAGGCGTCGTTCAACGGCGGCTTCGCCAATTACCACGCCTTGCAGATCAAACTGGAACGGCGGTTCAGCGACGGCCTTTATCTGCTCAATTCCTTCACGTGGTCGAAGGCGATTGACAACGTCGCGGGCCACCTGGAAACGCAGTCGGGCGACAACTCGCGTTTGAACATCCGCAACATCGGCGCCGACAAAGGACTGTCGAATTACAACCAGCCGATCAACAACACGACCAGCGTCGTTTACGATCTGCCGTTCGGCAAAGGCCGCAAGTTTGCGAACGGTTCGACCGCGCTCGATTACGTGATTGGCGGTTGGCGCGCGACGCTCATCAACACGATGAATAGCGGGCTGCCGGTCAATCTGACCTACAGCGCTGTTTCCGGTTTCAGCGTCGGCGGCACGGCGACGTTGCGGCCCAACCTGACCGGACAGGCTTTGCGCAGTTCCGGCGTTAACCCGAACGATTATCTGAGCGTCGGCGGCGTCTCCGTTCCCAGCGGCGATGTGTTGTTCGGCAGCGCCGGACGCAACATCGCGCGCGGGCCGAACTTCTTCCAGGCCGATCTGGGTTTGCACAAAGCGTTCCCGGTTTGGAAGGAGCGGACGAAGCTCGAATTCCGAATGGAGGCGTTCAATCTTTTCAACAAGACGAACTTCGGCGCGCCTGACGGCAACGCGACGAACGCGCGCACGGCGACCGGCGGCTACGGCACGATCCGCAGCGCGTTCCCGGCGCGGCAGATTCAGTTTGCGCTGAAGCTCTTGTTCTAAAACGCGGCTACAAATCAGCGCCGCGAGCGGTAGCGAACGCGGCCCCATCAGAAGACCAACTGACGAGGCCACGCAGCTACCGCTCGCGGCGCTGATTTCAGGACATCACCATGCCCCCCACCACTGATCTTGCAAATGCATCGGTCGCCGCTGAAGTCCGAACACAAGTCGAGAGGGCATCGGCGCGCTTCGGCCCGACAACGCTGGCCGAACGGCTGACGTCACTCGACGCCTATCGCGGCTTCGTGATGCTGTTGATGATGGCCGAAGTTTTACGATTGAGCCGGGTGTCGCGGGCTTTGCCCGAAAGCGGCTTCTGGGCATTTCTCGCTCATCATCAATCGCACGTCGAATGGATCGGGTGTTCGCTGCACGACCTGATCCAGCCGTCGTTCTCGTTCGTGGTCGGCGTGGCTCTGCCGTTTTCGCTCGCGGCGCGCGCGGCCAAAGGCGAATCGAATTCGCGGATGATCTCCCACGCCGTCAGACGCGCGCTGATCCTGATTCTGCTCGGCATCTTCCTGCGCTCGGTCAATCGGCCTCAAACCTACTTCACGTTTGAAGACACGCTGACACAGATCGGACTCGGCTACGTCTTCCTGTTTCTGCTGGGAATGCGCTCGATGCGCGTGCAATGGATCGCGCTCGGCGTGATTCTGGTGGGCTACTGGCTGGCGTTCGCGCTCTATCCGGCGCCAGCGGCGGGATTCGACACGACGACGGTTGG
>JAJVID010000121.1:3911-24482 GCA_022072205.1 Acidobacteriota bacterium
GAAGCTTACGAGCCGCTGCTCATCGGCGCGCTCGTGCTGGTTGTTTACTGGGCGATTCTGTTCTGGATGTACCGCAGAAAAATCTTCCTGCGAATCTGAAAGTGAAGCGTCGCAGCTAATCGTCTAAAGATAAACGCCATAGATTTTTGTGGAAAGGAAGTAATCATGGAGCGTTCAAAACCTAATCTCGCCGTCATGGCCATGCTCTTCATTATCGGAGTCAGCACCCTGATTCACTTTTCTCACAATTTGAGAGTAGTTGATGTTGTCGGTTTATCCGGCGGTGGGGCGGCGTGTGGGGCCGCTCTGTTCGGCTTCATCTTCGCGCTCATGACGAAAAACAAGACCTGATCCTGTCTGTGGTACCAGGATGGAGAGATGATCAATCGCTCGTCGTTGATTGAGCTTCTTGGACGCATCGCGCGAAGTGTGGATACTCCGGTAACGGCTGACATCGAAACCGGATACGGCGAGTCTTTATCTGAACTGAAACTGACGGCGCAGCAGGTAATCGAATCCGGCGCCGGCGGCGTTAATATCGAAGACAGCCTGGGGAAAGCCGGCGGCCTGCGCTCTGTCGAGGAGCAATGCGGGAGGATTTCAACTCTCAGGAACGAAGGAGTTTACAATGACAACCATCGCATCTTTTGACGGAAACCAATTCGACGCCTACCTTGCTTTGCCGCCCGGCAATTCCGGGCCGGGCATTGTGCTCTTGCAGGAAATCTTCGGAGTCAACGAGGTCATGCGCTCGATCGCCGACTGGTACGCCGAGCGCGGCTTCGTCGTGATCTGTCCCGACTTGTTCTGGCGTCAGGAGCGCGGAGTGCAATTGACCGATCAGTCCGACGCCGAATGGAAACGCGCTTTCGAGCTTTATCAGGGCTTGGACGAAGCCAAAGCCATTGACGACGCGGGCGCGGCGCTGGCTTTCTTACGCAAGCATCCGGCCTGCACGGGCAAAGTCGGCGCGGTCGGTTTTTGTCTGGGCGGAAAACTCGCTTACCTGCTGGCGGCTCGCCATCATCCTGATTGCAGCGTCGGTTATTACGGCGTGGGCATCGAGAACGCGCTCGACGAGGCGGCCAATCTGCGCAATCCGTTGATGCTGCACATTGCGCAAGAGGATCAATACTGTTCCCACGAAGCTCAGGCCAGGATTTTCGCCGCGCTCGACGAGAATCCGCTCGTCACTTTGCACGATTACGAAGAACAGGATCACGCTTTCGCGCGCGTCGGCGGAGCGCATTACGACGCCGCGTCGGCTGAGTTGGCCAATCTACGCACGCTCGAATTTTTCGTGCGGAATCTGAGCGGCGGGTCGGCGGTCAATCTGTCGGCGCTGTGGGATGAGCACGTCAGGGATGAATTCGTCACGCGCGACACCGAAGCCACGTTGGAGACGATGGTCGAGGACGCTTACGTCAATCACGTTCCCGTTTTGACTGGCGGAGTCGGGCGCGATGCGCTGCGCGAGTTCTACTCGAAACGCTTCATTCCGCAAATGCCGCCAGACACGACGATGACGCCGGTGTCGCGCACCATCGGCGCGGATCGCGTGGTGGACGAGATGATCTTCGAGTTCACGCACACGATCAAAATGGATTGGATGTTGCCCGGCGTTGAACCAACGGGCAAACACGTCAAGGTTCCGCTCGTGGTGATCGTGCATTTTCGCGGCGACAAACTGGCGCACGAGCATATCTACTGGGATCAGGCTTCAGTTCTCGCGCAACTCGGCCTGATTGACGCGTCGCGGCTGCCAGTGGCCGGAGCCGAGAGCGCGGAGAAAGTGATTGATCCGAGCCTGCCCGCCAACCGGTTGATGGAGCGCGCCGGTGGCTGAATCGGCGCCGCGAGCGCTAGCGGGCGAAGCTATGGCCGGGCGGCTTCGCCGCGATCTGGGCACGCTCGAATCTTACGCCGCGCTGCTCGGCATCCTGATCGGCGCGGGCATTTTCACGGTGACGAGCCGCGCCTGGGCGCTCACCGGACCGAGCGTGATTCTCGGCTACATCGCGCTTTTCCCTGTCATCCTTGCGACTTCGGTTCCGTACGCGGCCTTCCTTTCGACGCCGCTCGGTCTTGAGCCGGGCGGCGAATACACGCACATCTCGCGGACTCTGGGCGAGCATCGTCTGGCCTTTGTCGGCGCGTGGCTCAAGATCATTTCCTACATCGGCGCCGAGGCTTTTCTGGCCAACTCGCTGGCCGATTATCTGATCGCGGCGGCGAGAGGGCGCTTCGATCCTGCGACGTATCGTCTGCCGCTTGCGCTTGCGAGTTTGCTCTTTTTCTACTTCGTGCATGTGATCGGCGTGCGATGGTTCGGGCGGTTGCAAGTGACGATGTGCGCGCTGCTGGGCGTTTCGCTGATTGTGCTGATCGCGCCGGGGTTGTTTGCGATTCGCGTGGAGAACTACCAGCCTTTCATCACGCACGGCTTGGAAGGCTTTCTGGCCAGCCTCGCGCCGCTCTTTTTTTCTTACGCCGGGTTTGAATCTCTGGCGCAGGCCGCCGGGGAAGTCAAAGACAGCACGAAGCGGTTGCCGATGGTTTTTCTAAAAGGCATCAGCGGCGCGGCGTTGATCTTCGTGTTGATGTCGGTCGTCGCATTCGGCGTTCTGCCAGGCGCGCGGCTCGGAGCAAGCCGGGCGCCGATGGCCGAAGTCGCGTCGGTTTATCTGCCTGCGGGCGCGGCGTGGTTTGTGACCTTCGGCGCGATTATGGCGCTGACGACTTCGATGAATTCGACGATGCTGGTTCCGTCGCGGCTTGGGATCATGCTGGCGAACGATGGGCTAACGCCGCGTTGGATCGGGGCGATTCATCCGCGCACGGGCACGCCGGTCTGGGGGTTGACGCTGACGCTGGCCGCATCGGCCTTGCTGCTGCTGGGCAATCAAATTTCGCTGGCGTTGAACGTCGCAGTCTTCGCGCTGGTGATTCTCTACCTCCTGCACAGCCTGACATTCCTGCTGCTGCCCCGCCGCAATCCTGCGCTGGCCCGGCTGATTGGCGTGAACATCTCGCCGTCGCTTCAGCGCGCGGCGGCGTGGATTTCATTGATTGCGATGGGCGCGCTGGTCGCCGTGCAGGTTTGGCAGGACGCTCAGACGATGCGAAGTTTGAATCCGCTGCGGCGAATCTCGATCCAGGCTTTGACGAGTGTCGAGTTGCTGCTGGCCTGGGGATTGGTTGGGCTGGCGCTCTATGCTTTCGCCCGGCGGCGAGGCAAACGCGAAGCGCGCGCGTAGTGAAAGTTTGCCCGGTGGAGCTTACTGGATGATCACGCGATCCTGCCGCAACTTCGCAATTCGTTCTTCGTCGTAGCCAAGCTCGCGCAGAATCTCTTCGGTGTGCTGGCCCAGCGTCGGCGCGGCGCGCTGGATGCTTCCCGGCGTCTTTTCGAAATTGACGGGCACGCCGATGAGTCGCAGCGGCCCGATCAGCGAGTGCTCGACAACCGGGTTCATCTCCATCGCGGTGACCTGCGGATCAACGAAAAACTCCATGTAGTTTTTGACCGAAGCGCACGGCACGCCTTTGGCGATCAACGCCTCTTCCCACTCCGCGCTGGTTTTTTTCCTGAATATCGGCTGCAGGGCTTCCGTCAGTTCTTCACGGCGTCCGGCCCGCTTGCCGTTCGTGTCGTATCGCGGGTCTGTTCCCAATTCGGGAACGCCAAGTTCTTCGCACAGCGCCCGCCAGAATTTGTCTGTGCCGGCGGCGATGAAGATCAAATCGTCGCCGGTTTCAAATAGCCGGTACGGATAGATGCCGGGCGCGCCTTCTTCCTCGCATTCCAACGGCTGGACGTAGTAATGGGCGTGCGCCGACATCACGCCTTGCAGCAGTGAAGTTTCGATCATCTGCCCTTCGCCGGTTCGTTCGCGGTGATAAAGCGCAGCGTTGGCCGACATCACGACCAGCATCGCGGCTTGATAATCGGCGACAGCCGCGACGCCCAGCGCCTGCTTCCCGCTGAAACGTTCGTTGTCGCGCACCAGCCCGCCCAGCGATTGCAGCACCGGATCGTAACCGGGACGATTCCGATAAGGCCCTTTCGATCCGAACGCGGTTGACGAGCAGTAGATGATTCGCGGGTTGATCTCGCGCAGCGTCGCGTAATCAATCCTGAGCTTCGCGGTCACGCCCGCGCGGAAGTTTTCGATCACGACATCGGATCGCCGAACGAGGTCATAAACAACCTCGCGCCCGGCGGCTGTGTTCAGGTCAACAGCCATCCCGCGCTTGTTGCGATTCCACGCCTGATAAAACTGGCTCTCGCCTTTGAAGAACGGCCCCCAGGCGCGGGCCAGGTCGCCGGTCAGCGGTTCGACCTTGATCACCTCCGCGCCCAGATCGCCCATTAGCGCGGCGCTGTAAGAGCCGTTGATGAAGCTGCAAAAATCAAGCGCTTTGACGCCGGCGAGCGGGCCGGAAGCCACGTTGGAATTGGAGTTGTTGGATAATGTCATAGCTCGATTGCGCGTGAGCGAGCATTGCTAATTGACCATCGGCATTTGGCAATTGTTTGCGGAAAACCATTTCCGATCATTGAAGCGTCAGTTCAATCTTTCGTAAAGAGCAAAAGCGGACAAATCCACTATCGGTTTGGCCGCCAAATGAATTCGTCCGCTTACACAACAATCCCTTACCCATTTGGAGGAAATGTCCTGCGGATACTAAGTTCATCGGCTAGCCTGGTCAACCATCACCGCGAGGCGATTGCCATCCCGGCGCTGATCCCGGATCATCTGTCTGACTCAAAAAGCTTTTTTTGCATGGCTTCAATTTTATGTCTGATGAAATGGTACGCCTGTCCAAACTGATGGCTCAACGCGGCATCTGCTCGCGCCGGGAAGCGGACGCTTTTATCGAGCAAGGCCTGGTTCTGGTTGACGGCGCCGTGATCAGCCGACTCGGAACCAAAGTCTCGCCGAATGTCGAAATCACTCTTGCTCCTCAAGCTGTCAAAGAGCAGAGCAGGCTCATTTCGATAATTCTGAACAAGCCGGTCGGGTATGTCTCCGCTCAACCTGAACCCGGCTACACACCTGCGATTAAACTCATCATCGCTGCGAATTACTTTGGCGAATCGGGCGCCCGCTTGAGGCCGGAGCATTTGAAAGGCCTGGCGGTCGCCGGACGGCTCGACATTGATTCGCAGGGGTTGCTGCTCTTCACGCAGGACGGGCGGTTGGCGAAAAAGATCATCGGGGGAGAGAGCGGCGTCGAAAAGGAATACATCGTGCGCGTCGCTGGATCATTGTCCGATGACGAACTGCGACTGCTTCGACACGGGCTGAAGCTCGATGGCAGGCCGCTCAAACCAGCTCAGGTCGAGTGGATCAACCGCGATCAATTGCGGTTCGTGTTGAAAGAAGGGCGCAAGCGGCAGATTCGCCGGATGTGCGATCTGGTGGGGGTGAAAGTCACCGGTTTGAAGCGCGTGCGAATCGGCAAAATCAGGTTGGGTAATCTGCCGGAAGGAAAGTGGCGATTCCTGGAACCAGGGGAGAGCGTTGATTGAAGGTAGAACGTCTGATGCGCAATATGCCATATGCGATATTTCATATGAAATATCGCATATGGCATATTGGAATGACCCCACTGGAACTTGTCACTTTGTTCTGTCAGCGACCATCTGCTTGATGCGTTCGACCGCTTCCTGAATCGCTTCGAGCGAGTTGGCGTAAGACATTCGCACGTAGCCTTCCGCGCCGAAGGCCGCGCCGTCGGTCGTCACGACGCCGTATTTCAACAACAATTCGTCGGCAGCCTCTTTCGAGGTCGCAAAGCCGCAGTTTTTCATCAGCCCTTTGATATTCGGGAAGGCGTAAAAAGCGCCTTCGGGCTTGCCGCAGGTAACGCCGGGAATTTTGTTGAGCGCGGGGATCAGCCAGTCGCCCCGACGCTGAAATTCGGCCAGCATCTCCTTGACCGATTCCTGAGACGCGGTCAGCGCGGCGATGGCGGCCTTCTGCGCGATTGACGCGGCGTGCGTGGCCGACTGGCTTTGAATTTTGACGATCTCGGTCACCCATTCCTTCGGGCCGAGCGTGAACCCAATGCGCCAGCCGGTCATGGCGTAGGTCTTCGAGAGCGAGCCGGCGATCAGCACGCGTGCGCGCAATTCAGGCGGAAGCTGAGCGGCTGAATTGACTTTGTGCGGCGGATAAACGAATTGCAGATAGCATTCATCCGAAATCACCCACAAGCCTTTTTCGACGGCCACCTCGATGATCTTCCTGTATTCCGCCGGGTCAATCACGCGGCCAGTCGGATTCGACGGCGAGTTGATGATGATGAGCTTCGATTTCGGCGTGATCGCGGCTTTGACCAGGTCGGCGGTCAGGTGGAAGTCGGTTGATTCAGTGTCAACCCAGACGACCTTGCCTTCCGCAAAATGCGCCATCTCCGGGAAGGAAACCCAGCAGGGCTTTTCCAGCAAAACTTCGTCGCCGGGATTGATCAGAGAAACAACGGCGTTGAAAAGGCCTTGTTTGCCGCCGAGCACGGCGCAGCACTGTTCCGGCGTGTAATCCGAACCGAAGTTCGAGTTCATGTAATCGCAGACGGCCTGGCGCAGCGGCGCGATGCCGCTGGCCGCAGTGTATTTGGTGAAGTTTTCGTCGAGCGCCTGTTTCGCCGCCTGTTTGATGTGTTCAGGAGTAGGGAAGTCGGGTTCGCCTACGCCGAGGTCAATGACATTGACGCCCTGCGAGCGCAGCTTTTCGGCGGCCATCACGACTGCGGCTGTTGACGATAGCTTTGTCAGTTGCGCGCGTGTTGATACTGGAAATGTCGCGGCTGGTGTTGCGGTTGTGCTCATTATGCTCTTTCTTATGCTCCTTCAAAATTCTCAATTTAGATTAGCTTCTCTTTCATGCGTTCGATTACGGAATGAGGCACGAGTCCTTCAATCGAGCCGCCGAGCAGGAAGACCTCTTTGATCAGGCTCGAACTGACGTAAGAGTTCTCTTCGGAAGCGATCAGGAAAACGGTTTCGACCTGCGGATTGAGGCGGCGGTTCATCAAGACCATCGGCAATTCATATTCGTAATCCTTGATCGAGCGGACGCCGCGAATGATCGCGTGCGCCTGGCGCTGCCGCGCGTATTCGACCAGCAGCCCTTCAAATGTTTCGATCACGACCTGCGAGGCGCGCGCTCCGGTGACTTCCTTCAACATCTCTATGCGCTCGGCGACCGTGAACATAGGGTGTTTGTCAGGGTTGATCAGGATCGCCACGATGACTTCATCGAAGATATGACAGGCGCGCTCGATAATGTCCACGTGCCCATTGGTCAACGGATCGAATGAACCCGGATAGATCGCTCGCCGCGCCATAACTTTTCCTCTCCGTAAAATTGTCGTGAGGGCGCCAAAAGGTTGAAAGCCGGTTGTCACAGCCCAGTGAAGAAGGCCCGATGAAACAGAGCGGATGGTAGCACGTGGCGGGGCGAAGGTGAAAGCAGGGTTAGACCGCTTCCGTCATTGCTCGCGGTTCTCTTTGTCGCTGGCGCTCTCAGCGTCTGGCGTCTCGGCTTCGACTTTGTAAAAAGTCAGCAGCGATTCGCCCTGCGCGACCTGGCGGTATGGGCGCAGTTGATCGTAATTCGGCAAAAGCGGTGTCTGCCGGCGATGTTCGACGATGACGACGCCGTCTTCGGCGAGCAGGTTGTTATTCGCAATCTGCCGCATCACCGCCGAGTAGATGTCGGAGTCGTAAGGCGGGTCGAAATAGATAATGTCGAATCGCCTGTTTTCTGCCGCGAAGTATTTCGCCGCCCGAATCGCGTCACGGTTGATTACTCGGTAGCCTGTTTTGATTTCGCAATGCCTGAGATTTTCGCTGATGACTCGCGCAACTTTGAGCGACGATTCGACGAAGGTGACATGCTCCGCGCCGCGCGACAGCGCCTCGATGCCGATTGCGCCCGATCCCGCGCAAACGTCGGCGAAGCGCGCGCCTTCGATTCGCGGCGCGAGAATGTTGAAGAGCGTCTCGCGCAAACGATCAGAAGTCGGGCGCACGCTCAATCCTTCGAGCGTTTTCAAACGGCGGCCTTTGTAGATTCCGGCGATAACTCGCATATCTATTGGGGAGTGTGGGGTAGGGAGTGGGGAGTGGGGAGTGGGGAATGAGGAATTGATATCTGGGAAACGTTCCTGTTCCCCACTCCCCACTCCCTACTCCCCATATCCATTCGGATGCGCCAAAGACCAGCGCCAGGCGGATTCGATGATTTGATCCAATTCGCTGTGGCGCGGATTCCAGCCCAGGTCGCGCATGATCTTGTCGGGGCTGGCGATCAACACTGGCGGGTCGCCGGCGCGGCGCGGCGCGGCTTCGGTTGAAATCCAACGTTTGGTGACCTGGCGCGCCATCTCGACCACTTCGGCCACCGAATAGCCGCTGCCGTAGCCGAGATTGAAAATCTCGCTGCGTTTTTCCAACACGTTCAACGCCAGCGCGTGCGCGTCGGCCAGATCAATCACGTGGATGTAATCGCGCACGCAGGTGCCGTCGGGCGTGTTGTAATTTTCGCCGAAGATGTCAACGTGACCTGAACCGGTTGCCGCGACGCGCAGCACGTTCGGGATCAGATGCGTTTCGGGGTGATGATCTTCGCCGAAGCGCTCGCTCGCGCCTGCGGCGTTGAAATATCGCAGGCTGGCGTAGCGCAACTGATAAGCCGCATCGTACCAGCGCAGCATTCTTTCAAACGCCAGCTTCGATTCTCCATACGGATTGGTCGGGTTTTGCGGCGCGTCTTCAGTGATCGGCATGGTTTCGGGCGAGCCGTAAACGGCTGCGGTCGAAGAAAAGACGATCTTCTTGACTCCAACGGTCAGCATCGCGTCGAGCAGCGCGAGACCTGCGCCGACGTTGTTGTTGAAATAAAGATGCGGGTTTTGGACCGATTCGCCGACCAGGCTCGACGCGGCCATGTGGATTACAGCTTCTATTTTGCGCTGATCCAGAGCGCGGACGAGCGCGTCACGATTCATCAAATCAGCCCGGATGAATGCGGCTTCGGGCGCTACAGCCGCCGCGTGGCCTTTGCTCAGGTTGTCGTACACGACAGCCTCGTGGCCGTGTTTGATCAATTGTTCGACGACTACGCTGCCGATGTAACCGGCCCCGCCGGTGACCAGAACCTTCATAAATTGGGAACCTCTCTTCAATAAAAACGATTGTGTTTATGGACAAGGCAGTATCGCAGATATTTACCAGCCGAGAAACCGGGGAGGACGAAGAGGATGGCTTAAAACAAAAGGCGCGAAAGGCCGAGCATGAAACATCACGCGCCTTTCACGCCTTTTCGCGAACTGGTTGTGAATGAGTCAGGGCTTGGGAATTTCGCCGCCTGATTGCGCGTTCGGATCGCGTTTCATTTGCCCGGGAATCAGCCCTCCCCAGCATTTCCCGTCAATCAGCACGCCGCCGCCGGGGCAATTCGGATCCTTGCCGCCGCCGCCGTTGCCCGCCATCGCGGCTCCGAGCACAATCGGATTGACGAAGCCGCCGACGATTACAGGAACCTCCGGGAAGAAGAGCGCGTGGTCATATTCCTCAATGCCGTAATAAGACCGGAACATCTTGTCGCTCTTCTTACTGACCACGCCGATGATCGGCCCTTTCTTCGTTTTGTCGTCTGATTCCGAACCATCGCCCTGATTGGTGGGGCCGATGTTGCCGTCAAGCTGAGTGTCGGCGGGCAGTCCCGGAAGTTTTGTCGCTCCCATCTGAGCGAATCTTGCGAGTTCCTGAAGATTCTGCGGATGGATAGGCATCTGTCGCTTTTCCTGAGTGGCGATGATACCGTCCAGCAATTCTTTTGGGAGAGGGTCGCCGGGATGAACCAGTCGCCAGTTCGTATCGCCGACGCATGGCGTCATCGGGTCGCACAACGCCGAAGGCCGCAGCAGCCGGATTTTCTTTCCGCCCAGATCAATTCCCTGAACCAGTTCGTTGAGGTCTGTCGGGAACATTCCGCCTCGGAGCAGGCGATAACGTTTTATCGCCCAGGCGACCTGCTGCCCGCGCCAGAGCATCTCCTCTTCTTTTTCGCGCTGCGATTCCTGCCGGAGCGTGGGCGCCGCCGCAGTGGTCAGAATCAGCGCGAACATCATCACGGCCATCAGGCCGATCAGCGCGTAGCCTTTCTCGTTTCTTTTCCTGTGATCACTACGATTGTCTGTTTTTGTCGTTCGATCATTGGTGTTCATTGCGATGACCTCACAGAAGAGTTGTCCGGGGCGATTGTCCAAAATTTCATTTCTCGTTTTCGCCCGAATAATTGATCAGGTGCGAAATCTTGATGTTGATGTCTTCGATCTCGATTCTTTGGGACGTAATGTTGATTATCCTCCAATGGCCGCCGATCTTGTCTCCCTTCTTGACGTTGAGAATTTCGTCGTCGCTCTGGGATTTCAGCACCGCCGTCGCGCCGATTTTGCTGACAATCAGGCCGATATATTTATATGGCGGGTCGGGCGGCTGCGCAACGTTGAGCGAAGCCTGATTGGAGAAAAGCTTCGCGTCGCTCTGGCTGCGAATCATCACGCCGGCGTTGCCCGGCGCTCTGATCGCTTCGGCTGGAACCAGAACCTTGATCTCGGTGGCGTTGACGAAAGTCGTCGGGTACGCGCGGCCGTCAATGAACCCCTGCGCGTCCTGCGGGAACTTTTCGCCAAAAGCGGTTAGAGTGAAATCGCCCGTTCGCGCGATCACGCCAGCCGGATTAACCGAACGCAGGATGACGGGCGGCGTCGGCTGTGGAACAGGCGGTGGCGCAGGCGGCGGCGGAGTCGGAGTCGGAGGCGGCGGATAGATAAAAATGTTGCGCCCGGTTCCGCTGCTTGAAATGTTTCTGCCATCCATCGAAGCCAGATCTAGCGGTTGTGAAATGATCGGCTCCGGCGTCCCGCTTCTTGGCGGCGTCGGACGCAGCGGCGTCGGACCAGGCTTTGTTCCCGTATTGGCCGAAACCGTGTCCGGCCTGGGGCCGGGCGTGTCGCTTCCGGAGAAGAATTGAAAGTAAACCACGCCTGCCAGCACGACCAGCAATCCGCCGAGGATCAGCCTCTTTCTGGTCTCTTGTGTCTTTTCCGATGTCGAATTTTCCTGACTCATTGTTCAAATCCAAATTTCAAATCTCGAATCGCCTCGATTCAATCCCGTTACCGCGCGCTCTTTGCCGCAACCGCTGCCGCCTGTTGCGCAGCCGGCGCCTGGAAGTAAGTGTCCAATTCGATTTTGAGCGAGACGGGGATGGCTTCCGGGCCGCTCAATTGAATCTGTTTGCCGCCTTTCGCCAGTTGGCGGATGATCTTCTCGTCGCCGCCCTGGAACGTCAGCGCGTTGATGATCAGAAACTGTTTGCTGCGCTCCAGGTCTGAAAGAAACCGGCGCAGGTTCGAGTAATCGCCGATCACCATCGTGTCAATTCCGAGGTTCGGATAGATTTTGTGCTTCTTGTCTTTGCTCACGGCCTGCGGTTTCGGATTGCCGTTTTCATCGAGTTGAGTTTCTTCGGCCTCTTCAAACCGGAAGCCGGCGTCACCGACGACAATCTTGTGCGTTTTGCCCAACTCGTCAATCTCGTTGATGATCTGCGTCATCCCGCGTTCGTCCGGTTTCAGATGGCTCTCGAAACCTCGCAGGCTCTCCAGGATTTTTTCGGCGTTGGCCGCCTGATCCATGCGCTTCCGTCCTTCCAGGTCCATCTTCTTGATCTGCGCCATTAAGTTTACTATCTGCTGGTCGCGCGCTTCGAGTTCGGAGCCGAGCGGCTGGACTTTGTTGAAGTAAAAGACCGCGACAAAACCGGCAAAGAAAATGGCGGCGCACAGGAACACGATTTCGACGACGCTCAGCCGCGCGCGTCCAAAGGCGTCGCTCAATCCGCTAAAACTTTCAGACAGGCTAGTTTTCAAATTCATTACTTTTTCTCCGCAATCTGATTGCTCAAGCCGGCGCGCGACGCGGGCATTGGAGGGAAATATTCGACCTTCAAGTCGAATTCGACGTCTTCGGTTCCTTCAATCGCTTTCTTCGAGAGCGGAGAGACTTTGAACCGGCCCGATTCGTGGAATTTATTTATCATCGTGGTCACGTCGTTGTTGCTCTTGCCGATGACGGTCAGGCCGAGCGTCGCGGCGTTTTCATTGCCGCCGATGGCGCCGTCGCGTTCGGTTGGCTGAATTTGAGTCACCGCGACGCGCAGCACCCGGACGCCCGCCGGTAGATTGCGCTCGATGTCGTTAAGCAGGTTCGACCAGGAAAAAGCGCGGCGCGCGACCAATTCGCTGGCCGTCACAAGCTGGCGGTTCTGATCGGTCGAGATTGCGACGTCGGAACTGGCGGGCTTTTGAATCTTGTTGAGGTCGCCTTGCAGCTTTTTGATCTCGGCGTCGCGCCTGGCGATTTCATCTTCGCGCTGGGCCAGCGTATTGATGGCGTTGCGGCCAAAATATGACGGGACGACGAAAAGCAGCAGGATTGCCAGCCAGAACAGACGGCGGTTACGAAAAGGTTGATTCGATAAATTAACGAGAGGTCTCATAATTGCGATTATATTTTCGGCGCCAATGCTTTTTGCCTATAGCTTTTTGATAGTTCGCAGTGGAACTGAGGAGAAGGGCGACGAGCGAAGCCAGACTATAGCATCAAAGGTTAGGCTGGCAAACCGGCGTGAGGGCTAAGCCGGGATTACACGGCGCGGACAAAAAAATCGAGGTGACCCTCCCCCGCTCCAGCGTGGCTGATCACCTCACACAAACTACACACACGCCCCTTTAACGCCGCTAAGGAAACTCGGTTCCAGAAATTTCAGGAAAAAGTTTTCAATCATGTTTTTCAGTCCCAAGGCCGTCGCTCGGCCGTTGCAAACATCAATGTTGCTTGTCATTTAGCCATTGCGTCGGCATACTTGCGCACACTCTTAAACAGAAGGCGCCAGCAGAAGATTTAATGACACCCAATACGATCAAAATCACGCGCGGGCTGACAGGCGCGCGCTGGCAAATGACAAATCACGATCCATTGCCGCAGTCCACGCTTGATCGGTTGCAGGCCGAAACAGGCGAGAATCCAATCCTGCTCCGCTGCCTGCTCAATCGCGGTCTTTCAAACGCGGAGGATGTTCAAAAGTTCCTTGCGCCGGAGTTCGCCAATCATCTTCATTCGCCTTTTCTGCTGCGCGACATGGATCGAGCCGCCGAGCGATTGCGCCGCGCCGTCCGCGACCGCGAGCGAATAATGATCGTCACGGATTTCGACGTGGACGGCACGACTTCGAGCGTGATCCTGTCGCACACGTTGAAGCTGTTGGGCGCGGGCGATTTGATTTCCTGTTACATCCCCGACCGGTTCACCGAAGGTTACGGGCTTTCGCGCCGGATCGTCGAACGCGCCGCCGCCGACGAATTTCAAATCATTGTCACCGCCGACATCGGGATCAAATCGCACGCTGAAGCCAGGATGGCGCGCGAGCTTGGGATTGACCTGATTATCTGCGACCATCACTTGCCGGACGGCGAAGACGTTCCCGCCGAAGCCTTCGCCGTGCTCTGCCCGAAAGGCTCTTCGGGCGTTGATTACCCGAACAAGCATCTTGCGGCCTGCGGAGTCTCGCTGAAACTCGCCGACGCGCTGCTGGACGGGCACGAAAAGCGCGGCGCGATTCTGGCCTCGCTGGCCAAGCTCAGCGCCATCGGCACCATAGCCGACATGGTTGATCTCTCGGCGAGCGAAAACCGCGCGATTGTCGCTCACGGGTTGAAGGCTTTGAATCAACGCAGCAACAATCCCGGATTGCGCGCGCTGCTGAAACTCTCCCAGGTCAACAATCCGATCACGGCTTTCGACATTGGATTCAGAATCGGGCCGCGCATCAACGCCGCTGGGCGCATTGCTCACGCCGATTCGGTTCTGGCTCTGTTTGACGCCAAGACGGACGACGAAGCGATGAAGATCGCCTTCAAGCTCGACGCGATGAACGCTCAGCGCCAGCACATCCAACACGTCCTGATCGAAAAGTTGAAAGAATTGATCGAAAACCGCGACCTGGAACCCAACTCGGATATGGACCGTGTGCTGGTTTTCGCCGGCGCCGAAGCCGAAGGATTTCATCGGGGCGTGATCGGCATCGCCTGTTCGAAAATAGTCGAGATGACCGGACGTCCGACTTTCATCTGTTCGATTGATGAAGAGGGAATCGCGCACGGCAGCGCGCGTTCGGTCAACGGGTTTCATCTGGTCGAGGCTCTGGACGCGGTTTCGGACACGATGGTCAAATACGGCGGCCATCCGATGGCCGCCGGGTTCACCGTCGCAGCCACGAAAATCGAGGAGATGCGTTACCGGCTCAACCGCCACGCGTCGGAAGTTCTGAGCGAAGACGACATCGGGCGAGCTTTGATTGCGGACGTCGAAATCGAGCTTGAGGACGCGACGATTGATCTGGTCAAGGCGCTCGTTCGGCTCGAGCCGTACGGCGTAGGAAATCCGCAGCCACTCTTTCTGATGCGGCGATTGCCGCTGCGCTCAGTCCAGACGCTCAAGGAAAAACACCTTAAGTTTTTGATCGGAAGAGAGAAGGCCGGGATCGAAGCTGTATGGTGGAACGCCGCTGAACACAAGCCGAAATTCGCCGGAGTTCCTGAGATCAGCCTGATGTGCCGCCTGGAAATCAACAAGTGGAATAGCCGCGAAAATTGTCAGTTGAAAGTTGTTGATGTGGCGTTGGAGTAAACCGGCGTCGCAGGCCAAACAGTCAAACAAGGAGCATAAATGATCAGACACATTGTTCTCTTCCGCTTTAAAACCGAAACTCCGCAATCCGACCGTGAAGCATTCCTCGAAATGCTTCGCGCCCTGCCGCCGAAGATTTCCGAGATCAGGAGCTTCGAGGCCGGGTTCGACATCGTGCGCGCGCCGCGTTCATTCGATTTGGCGCTGGTGACGAGTTACGACGACCTGGCCGCGCTCGACCGTTATGCGAAGCACGAACACCATCTGCCAGTGATCGAGCGATCAAAAGAGATTTGCGAGCAGGTCGTCGCCGCCGATTTCGAGATTTGAGCGTTTGAGCGTTCAATCGAGCGCGACTAGAAACGCGCCCGGCGCCGATTGGTTGACAAGCCGGAGGCTGGCCAGTAAGATGCGCCTTCGTTTTTGGCGAGTAGGGATAAACGTCAAAACCAATTAACGGGGCGTGGCTCAGCCTGGTAGAGCGCTCGGTTCGGGACCGAGAGGTCGTAGGTTCAAATCCTATCGCCCCGACTTTTCAAATCAGCAACTTAGAGCCGGTCGGAAGATCGGCTCTTTGCCTTTAGGTACACTTTCACGGACACTTAACCTTCCAAATCAGCATTTTTCTCGCTCAATGAGTGTTTGGGTCTTCGACGGTCAAGCCATCCGCCGCCGCAGCAGCGTTCAAGGCCAGATCAACGGAAACGAGTATCAGCGCCGACATCCCGAAAGCCTGCCGCTCGTTCTGCACCTGTAAGGCTGCGGCCAGTTGAACGGCGTCATAGGCTCGCAATCCATTCATCTCCGCCAGGTCTGTCGCCTGACCGACTAATAGACTGGAGATGTCAACCATCGCGTACTCAGTCGAGAAGTGTGCTCGGAAGCTTGCGGTAGCCGCCGCCGCGTCCGTCGCTGTGAGCGTACCGGCTCGTTTGGCCTCTCGATTGCCGCGATCACTTCAACGTGTGTGCCCCTCGCCAGAAAGACGTAATTCCGCGCGGCTACCGTTCGCACCCATGCCGTTCCGGTCACCTGCGCGTAACGTTTAACCAGCGCGCTGCTGTCAAAGAAATATGCGGCCACTACCGGCGCTCCTCAATGATCGTTTCAGACAAAGGCTGTCCCTGTACCCGGATCGGGCGAAAGTCTTCTTCCTCGCGCTCCTGAATCGGCTTGGGCAACAGCGGGCTTCGCTCTTCACGCGCCAGGCAGCACACGATCTCTCTGAGGTCATCATCGGACGGCGTTTTGGTGTCAGGATTGTCGTCTGTCATTTCGCCGCGCCTCCCTTCTTTTTCGCGGCTTTCTTCACACCAGTCGTCTTTGTCCCGCGCGGCGAAATGACAGACGACAATCCTGACACCAAATCGCCGTCACGCTGGCCGACCCTGACGCGCTGGTGAAACTGCAAAACGCCGCCGGAAACGGCTACGAGATTCAGTTTTCGCGCACTGAATCAGCCGGATGAGCAAGCCTATTGGTTTCAACTGTTAGGCAATTTCCCGCACACGTGCGGGAAATCTGATATTGACCTGCTTGCTTATCCTTTTTGTAGCCATCCAGAGTCCTGCTTTAACTTCTGCCTCTCTGGTTTCATTAGCCGCATTGCCTGATGGCGTTTGAAAATTAACTACAACCACATCGTAGGGGCGGGTTTTCCTCGCCCAAGCCCCCTCGATAGCGGATCCGGGCGGGGAAAACCCGCCCCTACGATGTGGTTGCATTATTTGCTCAAAGACCATGCCTTAAGGCGGCCATTACTCGCGTTTTAGCAATCTTCGCCAGTTCCAGCTTGCTTTCGATTGAAACGTCTGGATTGGTGCAAATCATTGCGAGCACGTCCTCAAACGAAACCCCGAAGACCTCGGCGTTGCACTGCAACCCAGATTCCATAATCTTCTGTTTTCCGTTCGGCGCCCGCAAAATCTTCAACAGGTCTGGCGCGCGTGGATTCGTCGCCCAATCATCCGCGATGAGCGCGCCGATTTCCGGCGAGTTGATGAGCGCAAGCAGTCACCGCGCTTCGGCTTCGGTCACGCCGAGTTTCGACATAATTTCAGGAACTGACAGGAGCCTTTGGTGAGTAGTCTCGGGTGATGAAGATGGCGCCGTTCAGATCAGTCCTGCGCGTTCGGCGCGCCGGACCGCTTCAAGTCGGGTATGAGCGTTGAGTTTTTTCAGTATGTGCTGGATGTGGTTGTTGACAGTGACCTGACTGATGTGAAGTTGCCCCGCGATGGTTTTGGTCGTCGCGCCTTTCGCCAGCAATTTCAAAACTTCCAACTCGCGTTCAGTCAATTCGACCTCGCGCGCGGGTGATCGCGTAGTCGAGACCAGGGCTTTGACATCTTCAACCGGCAGCTTGGCTTCGCCGACGATGAAATCGCGCACGAGCAGTTCCATCCGCTTGCGCATATCAATCCCGCGAATGATGTGAATCGAATACGGCGCCGTTGAATTGGCTATGTCCGCGAGCAGGACTGAGACGTTGAGCCATTGCTTGCCTTGCGCAGTTTGCGCCTGCATGTCGAAGTTCCTGACGGGATGATTGCCCTGCGCGGCCTGGCGCACGCTGCATTCAGCCGAACAGACTGCGCCGCATTCATCCGTGCCTTGCAAGATCAAGCCGCAGGGCCGCCCCACAACCGCGTTCGCCTGCACACCGAACAACATCTCGGCCGGCCCGTTCCAGGCTACGATCATGCCAGCTCCATCAACGGCGAAAGCCGCATCCGCCGTGCTCTCAACCATCTCTTTCAACTCTCGCAGCAGCATTTGAATTTCTCCATCAAGAAAATGATGCGATGTAATTATTGTCTGGCGCGGCCCGGAAAGTAAATGATCCGCGCGTTGAGCGCGGCCCAACGGCGAATCCGTCCCTTGTCAGCCCCACGGGAGCCTGTGCCAAACGCTTGCGAAATAGATTCCTTCCTGTAAAGCCGCTGCCAGTCATAAATCGGATATGGCTGGCAGCGCGATCAATTTATCCAAGCACTGGAGATTTTCATGCAAAGCGACAAGTGTGTTAGCTCGCCGGGTCAACGCCCGGCCTGGTTTTTGAAAACGGCGCTGGCGCTGATTGGCCTGCTCCTGATGGTCAATTCGGCTTCGGCTCAGGTGAAGTGAGCGCCTTCGACGCTTCCGGTCGGAAGCCTCAATCAATCCAGCCGCGCGCAGGAAGCGGGCGAATTGTCCGTCGGATGGTCGTTCGATTATCAGTATTTCAACCGCGCTCAGGCGGGAACGAAACCCACCGCCAATCCGAAGAACGAACAGACGATGGTTCGCACTTCGTTTTTCAACGTGAATTATCAGTTCAACCGGCGGCTTGCGCTGATCGCGCTGCTGCCGGTGCGAAGTGTCAAGGCGCCCAAGGATATTCGCCCTGATGCGCGGGTGACGCGCAGTTTCAAAGGGCTGGGCGATTTGATGATCCTGGGCAATTACCAGTTCAACATGCCGGAGAAGCCTTCGCGCCCGGCCTTCGCCGCGCAATTCGGGCTGCGGTTGCCGACCGGCAAGTCACAACCGGATCACACCTGGGCGGGCAGCCTCTCGCGCGATCCGGTGTTGCAAACGGGCTACGGCAGCGTTGATCCGATGCTTGGCGTCAGTTGTTATCAGCAGTTCGGTCGAACATCGCTTTCGACCAACGCGCTGGCGCGATTGTCCGGCGGAGAGAATCGTTACGGCCTCAAATTCAGCAGCGAAGTTCAAGGCGGCGTCGGATTGAGCCGGTCGTTCAAAGCACCGCGCTTCCTCTCATCATTTCTGAACGGCGCGCAATTGGGCATGCGCGTTTACGGCGTGAAGAGCGGCCACGATTACGACCAGGGCAAGATAGTTCAAAACACCGGCGGCCAATGGCTCTATCTGCTCCCCGCCCTCAGCGTGGAGACGAAGAGCGGCGTCGGGTACTTTTTCCAGTTCCAGCTTCCCGTTTATCAAAACGTCAATGGCGGACAACTCGTCGCGCCTTACGGCTTCACCACAGGCATTACGTTCACGCCTTTCCGCAGGCGTGAGCGCGCGGAGACTGCGCAATTGTCCTTGCCCGCCGCCGCCGAGCCGGAACTGATTTCGCGCGGCGAGAAAATCAGCTTGGAACAGCATCTGTCGGCTGGCCGCGTCACCGTCTTCGAGTTTTACGCCGATTGGTGCAGCGTCTGCAGAAGAATTGATCCGCAACTCAAACGAATGCTGGCGGATCGGCAGGATGTCGCGCTCAAACGCATCAACATCGGCGATGGCGAGACAGAGGTGAGCAAACAGTACGGCATCGAGGCTACGCCGACCTTCCACGTGTACAGCGCCGACGGCAAGTTGATTAAAGCATTCTCCACAGGCGAACTGGGCAAGTTGGAGCGGGTAATCAACGACGCGAAGGCCATCGCCGCGCAGCGGCCGTGAGCCTGTTTGTCTAATCAAATAAATGATGTGATCGCATCATTGTCCGGCAAACCTGAAAAGACAAATACTGTCAGCAGACAAAGAAGTCCGTTAGTGAGGCAATCAAGCGATGGTTTTCTCGAAGGCCACAGGCTATGGGATTCGCGCGCTGGCCTATTTGGCCAGACATTTTGGCGAGAAGCCCTGCGGATTGCGAGAGATTGCCGAAGCTGAACAGATTCCTCCGCTTTACCTGAGCAAAGTTCTGAGCGACCTGAGGCGGCAACGTCTGGTGCGCTCCACCAAAGGCATTCACGGCGGCTATGAATTGGCGCAGCCGCCACAGGAGATTTCCTTGTGGCAAGTGTTTCGCATTCTGGAACCCGATCCGTATCTGGACACCTGCATTCTCGGTCACGGCGTATGCGACTCGGAAGACGGTTGCCCATTGCACGCGGATTGGCATCAGGTGCGACAGGAACTGCTCACGTTTTTGAAGAGCAGGACGATTTCGAGCATCGTCGCCACACCGGCGCGCGATGGGATAGAGCAGCTATGAAAATCCACACTACAGTGAAGCGAATCGGGCTGGCCGTCTTGAGCGTCTGGCTGCCGGCGATGTCGTTGAGTCACGCGGCGTCAGCCCAAACGCCGCAAGGCCCCGCCGTGATGTTCGAGAAGCGGTGCTACAGTTGCCACAACATCGGCAGCGGCGACAAGAAAGGCCCCGATTTGAAAGGCGTCACTGACCGGCGCACGCGCGACTGGCTGCACGAATACATCCTGGCGCCCGCCGCGATGAATCGTAAAGGCGATCAGGCCGCCGCCGAGTTATTCAAAAAGTTCGCGCCCGAAGTCATGCCCGATCAGGCGCTGACGCCCGAAGAGATGGACGGCATTCTGAACATGATTCAGGACCTGACGCGCAAGGGCGAAGTTTACGTCCCGCCCGGCGCCAAGCTCGCGCGCGCCATCGGACCGACCGACGCTCACGACGGCCTGCTTCTTTTCACTGGCCGTTGGAAGTTTCAAAACGGCGGCCCGGCGTGCATCTCCTGCCACAACTTCAAAGGCGCGGGCGCGTTCGGCGGCGGCACGCTTGGGCCTGACCTGACGACGGCGAACATCAAATACCGCGACCCTGAATTGATCTCGATTTTGCAGAACCCTAATTTTCCGACGATGAACAGCGTCTTCGGCGCGCATCCGCTCAACGACGAAGAGATAGTCAAAATCTTCGCGCTGTTCCAAAACGCCAAGCAGCAAAACCCGAACGCGCAGGTCGCGGCGACGGCTCCGATTGAAGCCAAATTCCCGCTGATCGGCGCCGGCGCGCTGATTCTGGCCATCGTCGGCATGAACCTGATCTGGAAAAACCGGCTGCGCGGAGTGCGCGAGGAGATAGTGCGAAG
>JAJVID010000121.1:24582-28708 GCA_022072205.1 Acidobacteriota bacterium
CGGCGACGGCTCCGATTGAAGCCAAATTCCCGCTGATCGGCGCCGGCGCGCTGATTCTGGCCATCGTCGGCATGAACCTGATCTGGAAAAACCGGCTGCGCGGAGTGCGCGAGGAGATAGTGCGAAGGAGCAAAATATGAGTTGGATCAAAGACCTCATTAAACCTGAAACCCGAAGCTGGGAAGAGTTCTATCGCAACCGCTGGCAGCACGACCGCATCGTCCGCAGCACGCACGGCGTCAACTGCACCGGCGGATGCAGTTGGAACATCTACGTCAAACAGGGCATCGTCACCTGGGAAATGCAGGCCCTGGATTACCCGCTGCTCGAAGACGGACTGCCGCCTTACGAGCCGCGCGGCTGCCAACGCGGCATCTCGTATTCGTGGTATCTCTACAGCCCGATTCGCGTCAAATATCCATACCTGCGCGGCGCGCTGATGGATTTGTGGCGCGCGGCAAAGCGCGATTACAACGATCCGGTCGAAGCCTGGGAAGCTATCGTCAACGATCCCGAATCGCGCGCCCGTTACCAGCGCGCTCGCGGCAAGGGCGGTTTTCGCCGCAGCAGTTGGGATGAAGTGTTGGAACTGATCTCGGCCTCGCTGATTCACACGATCAAGCAGCACGGTTCGGATCGCATCATCGGTTTCTCGCCGATTCCCGCGATGTCGTTTTTGAGCTACGGCGCAGGCTCGCGCTTTCTGCAACTGCTCGGCGGCGTCAACCTGAGCTTCTACGACTGGTATTCCGATTTGCCGCCCGCTTCGCCCGAAATCTGGGGCGAGCAGACTGACGTGTGCGAGGGCGCCGATTGGTACAACTCGAAGTTCATCGCCGTGATGGGATCGAACCCGAACATGACGCGCACGCCGGATTGCCACTTCGCCGCCGAATCGCGCCACAACGGGACGAAGCTGGTGGTGCTCGCGCCCGATTTCAGCCAGGTCTCGAAATATTCCGATCAATGGATTCCGCTGAACGCCGGTCAGGACGGCGCGTTCTGGATGGGCGTCAATCACGTCATCCTCAAGGAATTTCATGCCGAACAAGGCAATGAATACTTCCTGAACTACGTCAAGCAATACACGGATTCCCCACTGCTCGTAAAACTCGAAAAGAAAGGAGGCGGATACGAAGCTGGAAGATTGCTCAGAGCCGGCGAAGTCGCAAGGTATCAAAATGAAGAAAACGGCGAGTGGAAATTCCTCGTCTACGATTCGCTGTCGAATGAAGCGCGGATGCCGGGCGGCTTCGTCGGCCATCGCTGGGGCAATGAGCAGGGCAAATGGAATCTGGAATTGAAAGATGCGCGCGACGGCGCAGAGCTTGATCCGCTGCTCACCTTCCTCGATCACAATCACGAGATCGCGCAGGTCGCCATCCGCGAATTCGGCTCCGATAAAATCTTCAATCGCGGCGTGCCCGCGCGATGGATCGAAACCGAAAACGGCAAGGTTCTTTGCGCGACGATCTACGATCTGTTGATGGCGCAATTCGGCGTCAGCCGCGGACTGGCGGGCGAATACCCGCAGGATTACAACGACGCGAGTTGCTCTTACACGCCCGCGTGGCAGGAGCAATGGACGGGCGTCAGCCGCGACACCGTCATCAAGTTCGCGCGCGAATGGGCCTCGACCGCCTCGAAGACCGAAGGCAAATGCATGGTCATCATCGGCGCGGGCATCAATCACTGGTATCACAACAACCTGATGTACCGCTCGGCCATCACGGCCTTGATGCTCTGCGGCTGCGTGGGCAAAAACGGCGGCGGTCTGAATCATTACGTCGGCCAGGAGAAACTCGCGCCGGTCGCGCCGTGGAGCACGCTGGCTTTCGCCAAAGACTGGGTTCCGGCTTCGCGTTTGCAGAACGCGCCGTCGTGGCATTACGTCAACACCGAGCAATGGCGTTACGAGCGCGATTTCACCGATTATCACACCGTGCCGCAAAACGGCGAACCGACGCTGGCTTCAGGCCACGCGATTGATCTGCAAGCCAAAGCGGTGCGCTGCGGCTGGCTGCCTTTTTATCCGCAGTTCAACAAACCCAATCCCGAAATCATCGCCGAAGCCGCGCGCGCCGGGGCGAAGAGTGAAAAAGAGATTTATGACTACGCGGCCAATCAGCTCAAAGATCGCAAGCTGCGGCTATCGGTCGAACAGCCGAGCGCGCCCGAAAACTGGCCGCGCGTCTGGTTCATCTGGCGCGGCAACGCGCTGATGTCGAGCGCCAAAGGCCACGAGTTCTTCCTCAAACATTACCTGGGCACGCATCACAACGACATCGCCGACGAATGCGCCGAAGGCTACGTCAAAGATGTGGAGATGAACGGCGAAGCGCCGCGCGGCAAGATGGACCTGGTCGTTGATCTGAACTTCCGAATGGACACGTCGGCGCTTTATTCCGACATCGTGCTGCCCGCCGCGACCTGGTACGAGAAGGCCGATCTGAATTCGACCGACCTGCATTCGTTCATCCATCCGCTGTCGGAAGCCGTTCCGCCGTGCTGGGAGTCGCGCAGCGATTGGGAGATTTTCCGTTCGCTGGCCGAGAAGGTGAGCCAGTTGGCCGAACGCCATCTGCCCAACCCGATCAAGGACCTGGTGGCCAATCCGCTCGCGCACGACACGCCCGACGAGATAGCGCAGCCCACGATCAAAGACTGGGCGAAAGGCGAATGCGATTTGATTCCGGGCAAGACGGCGCCGCATCTGAAAGTCGTCGAGCGCGATTACAAGAACCTCTACAACCAGTTCATCTCGCTCGGGCCCCTGGCCCGCAACGGCATGGGCGCGCATGGCGTGAAATACGACGTGGCCGATGTTTACGACGAGATCGTCAATTCCGAAAGGTCTCCGCTGGTCGAATGGGGCGGCAAGAAATATCCATCGCTCAAACGCGCCGAAGACGCGGCGGATATGATCCTGACCTTCGCGCCCGAAACCAACGGCGAGTTGGCCTATCGCGCCTACCAATATATGGAGAAGAAGGTCGGCTTGCCGCTGGCCGATCTGGCCGAAGCGGCTCGCCACGCGCGCGTCACTTACAAAGACCTGCAATCGCAGCCGCGCCGATTGCTCAACAGCCCCGTCTGGTCGGGCCTGGTGACGAATGGCCGCGCCTACGCGCCGTTCACTTACAACTACGAACGGCTCTCGCCCTGGCGCACGCTGACGGGCCGGCAGCAGTTCTACTTCGATCACGAAGGCTACATTGATTTCGGCGAGAACCTGCCGACTTACAAGCCTTCGCCGCTCCCCGCGCATTACGGCGACATCAAGAAGAGCACGCGTGAAGGCAAGGTCAAGGCGTTGAATTACCTGACGCCGCACGGCAAGTGGCACATCCATTCAACCTATTACGACAACCATCGAATGCTCACGCTCTCGCGCGGCATCGAGCCGTGCTGGATCAATGACGAAGACGCCGTCGAGTTGGGCATCAACGATAACGACTGGGTCGAGATATACAACGACAACGGCGTGATGTGTACGCGCGCGGCTGTCAGCGCGCGCATCCCGCGCGGCGTCTGCATCGTGTACCACTCGCCCGAACGCACGATCTCGATTCCCAAATCGCCGATGCGCAACAACCGGCGCGGAGGCGGGCACAACAGCCTGACGCGCATCCGATTGAAACCCGTGTTGATGATGGGCGGTTACGGTCAGTTCACGTTCCATTTCAATTACTGGGGGCCGACTGGCGTCAACCGCGACACATTCGTGCTGGTGCGGAAGCTGGAGAAGTTGATTTGGTGAGGGAAGCGGCTTCTTTTGAATTCCACCAACGGCAGTTGGGGGATCGTTAAAGTCCAGCCTACACGAGAAGGCGACTTTTCCTTGAATCCCCCCAACGGCAGTTGGGGGATCGTTAAAGTCCAGCCTTCAGACTTTGTGGGCAGGTAGGTCGGGTCTTAACAATCCCCCAACTGCCGTTGGGGGGATTGTAGAGACTTGAGACAACGCGGCATGCGTACCAGGAAATTTTAGGAGACTCCGCTATGGACGTTCGCTTACAAATGGCAATGGTCTTTCATCTCGACAAGTGCATCGGCTGTCACACCTGCTCGATTGCCTGCAAGAACGTGTGGACGGATCGCAAGGGCGCCGAATACATGTGGTGGA
>JAJVID010000121.1:28808-32758 GCA_022072205.1 Acidobacteriota bacterium
GCTATGGACGTTCGCTTACAAATGGCAATGGTCTTTCATCTCGACAAGTGCATCGGCTGTCACACCTGCTCGATTGCCTGCAAGAACGTGTGGACGGATCGCAAGGGCGCCGAATACATGTGGTGGAACAACGTCGAGACCAAGCCGGGCACGGGCTATCCGACCGCGTGGGAAGATCAAAACAAATACCACGGCGGCTGGGAGCAGAATAACGGCCAGCCGGATTTGAAGATGGGCCGGCGCGAATTGCGCGTGCTGAACATCTTCCACAATCCGCACCTGCCGAAGCTCGATGATTACTACGAGCCGTGGACGTACAAATACGAAGACCTCTTCGATTCGCCCGAAGGCGCCGATCAACCGACCGCGCGCCCGATCTCGATGATCACCGGCAAATACGTTGACATCGAGGCCGGGCCGAATTGGGACGACGATCTGGGCGGCTCGCCGGTTTACGCGGCCAACGATCCGAACCTGGACAAGTTGACCGAAGAGGAGCGCGCGCAGGTTTTCGAGATTGATAAGCTGGTGTTTTTCTACCTGCCGCGCATCTGCAACCACTGCGTCAATCCGGCCTGCGTGGCGGCGTGTCCTTCGGGCGCGATCTACAAACGCGGCGAAGACGGCATCGTCCTGATCAACCAGGAAAAATGTCGCGGCTGGCGAATGTGCGTGACGGCCTGCCCGTACAAGAAGAGCTATTACAACTGGTCAACCGGCAAATCGGAAAAATGCATTCTCTGCTTCCCGCGTCTGGAAACGGGGCAAGCGCCCGCCTGCTTCCATTCGTGCGTCGGCAGAATTCGTTATCTCGGCGGATTGCTTTACGACGCCGACCGTTTGCTGGATGCGCTGCGCGTGCCGGACGACAAACTGGTCGAGGCGCAACGCGAAATGATCCTCGATCCGCGAGACCCGCAGGTGCGCGAAGGCGCGCTAGGCAACGGCATTGACGCGCGCGCGCTCGAAGCCTGCGAACGCTCGCCCGTTTACCGCTACGTCAAGGAATGGAAAATGGCGCTGCCGCTGCATCCCGAATTCCGCACGCTGCCGATGCTGTTTTACGTGCCGCCCCTGCTGCCGGTGATGGCGAAGAGCGAAGACGGTTTGTACGACTCTTCCAACGCCGAGCTGTTTTCGCCGATTGAAAAAGCGCGCCTGCCGATGAAGTACATGGCCAGCCTGTTCGCGGGCGGCAATCAGGACCTGGTGCGTTATGCGCTCAAGAAGCAATACGCCGTGCGATTGTTCAAACGCCTGGACACGGTCGGCGATATGGACGCGGCTGCGGTCAAACGCGCTCTTGAGCAGTTGAATATGACCGAGGAAGAGGCCGAGCAGATTTTCCGTCTGACCGCGCTGCCGCTGTTTGACGAGCGCTTCGTCATTCCGCCGTCGCACCGCGAGCAGGCGTTGCAGATGCTCAACGACGATATGTGGGCTGAAAAGGGCGGCGCAGGCTTCGGCTTCCGCGAAGCGCCGGTGAGAGGAGCGTAAACAATGCGAAACGGCGCAGGACACAACTCGCAAGAGGCGCGGCTCGCATTGGCCGATCTGCTCGAATATCCCCGCGAGGATTGGCCGCAACGGATGGAATCGAGCCGGGCATCGTTGAACGAAGAGACTCTGACCGAATTTTTCAGAGGGACGGAAGCGCTGCCGCTTGCGTCGCTGCAGGAAGTTTACACGCAGACTTTCGATCTCAACCCGGTCGCCACGCTGGAAATCGGCTATCACCTGTTCGGCGAGAACTACAAGCGCGGCCTCTTCCTGGCGCAGTTGCGCGAGACCGAAGAGCGGTACGCGCTCGACGAGCAGCGGCAGTTGCCGGATTACCTGCCCACGCTGCTGCGTCTGCTCGACAAGCTGGACGACCGTGAATTGCGTGAAGACCTGATCGCCGAATGTTTGCTTCCGGCGATTGGAAAAATGAAGACGGCGCTCAAGAGCAAAGAGAACCTTTACGCGCCGCTGATCGAGGCCGTCGAAACGCGGCTGAAATCGGAAGCGCCCGCGCGTCGCGTTGGGACGCTGGGAAGGGAATTGAACGTGCTTTCGCGCGCCGCCGAGTCGAATTTCATCGGCTAAGCCGAAAAGGAGATTCCCGTGAATATCACTTTGAATTTGCTGCGAGTTTGTAGCGTCGCCGCGCTGTTGGCGCTGTCGGGCGCGATTTACACGACCGAGAACGCCGCCGCGCAGGAGACCGCGAAACAGAGGATTGATTGCTGGGTCAAATGCTGCCCGTGGGAGATCGGTTGCAAGTGGAGTCCCGCCGGTTCCAGCGCAGCGCGCAAAGCCGACTCCGGCGCGCAGGTCATGATCACCGGCAAACTGCTGGTCGCCGAATTCAAACCGACGGACGATCAAAAAACCTTCGAGGTCAAACAGGAAACGAAGCTGGACGCGGAAACCGCTGAGGCGCTGGGCTTCAAAGAGGTCACGATGATGCCCGGTCAATACCCGATCACAAAACTGGAGAATGGCAAAGCAAAGGTCACGATCAGGGTCAAAACGCTTTCGAAGGGCTATGACCTGAAAGATAACAAGGCGAAGTCGAAGAATTGAGCCGCGCCTTCTGCGGAGGAACGAGGATTATGCACAACAACCTTCTTTACATCATTCTGCCGTACACGGCTTTCACGATCGCCGTGGTCTTCACGATCCACCGCTATCGGAAAGACGCCTTCACGTATTCGAGCCTGTCGTCGCAGTTCCTGGAAAGCAAGGAGTTGTTTTACGGCTCGGTCGCCTGGCATTTCGGCGTCATCGGCGCGCTCGCGGGGCACGTCATCGGATTTCTTTTGCCGAGCGGTGTGCGCTGGTTCAACGGCGTGCCGGTGCGGTTGTACATCCTCGAAACGACGGGGTTGCTCTTCGGGCTGCTGGCGCTGATCGGCATTATCAGCCTCGTCGTCCGCCGCGCCACTTCGTCGCGCGTGCGAGCGGTCACGTCGAAGATGGATGTGGTGGTTGTCACGCTGTTGCTCATTCAGGTTTCGCTCGGCGTTTACATCGCGGTTTTCTACCGCTGGGGTTCGTCGTGGTATGTGACTTCCGCCGTGCCGTACCTGCGCTCGTTGTGGGCGCTGCAACCCGACTTGAAGATGATCGAGCCGCTGCCGCTGGTCATCAAGCTGCACATCGTCAATTTCTATCTGTTGCTGATCGTCTTTCCGTTCTCGCGGCTGGTTCACATGCTGGTCATTCCGCTGCAATACCTGTGGCGGCCTTATCAGATCGTGATCTGGAACTGGAACCGCCGCCGCGCGCAGGCGCACGCGCCGCAACCTGCGCGGCAGCCCGCAGGCGTCACATCGCCGGCGGATGAGGCCGCGGCCGAGACGCAGCCAGTTTCAGTTTATACGAGGTGAGAAGATGAACCTCCGAACCGCCAAAATTATCTCGTTGTCGCTCACCGTGCTGGGCGTGTTCGTCGCCTTGCAGGGCGCGACCTTCAGTTGGTTCAACAACCATCAGGGTTACGCGCCCGCGCAGCCGATCAACTTCTCGCATCGCATTCACGCGGGTGACAACCAGATTCCGTGCCTCTACTGCCATTCGTCGGCGGAGCGGTCGAAAGTCGCGGGCGTTCCGGCGGCTTCGACCTGCATGAATTGCCATTCGCAAACGCGCAAGGATTCGCCGGAGGTACAGAAGATCGCGCGCGCCGTGGCCGAAAATAAACCGATTGAATGGGTGAGGATTCACGATCTGCCCGATCACGTGGCTTTCAATCACAGCCGCCACGTCGCGGCTGAGATCAAATGCCAGCAATGCCACGGCCCAATCGAGACGATGGATCGCGTCGCGCAGTTCGAGACGCTCTCGATGGGCATGTGCATCAACTGTCATCGCACGCATCGCGTGGTGACGCTGGACGCGGCGGGCCGCCCGCAAATCTCGAAGGAGGCCACGCAGGCGCGCTTGATGGCTTCGACGGATTGCGC
>JAJVID010000121.1:32858-35929 GCA_022072205.1 Acidobacteriota bacterium
GTGTGCCACCACTAGGGGGATTGGTAAATGCGCGTTCGGGATGACCGGCGGCGCAGTTACTGGCGGATGCGCCTTACCGCCGGACGCGCATTTACCAATCGCTCTGGGACGCGGATGAAATCGTTGAAGAATCCCTATAAGTAAGGATGAGCTTGCAATGAAGTTCAAATGGCTGCCAGTTGTGGATGCGGACGCATGCACCGGCTGTAACAAATGTGTTGAAGCGTGCGGCCCGCGCAGTTTGACGATCATCGGGGGCGTGGCCACGCTCGACGATCCGGAAAGTTGCGGCAGCGAAGAACATTGCATTGAGCCGTGCCCGGAGAACGCCATTCTCATGGCGTGGTTGCCCTGGGAAGGCGACGAAGCTAGAGGCAAGTGGCAAGCTTCCAATGCGCTCGCGCAAACCTGGTGAAAGAACCTATGACCCGGAAAAGATACTGGAAAAGCCTGGAAGAGTATCGCGGCGACGCCGCGCTGGCCGAGCAATCGAGGGATGAATTCCCCGCGCCGCTCGACCCCGGCGTATCGCGCCGCGCGTTCATCGAACTTGCGGGATTGGCTGCGGCGGCTGTGGCGTTGCAGAGTTGCAGGGCCCCCGAACAGAAGATCATCCCTTACGTCAAGCAGCCGGTCGAACTGACGCCGGGCGTCGCCAACTGGTATGCCACGACCTGCGGCGGATGCAGCGCGGCGTGCGGAGCGTTGGCGCGCGTGTGCGATGGCCGCCCGGTCAAACTCGAAGGCAATCCCGAACACCCGCTCTCCGGTGGCGGTCTGTGCGCGGCGGCGCACGCTGAGGTTTTCAATCTGTATTACGCCGAGCGGCTCCGCCAACCGCTCAGCAAAGGCAAATCGGCAAACTGGGAAGAAATTGACGGTCAGGTTGAGCGCCAACTGGCCGCAGTTCGGCAATCCGGCGGAAAAGTGCGTTTGCTCACTCCCTTCATCAACAGTCCTACCTCTCAATTAGCTTGTGAATCGTTTCGGACGAGGTTTACGGACGCGCGGCAGGTGGTCTATCAATCGGTCTCGACATCAGCCATCATCGCCGCGTACGAGCGCACACATCAATCCGCCGGATTGCCCGATTATCGTTTTGAAAAAGCCAAACTGGCGGTCAGCTTCGCCGCCGATTTTTTAGGAACATGGGGCGCGCCCGCGCCTCAGATGCGCGGTTACAGCCGAGCGCGCGATCTGCGCTCCGGGCGAAAAGAAATGCTGCGCCACGTGCAGTTTGAATCAACCCTGTCGCTCACCGGGAGCAACGCCGACCGCCGGATCAAGGTCGCGCCCGCCGAAGGCTTCGACGCGCTGCTCTATCTGGCGAAATTGATCGCGGCGAAAAGCAATAATGACGGGGCGTTCGCCGCATTCGAGCCGAAACATCTGAGCGCAAGCGTGCGCCAGGCGGTCGAGAAGACGGCTGAAGAGTTGCAGCAGCATCGCGGCGAATCGCTGGTTGTCTGCGGATGGAATGACGTGGACGCGCAATCGGCGGTCAACTTCATCAATCACACGCTTGGCAATTACGGCCACACGATTGAACTCAACGGGACGCCCGCAGGCGGCGGCGATCAGCAGATGGCCGACCTGGTCAAGGAGATGAACGACGGGCAAGTGGCCGCGTTGATCATCGTCGGCGCCAATCCGATCTACAGCTATTACGATAACGAAGCCCTGCTGCGCGGCCTCGACAAAGTTCCGCTCAAGATCGCGCTCGGCTCGACGCTGGACGAGACCGCGTCGGTGGCCGATTACGTATGCCCTACGCCGCATTTTCTGGAATCGTGGGGCGACGCCAACCCGGCGCGCGGCGTTTACAGTTTGACGCAACCGACCGTCGCGCCGCTTTTCAACACGCGCCCCTGGCAACAGAGCCTGCTCAAATGGAGCGGCGACACGCGCGACTATTACGAAGTCCTGCGCGCCGAATGGCGGGAGAAGCTTTTCCCGCAGCAAACCAAATACGCGAGCTTCGACGAATTCTGGGATCGCTCGCTGCACGACGGCGTCTTCGTGATCGAGACCGCGCCTGCGCCCGCGCCTGCGTTCATCGCCACAGGCTTGAACGGCGCGGCAGAACGCCTCAGCGCGCGCGGCGCCGAAGCCGCCGGAAAATTGAACCTCGCGCTTTATCAAAAAGTCTCGCTGCGCGACGGCGCGAGCGCCTCCAATCCGTGGTTGCAGGAATTGCCCGACCCGCTGACCAAAATCACCTGGGACAATTACGTCAACGTCGCTCCCAGGTTGGCCGAAAAGATGCGACTGACCGATGGCGATGTCGTGCGGCTGACGAAAGGCTCGACGGCGATTGAATTGCCCGTCCACATTCAACCCGGACAACACGAAGATTGTGTGAGCGTCGCGGTCGGTTATGGCCGAACGAAAGCGGGCAAGGTGGGCAGCAATGTCGGCGCGAACGCTTATCCATTCGTCGCATTCGCCAACGGCAGTTTTCAATACGAGACGAGCGGAGTCGCCATCGAGAAGACCGGCGGCCACATCGAGTTCGCCAAGACGCAGACGCACGACAGCCACGAAGGGCGCGAGCTTGTCAGGGAGTTGAGCTTCGCCGCTTATCACAAGGCGGAAGGTCACAACGGCGAGTCGCATTCCGAAAAACATCAAAGCATGTGGCCGGGCCACGAATACGCCGAGCACAAATGGGGAATGGTCATTGACCTGAGCGCCTGCGTGGGCTGTTCGGCCTGCCTGCTCAGTTGTCAGGCCGAAAACAATGTGCCGGTCGTAGGCAAGGATGAAGTGCGCCGCCGCCGCGAGATGCACTGGATCAGGATTGACCGTTATTACGAAGGCTCGCCCGACGATCCGCGCGTCGCTTATCAACCGATGACCTGCGAGCAATGCGAAAACGCTTCGTGCGAAAGCGTCTGCCCGGTGCTGGCGACGGTGCATAGCAGCGACGGATTGAATATGCAGGTTTACAACCGCTGCGTCGGCACGCGCTATTGCGCCAACAACTGCGCGTTCAAGGTGCGGCGCTTCAACTGGTTCGATTACGCGCACGACGACGCGCTGGCCAATCTGGCGCTCAATCCCGACGTGAC
>JAJVID010000012.1:0-17243 GCA_022072205.1 Acidobacteriota bacterium
TCACAAGCCCTGCTACAATGCGCGCGGCAGGTTCAGCCGATACTCGACACTTCGCTCTTTAGCCTTCAATCCCCGTTTTATCAACTTCGCCCCTTGACCCAATTCCCCAGGATTTGAGGTAGAGGAAGATATGTCAATCAGACCGACGCTATCGTTTCTCGCGGCGCTTGGCGCCATCGCTCTTTTGTTTTCGTTCGAGTTCGAAAAACAGGAGGCGGGCGCTCAGGCGGCGCAATTGGCGCAGGTTCCGCCTCCGCCCGCCGACCGCGCCGACCGTTTCGGCGTTTACAACTGGGGCGTCAATGAAGCGGCTTTCCCCAACGACGGGACGATTGACCGGCTCAACTGGGCTGCGGATAAAGTCGCCGAGATTGGCAGCCGCACAATCCGCGTCACCATCGCCACGCGCGACGATTACCGCGTCAATCCTCAGGGCGCGCCCGATCTGATTCAAATCGCGCAGAGTCCGGCTTACGACAAACTGTTTCGTGACGCGCGGTTTCAAACCTACCTGCTGACCACATACACGGCGGGCGATATGGCCGGCAACTGGGCCGACGGCTACACGGGTTCCGAATACGCGGCGGAACGCGACGAGATCAAAAGGCTCTGCGAATACCTGCTCGGCAATCCGGCTTTCGCCAACAAGACGTTTATCATTTTGAATTGGGAGGGCGACAACGCGATCTATTACCACGCCAACAGGCGCTCGGCGTGGGACCATTTCACCAACTGGATTCGCGCGCGCGCCGATGGCGTGAAGCTCGCCAGGTTGCTCTATCCGAGCAGCGGCGTGAAGCTGTTTTCGGGGCTTGAATTCAACACGCTCAAAAATTTGCAAACGGGACAACCTTGCGGCGCGCCGGTCGCCGATCCCGCTCGCGACGATTCGCTGCAAAACCGGTGCGTAATTGATTTCGTGGCGCCGCAAGTCGAAGTTGATTACTACTCCTATTCCTCCTGGAACAGCCTCCAGGACAAACTCGATAATCCCGGCGAGAGCCTGAAGCAACGATTCAAAACCGACCTGGATTTTGCGCTGTCGAAAATCAAAGCGCGCCGCCCTGAAATCGCCGAACGCAACTTCATCATCGGCGAATTCGGTTTCGAGCGCGCGAGCTACGGCGATTGCAACGCCGCCAATCACACCGGCGAGATGTTCGACGCCTTCGACGGCCCTGGCGCGTTCCAGGTCTCTTACGCGATCTTCTGGCAGATCGTGGACAACCGATATTTTCTCGGAGTCGGAACGGAGTATTTCGGGCTGTACCGCGCGCGCGACCGCAGCCTGAGCCTGTCCATCGTCGGCGAGACATTCCGCAAACGCATCGCGGGCCAGGCGGCGACGAATTACACGGGCTGCCCGATGATCCGCCGCCCGCCGCCGCACTGGGGCGTGCTCAATCCGCAGGGCGAGCCGCTGTTCCAACTCAATCCCGACACTGTAATTTCGATTTACGCGCAGGGCTGTTGCCAGAACGTCACGACGCCGTTTTCAGCCAGCGGCAACATCGTCCACTTCGATCAGACGACTACTCATTTCACATTGCCGCGCGACAACGCGCAGTTCTTTTACGAATCTCCGACGCAGATCAATTTCTCGATGCCGCCCGCGAGGCGTCCGGGATGGACGCGCGTTTACGTGACCGACGCTCGCGGCTTAGATTCCAACAGCCAGTACATCGCCATCAGTTGCGCCGATTGTCCGCAGATCAACAGTTCGTGCGGGGTCGTTGACTCCGTTTATCAAACGAGGCTCATCGAGCAGGGCGGTTTCGTTTCAATCTCCGGCGACAAGTTTTCGCCGTCGGGCAACACCGTGATCATCGAACAACTGGAACAGCCGCAAACGATCAGGCGATGGACGCTGCCGCGCGAAAGCGTTTTGTCCGAATCGCCGACGCAACTCAAAGTAAAACTGCCTGACGACATCGTCCCCGGCAGTGACACGACGCTTCACGTCGTCAACGCCCAGGGCTTCGGATCGAACGAGGCTTCGATTCCGGTTTATTCGCGCTGTCAGGATTGCGGATCGCATTTGAAGCCCTGCCAGGCGATGTTCGCTGACGCGGGCGGAAATTTCTTCGCCGGCGCCTCGGTGACAATCTACGGGCGGTTTTCGGCCAGCGGCAACAGAGTGATGATCGAACAGGTTGACCAGAAGAATCGGCAGAGCATCTACACGCTGTCGCAAGGCTCCGCGATGTGGAGCGAGAACAATAAGACTATTCGCCTGGCGCTGCCGTCGCTGCTCGGCGTCGGGCGAGCGTCGTTTTACGTCGTTGACGCGCAGGGCCGCGAAACCTCCGCGCAGCAGATCACCATCAGCACGCCTCCGGTGACGAATGTCTCGGCGGCGAATTACCAGGGGCCGAATCTGGCCGCCGAATCAATCGTCTCGGCGTTCGGAGTTTCGCTGGCCGCAATCGTCCAGGCTGCGTCGTCAACGCCTCTGCCGACCGAAATCGCCGGAACGAGCGTGATCGTCAAAGACAGCGTGGGCGTCGAACGACTGTCCCCGCTCTTTTTCATCTCGCCTACGCAAATCAATTATCAAATCCCTCCGGGAACCGCCGCCGGCGCCGCTACGATCACGGTCGTCAGCGGATTAGGATTGTCATCAACGGGCGCGATTCAAATCGTGAATGTCGCGCCGGGATTGTTCAGCGCGAACGCGACCGGCAAAGGCGTCGCCGCCGCCGTCGCGTTGCGGATCAAATCCGACGGAACGCGAATCTACGAACCGGTCGCGGCGTTCAGCCAGGCTCAAAATCAGTTCGTGGCCGTTCCGATTGATCTGGGCGCGCCCGACGATCAGGCGTTTCTGATCCTGTTCGGAACGGGATTGCGCGCGCGAAGCGCATTATCAGCCGTCACTGCGAACATCGGCGGAACAAACGCCGACGTCACATTCGCCGGCCCGCAGGGAACGCTGGTAGGGCTGGATCAAATCAATCTTCTGTTGCCGAGGAGTCTGGCGGGCAAAGGCGAGGTTGACGTCACCGTCAATGTTGACGGCCTTGCCGCCAATGTCGTGAGAGTCGGCTTCAAGTAAAAACCTATTCGCCATTCACTGAAGCGGGCTGGTGGCAATCATTTCTTTACCGAATGGCCATTGAGCGATTCGGCGACCACTTCAAGCAGTCTCTCGGCGGTGTACGGTTTGGGCAGGAACGCGCTGACGCCCAGTCGTTTCACGTCGTCTATTTTCTCCGGCGCGCGCTCGCCGCTGGTGGCGATGATGAGCGCGTTCGGATCGAAGGCTCTCAGCGCGCGGATCATCGCGGGGCCGTCCAGGTTCGGCATGACGATGTCGGTCACGATCAAATGAATCTCGCTTCCGCGCTGGCGGTAAATCTCCACCGCTTCCTGGCCGTCTCTGGCCGACAGCACGCGGTAGCCGTATTTCCCCAGCGTCGTGGTCGTGATTTCACGGATGTCGGCTTCATCGTCAACGATCAGGATCAATTCGCCCCGGCCTGACGGCAGATCAACATCAACCGCGTCAGCCGATTCCAGCGCGCCGGAAACCTGCGCCGGCAGATAGACCTTGAACTCAGTTCCCTTTCCGACTTTGCTGAAGAGATTGACGAAACCGCCGTGCCCGCGAACGATGGCGAGCGCGGTGGATAAACCCAGCCCCGACCCTTTGCCTTTGTCCTTCGTCGTGAAGAACGGATCGAAGATGCGGTCAATGATCTCCTGCTGGATGCCGACGCCTGTGTCGGCCACCGTGATGCGGACGTATTGTTTCTGCGACGGATTGGTGACCAGGCGCTTTTCTTCTTCGACCAGATAACGGTTTCTGGCTTTGATCATCAACTTCCCGCCGTCGGGCATCGCGTCGCGGGCGTTGATGCAAAGGTTCATCAACACCTGGTGAATCTGCGTCGTGTCGCCGATGACGTTCCACAAATCCTCCGGCGTCTGAACCTGAAGCTCGATGTTTTTCGGCAAAGTCTCGCGGAGAATTCTGGCGATGTCGCGGATCAGGCCGGCTGTCGGCAGAGGAGCGCGTTCGCCTTCGGCGCCGCGAGCGAAGGCCAGCACGCGTTCGATCAGGTCTTTGCCGCGCTCGGCGCTCTTGCTCATCAGCGAAAGCCATCGCTGGCTGTTGTCGTCCGTGAATCTCTGTTGCAGAGTGTGCAAGGCCATCAGGATCGGCGCCAGCACGTTGTTCAAATCGTGCGCGATGGCGCTGGCCAGCGACCCGATGCTTTCCAGCCGCTGAGCGCGCAGAACGACGGTCTCGAACTGTTTCTTCTCGGTTATGTCGGTGTTGATGACGAAGACCGATTTTGGATTGCCGTGATCGTCACGAATCAGAGTCCACCGGCTCTCGACAACCACTTCACCGCCGTCCTTCGTGACCTGCGTTCGTTCGCCGCGCCACTTCCCCTGCTTAAAGAGCGTTTGCCTGGCCTCTTCGATGTCAGGCGGCGCGTCTTTGTAAAGCAGATCAACCAGCCGCCTGCCCTTCACTTCGTCGAACGTCCAGCCATACAACCTCTCGGCGCCTCTGTTCCAAAAAGTTATTCCGCTCTCCATATCCAACAGGGCGATGGCGTCTGTCGAATCGTCCAGCAGGTCGGCTTGTTCGCGCAACCGCTCCTGAGACCTCTTGCTCGCGGTGATGTCGTGCGCGACGCCGATGACGCGTTCCGGTTTGCCCGACTCGTCGCGGCGCAAACTCGCGCTGCATTCGACCCAGCGTTCATCCCCGGCGGCGTTGATCACTCGGAACCGCAAATTTTGAATCGCGCCGCTTTCAAGCCCGAGTTGAATTTGACGCCGGACGAAATCGCGGTCAGCCGGATGAACTCTTTCAAGAACGTCGGACATCCCGACGGCCCCGTCCAGCAATTCCCGCGTGTAATCGTCCCCGATGATTTTGTCGGAGTCCGGATTCCACTCCCACGCGCCCATCCCCGCAGCCGTCAACGCCAGACGCAATCTCTCCTCGCTTTCGCGCAAAGCCGCGTCAGCCCGGTCTTGAATGGCGCGCTCCTGCTCGCGCTGCGCGATCTCGGCGCGATGGCGTTCGATGGCGTATCGCATCGAACGCTGCAAGAGATACGAACCCATCCGCCATTTGACCAGATAATCCTGCGCGCCGGATTTAATCGTTTCCAGCACTGTTTCTTCATTGTCTGTCGCGGTGAGGACGATGATCGGCAGATGAGGAAAGGCGCGGCGAACTTCGACAAAAGTATCCAGACCCTGACTGTCGGGTAAAGCCAGGTCGAGCAAAACCAGGTCTATCCCGCCCCGGCTCAATCGCTCCAGACTCTTCTCAAGGCTCTCCTCGATTTCGACATCGAACAGCCCGCCGCCAGCCAAAGCCATCCCTTCGATAACCTGGGCGTGCTGCTGGTCGTCTTCGACCAAAAGGACTGTTGCGCGTGATGTGGACATTTCGATCCTTCCTGATTTTCCGGGGGGACTTTATGCTCACATTGTTTGAGGGTCAACAGAATTGCCCCGCAACCGCGCGCATTCTGAGAGATTATGATGTAGGACTCTCTTCCCAGCCAGCCCGCGCGCAAGTCCCGGATCAACATCAACGTGCTGGATAATTGATAGACCGGCGAGATGACGGCGTCAAAATGGGCATAACCAGCTATTTATTACTCTGTCAAATTGGGCGCTTACAACGATGTCCGACAGGATAAACAGGTGTAATTAAAAGGTCGCTGGTCTAAATCCTGTATGAGAGTAAAAAAACCGGTGGCCGCTGACGTCAGTATGGCGTTCCATCATCCTGGTATTTTTAGGCAGGAGACTGGGATAGCTTGGATTATAGAGATAACGTCGGTTGGCAATTATTTGATACCTGACTACATCGCGTGAGGTTACTATAAAAATGTCCAAGGTAATAAAGCTGGTTCAAAGATTGATCTTTGTTGTAACAATCTGCGCCTGTCTGAGCTACTTCGTGGTCTCGGCGTCCAGGCGTCCCGACAAGCAACCTTCCAGCGAATCCGCCAGCTTCTCATCTTATCCAAACCAGCCTGTCACCATAACCGGATCGCTGGCTGAAATCTTATTCGCGCTCTCTCCCTCGCATACTAAAGGTGAGCCGCTCCTGTTACTGCTCTCCGGCATTGCGATGTTCATCGCGGCGACGACCGCCAAGAGAGCATCGGATAGAAAGAGGTCCAGCTTACGTTAACGCGCCGATTTCAATAAGCGCCAACCACTGACAATAACGCTCGATACTAATAAAGATTATGGAAAGCCTGCGCCCTCGTCGCTTAACAGAATTTCTCGGAGTCCTGTGGAAAAGAAGGAAGTTGTTTTTTCTGATGGCTCTTATGATGTTGACGGCAACATTGATCGCCATACACCGGATTCCAAACCTATATGAATCCAGCGCGCTAGTCGTAGTCAATCTGCGCAACGACAGTCAGGGCTTCGACGATCCGGCGCGGTTCACTACGCTGCATCAGGAGCTACTCAGCCGCGCCACGCTTACCACCCTGATTCGTAAATATGACCTCTACCCGAAAGCTAAAAACATGGAGGAGGCTATCGAATCGCTGCAAAAGGCGCTTAAGGTCGAAACCAAATTGCGTAGCTACACTCCTCAGTCTCCCGAATCAGTGCAGATCAGCCACCGCTACAACGAACCGAAGACAGCCCAGGCTGTCGTCGCCGATCTGGTCAAGATATTCGAGCAGGGTAACGAACAGATAAAGGTCGAAGCTGTGGCCGAAGCCGAACGTCTCACCAGACAGATTGTCGAAGTCGAAGACCGGCTCAGGCAGATCGGCCCTCGGCGCGATTTCGACATGTTTCGCTTCGAGGCTCTGGCGCGTTCGAGGGGTGATTCGACATCCGCCTTGAACCAGCGCCAGGCTGTCGCGTCTTCGATTGAAACGCTGACTGATAAGGAATACACGCTCCAACGCCAGATTGCCGAGCAGCGCAATCTGATCGCCGAGCAGGAGAAAGCCGTCAAAGCGGCGCCCGTGACGCCGGGCAGCGCCGCTTACGGCACGCTGCTGGCCGAAAGATCAAGAGTCGAAGCCGAGATCAAAAACTACGCCGATCAATACACCGACAAACACCCGAAGATGATCCAACTGCGCAATCAATTGTCGGAGATCAACCGCCAGATTTCGCGGATGGAGACGCAAACGGGGCCGTCATTGCCGATGGCGCTGACACCCGAAGGCCGCGACCTGCTGGCCATGCAGCGGGAACTCAGGCGGATGGAGGCGGAATTGGACTTGACGCAGAGGCAACTGCAAAGAAGAAATCTGGAAATCAGCGCCATGCCTGCGGGCGCAGCAAGTATGGCGGGTATGGCGGGTGTGGCTCCGGCCAGTTCTGAAAAGCCGCCGGGCGGCTCTTCCAACGACTATGCGGCGCGCACGGAATACGACCGCCTGGTCATCCGTTACAACTGGCTCCTGGAAAAACAGGATTCAATGTTGAAACTGAGCGGCGCGCAAGGCCCATCGCACATGATGTTTTTTGCGGTTGACCCGCCGAACCTGCCAAAGCTCCCGGTCGCGCCCAACCGGCTGATCCTTCATTTGATCGCGCTTGCGGTGTCAATCATTTTCGGTTTGTTCATCGCTCTCGCGTCCGAAGCGCCGCGTATGTTCATGATTAATGATCACCGCGACATCGAATATTACCTGGGCGCGCCGGTGCTCGCGTTGATTCCCGAAACGCTCACACCGTTTGAACGCGCCCGCAGACGCAAGCTGCGAATGACACGGGGCCTGGTCATCCTGACGCTGGCGGCGGCGCTGACGCCGATTCTCGTCGTGTTATTCAGCTATCTGCGAATATTTCAAATCATCGGCAACAAATGATTGCCAACACCCGTTACCGCCAGAATTCCGGAGGAGAAGGAAATGGCACAAGCTGCGACGGAAGCAATGTTACAACTCGACAGGCTTGTGGAAAGCGAGCCTCAAATACCGACCAACGGCAAACGCCCGAACGAGAGAGTCACAAAATCATTACCGAACGAAGAACGCGCGCTGGAGCCGCACGTCCGCCATTTGCAGACCCAGCGCCTGCTGATGCGCCCGTCGCGCGAAGTCGTCCTGACGCTCGCCCGGCTGGACCCGCACCTGGTCGCCATCCACGAGCTTGATCCGCGAGCCGTTGCGCAATTCAACCGGCTGGCGATCTCGCTGATTTCCGGCGCCGCGCACCATCCGCTGAAGCGCATTCTGATGACCTCGGCTCATCACAGCGAAGGTCGAACCTGTGTGACGCTCAATCTGGCGGGGGCGCTGGCGCGGGCGAGACAGCGGGTGCTGGTCATTGACACCGATCTCCAACGGCCTTCGGTGGGCCGCATGCTGGGCATGGATTCCGAGGTCGGGCTGGCTGAAGCGATCTCGCTCGGCCTGCATCCCGAGGAAGTCATCACGCAGATAACGCCCGCCGAATTTCACGCGCTGCCGACGCGCGGCCAGGTTGAAAACTCGGCGGAGCTTCTGGCTTCTCAGGCTTTCAAACGGCTGCTGTCCGAATTGGACGCCTGCTATGACTTTATTTTGTTCGACTCGGCGCCGCTGCTGACTTCGGCTGACGCGAGCCTGCTCGGCCTGAACACAGACGCGACGCTGTTGGTGATTCGTCCCGGCGCCACTTCAACGGCGGAGATGGGCAGATCAATCTCTCTGCTCAACGAGGAGGCCCTTTTCGGCGTCGTGATGAACCGGGTGACCTGAATGCAGTCTAGACATCGAACGCGAGCTTTGGGCTTGCTGATTTTCGAGGGCGCGCTGATTTATCTGTGCGGCGTCGCGGCGATCTGGATCAGGTATGGAAATGAGGCCGCCGACGCGATGATCGAGCGGCAGGGGTGGCTCAAGCTGCTGGCTGCGATGGCCGTCGTGCAAATCGCTTTTTATCTTTTCGATCTGTACGACTTCAAAATGATCGGCCAGCGCTCGGCTTTGATCCCGCCAATCGCGCAATCGCTCGGATTGAGCGCCGTCGCGATGGCGTTGATCTTTTATGCGATTCCGCAAATGACGATTGGGCGCGGAGTCTTCGCTCTGGCGATGGTATTGATGCTGACTTTGATGACCGGCTGGAGAATCGTGGCGACGTGGCTGCTCGGTCATCCGCGTCTGGCCGAGCGCATCCTGATCCTGGGCACTGACGCTCAGGCGGTCAGCATCGCCCGCGAAGTTCTGCAACGCCGCGAGCACGGATATGAAGTCGTGGGATTCGTCGGCAATGATCCCTCGATGGTCGGCCAGAGTCTGATCAATCCACGCGTCATCGGATTGATAACCGATCTGGAAGAACTGGTGCGGGCGCGCCGCCCAGACCGCATTGTGGTTGCGCTTTCGGATCGCCGAGGGAATCTGCCGCTCGATCTGCTGCTCCGTCTCAAAGTCCGCGACGAGATTCAGGTCGAAGAATCGTCACGATTTTTCGAGCGGCTGACAGGCAAGATCAGCACCGATCGTTTGCAACCTGGCCAACTGGTCTTCGCCGAAACGGGCCGGTGGATGCGGCTTTATCGCCGCGTGCGGCGTCTGTTCGACATTGCGACTTCCGTAATCGGGATAGCGCTTTCGCTCCCATTGATGATCGCGACGGCCATCGCCATTCGACTCGAATCGCCGGGGCCGGTCATCTATCTGCAGGAGCGCGTCGGGCTGCACGGTCGGACGTTCCGGATTCTCAAGTTCCGCTCGATGCGGATTGACGCCGAAACAAACGGCCCGGTCTGGGCCGGCGAAAACGATCCGCGAGTGACCAAAGTCGGGCGGATCATTCGCAAACTTCGGATTGACGAAATCCCGCAATTTTTCAACATCCTGCGCGGCGAGATGAGCCTGATCGGCCCGCGTCCCGAACGCCCGGCGTTCGTCACCCAGTTGGAAGAACTGATCCCCTATTACTCCGAGCGCCATCTGGTGAAACCGGGACTGACCGGATGGGCGCAAGTCTGTTACCCCTACGGCGCATCGTTCGACGACGCGCGGGAGAAACATCAGTACGATCTTTATTACATCAAGAATCAATCGCCGCTTCTCGACGCGATCATTCTGCTTGAAACGGCGCGCGTCGTTTTGTTCGGACGGCTTTCACGATGAAACGACCTGGTGTGGCAATTTGGCAAATTGCCACACGTTTTCCGGCAACGATGAAAAGACATGGTGTGGCAATTTGCCAAATTGCCACGCGTTTTCCGAGGAGTTCGTATGACCGTACGAAAACTGTTATCCCTGACGATGAAACTTCAATTGGCGGCTGTGTCGCTGTGCTTTTGCGTGATGGCGCAGGATCCCCCACCCGCGCAGACGGCCAAAACGACGCCTGACGACGCCCGCCCTGTGGCGACATCACTCACTCCCACCGGAAACGATCCGTACTTCGCCAATATCTATCGCAGGTTCAACGAGACTTATCGTCTCGGCCCTGCCGACGAGATTTCGATTCGCATCAAGGGACAGCCGGATTATTCAATCGAGAAGGCGAAAGTTTCGCCGACCGGCTACATCTATCACGTGTTGCTCGGAGAAGTGAGTGTAGCGGGTCTGACGATCAATCAGGTCGCCGAGCGCATGACCAATGACCTGAACGAATACCTCAAAAATCCGCAGGTCAGCGTTCAACTCGTCGAAGCGGTGAGCGCGAAGATCGGTATTCTCGGAGAAGTAGTTCATCCGGGAATCATCGTCTTGTCGAGACCGATGAGCCTGGTTGACGCCATCTCCGAGGCCGGGGGATTCGCAGACACCGGGAGCAAGTCTTCAGTTCAGGTTCTACGCCAACAGCCCAACGGAAGCCGCACCACGTTGAAGGTGAATGTCGAAGATATTCTCAAAGGACGGGCAAAACCGGATGACAACATTCAGATGCGCGCCGGCGACCTGGTGATCGTCAACGGAAACAAGAAGAAGACGCTTGCCACCATCTCCACAATCGCCGGCTTCGGGAGTTTAGTCGCTTTCCTCGCCAGAGGCTGGTGAGGCTCATCAAAACCGACAACCACAACTTCAATTAGTCGAGAGGAACAGTTTATGACACCACGGATAAGAGCTACTGATCCGACACCGTTAGCCAGATTTATACGCGAACGTCTGACCGCGCTGGAAATAAGACAGTCCGATTTCTGCCGGTTGAGCATGTTTGATCAGGGGCTGCTTTCCAAGATTCAAAACTCGGTGGTTACGAGTTTGAGCCTGGAGAGCGTGCTCAAACTCGCGATTGGTCTGGCGGTTCCGCCGCATCAAATCCTCAATCTTCTGGGACGGATGGATATGCACGATCTGGTGATGAAATCTTACGCGGGAGAATTTTCGGATCTGGTCGGCGCCAGCTTACGCGATGATGCGCCGGACGCCGCCGCCCAGGCCCAAAAAGTGATCACTGAAGCCGCCAGCAAATTGTCGCTGGAGACGGGCAAAACCCGCCGCCGCCGCTGGCAGTCCGAGCAATTCAACAAAGCTGCGAACGGCGCCGGGACGGGAACTTGATCAAACAAGCGGCGCTCAACTTAATGCGAAGATCGGGCGCGTTCGATCTGATGCGCGTGGCTCATCGCCACCGGGCGCTGATCCTGACGTACCACCGTTTCAGCGCCCGCGACGAAGACGGGAAGACGTCGGCTGCGAATTTCGCTGAACAGTTGGAGTATTTGACGCAGCGTTACAACGTCGTTCCGCTAGCCAAAATAGCCGAGAGCATAAATCGCCGGGACACGGCGTCCCGATTGGCCGCCATCACGATTGATGACGGTTATTGCGACGCTTACGAAATCGCCTATCCGCTGCTGCGGCGTTACGGCGCGCCCGCGACATTGTTCGTCCCAACCGATTTCATTGACCGGCGCGTCTGGATCTGGACCGACAAGGCCCGTTTTCTGACCGGGCAGTCCGCATCGCAGAAATTCATAGCGGAGGTCAACGGGCGCAGGCTGCACATCGAGTTGAACAACGCAGCGTCGAGGCGTGACGCTTCCGAGCGCATCAACGCCGCGCTCAAACAACTTCCCGACGAAATCAAAGAAGAAACGATTGAACGCTTCGCAAGCGCTTTGGGCGCGGAGTTGCCGAAAAGCCCTCCCGCTGAATTCGGTCCTGTCACCTGGGCCGAAGCGCGGGAAATGCGGGCGAACGGCGTCGAGATTGGCTCGCATACTCTGACGCATCCGGTTCTCACCGGAATCGGGGATGATCGGTTGAGACAGGAGTTGCAACAATCAAAATCGCGGCTCGAAGAAGTTTTAAAACATCGAACCGAACAATTTTGCTACCCGAACGGCGATTACGACGAACGGGTGCAATGCGAGGTCGCGCGGGCGGGATATCGGATCGCAGTGACTACCGTGCGCGGTTTGATCAAAAAGGGGGATGATCCGCTCACGCTGCGCCGAATCCATACTGAGCGCGACCTCGCTCATTTCGCGCAAAGCGCAAGCGGGTTTGAAGAACTGAAGAACAAGGCGCGCCGCATCGTAACGACATAAGCAGGCGGGCAAAATGCCTCGCTTACCGTTGAACTAAGCAAGATGAAGAACAGAAAGAGAGATTACGGAATAAACGGAGATAACGAAACGGACGGAAGAGGACAATAAAATAACCGGAAAGTTTTTGTCTGTTCCGTTATCTCCGTTTGTTCCGTAACCTCTCTTCCGCCTTCTTCATTCACTAAATTCAATGCCATTGGCTTGACGGCAGGGCCGCAAACTTTTTTTAGCGTGAGCACAGAACAAAAACATAAAGGCTTTCTCGAACGAGCCGCCTGGCTGACGGGGGCGAATTTTCTGGCGTTCGCGCTCTCGTTCATCGCGCCGCTGGTCATCGTTCGCGTGTTCAGCCAAACCGAATTCGGAACCTATAAACAGTTGTTCCAGATTCTGATGACGGCCCTGGGAGCGCTTTATTTGCAGATTCCGACAAGCTCTTACTACTTCATGCCGCGCGAACCGGGCAGGCGGTTGCAGGTGGCGATGAACATCATTCTGTTTTATGTGGCGGCAGGTTCGGTCGTGGCGGCTGTGTTTCTTGTTTTTCCGAACTGGACAACGCACGTCTTCCACAATCCCGCGCTTGCGGAATACGTTCCGCTGCTGGGACTGGCGCTGATGCTGTGGCTGATCGCGACGAATGTCGAAGTCTTCCCGCTCGTGGTGGGCGATTTCCGGGTCGCGTCGGGGTTCATCATTCTTTCGCAGATCAGCAAATCGCTGATCCTGATCGGCGCGGCGGTCATTTTCGGCAGCCTGCGGGCGATGCTCTGGGCGTCAATCATCCAGGGCGCGATTCAATGCGCGTTCATGCTCGGTTACATCCATCGCCGTATCGGGTCGCTGGCGATTCGCCCTGACCGGCTGTTCGACTGGACGCTGCTGAAAAAGCAGCTCACCAATTCTCTGCCCTACGGCGCCGGCGGCACGATTCAAACCTTTGTGGGCGATCTGCATAATTACTTCGCCTCTTACTATTTTTCCGCCGCAGCCTTTGCGGTGTACGCCAACGGCTGTTTCCAGATGCCCTTGCTTTCCCTGCTTCAACATTCGTTCAGTGACGCGTTCATGCCGGAAATCGGGCGAATGGAAGCGGCGGGCGATTACAAGGGGATCATTCATTCCTGGCTGAACGCAATGCGCAAGCTCTCCTTTATGGTGCTGCCGGCGTGCGCGTTGATGTTCGTCATGCGCTATGAACTGATCATCACACTTTTCACCAAAGCTTACGCCGACTCCGTTCCGATCTTCTCGATCTACATGATCAACATGCTGACGAACATGGTGTTGATCAGTTCGGTCATGAGGACAATCGCGGACTTCAGATTCTTCCGCCTCAAATTCAGTCTGCTCCTGACGCCTCTCACCTTTGCCGCGCTTTACGCTGGCGTCAAATTCGCCGGGATGATCGGCGTGGTCACGGCGTCAGTCGGCGTCTACCTGTTCGACATTGCAGTTTGTCTGACGGCGGTCTGCCTCAAGTTGGGGGTGAAGCGGCAAGACCTCCGGCAACTTGCGCCCATCGCCAGAACAGTGGCCGCCGTCATCGTTGCAATGATGGCGGTGTACCCGGTCAAGGCGCTGATCGGTTCCGCGCATTCGGTTGTCATTCTCGCCGTGTGCGGAATGGTGTTCGGAATCGTCTATGTGATTGCGGCGTTCGCCTTCGGAGCGCTCACGCCGGATGAAAAAGGCGAGCTTTACAAACGATTGCAGAATCTGAATCAGAGATTCTTATCCAAAGCGGTTCGGAAGATCGCCGCCGCTTTCGCGCGATAAAAAATAATGGCATTGAATTACGAAGAGATTTTGCCCAGGAAGGTTCAGAAAGGTTATGCGTCAGCCTGATTCGTCAAATGACTCGCCGGTCGCGTTGGCGCGATTGCCGCAGCCGCGCCGCCCCAGAGGAAAACTGTTTCTAGTGCCCGCCGGAGCGCGGCGTCGCGCGGGCGATCCGGGCCGGACAGGCCGGCTGAAATGGATGGAGGCTGGGCGGGAGACAGACAAGCTCGACGATGCGCGCGATCCTTACGACGTGGCCTTCCGTTTCCTTTATCTGTTCACGCTGCTGCTTTACATCCGTCCGGACGATCTCTTCCCCGCGCTCGGATCACTCCCGGTGGCCAAGATCGCTGCGACAGTCGCGTTCATCTCGTACGCCTGCGCGCGATACAGGCTCGGCAAGCCGATCATCAACTGGACAATCGAAGTCCAGATGGTCTGCATGATGTTGTGCCTGGCCATTCTTTTCACGCCGGTCGCCGCGTCGCCCGGTGACAGCGTCACCGCGCTGAGCGAATCATTTCTCAAAGTGGTGACTGTTTTCATCCTGATGATCGGCGTGATCAATACGCGCGCGCGGCTGCGGAAGATTCTCAGCCTGACCGTGATCCTCGGAACGTGGCTGGCCGTCTTTGCGATCAAGGATTACGCGACCGGCAATCTCACGATGATGGGCGACCGGATCGAGGGCAGGGTCGGAGGCATTTTCGGCAATCCGAACGATCTGGCGGCGGCGCTCAACATGCTGATCCCGCTGGCGGTGACGCTGGCGATGATGAGCGCCGGCGCGGCTCGACTGTTTTACATCGCCTGCGCGCTGGCGTTGACCGGCGGAGTGATAGTGACATTCTCACGCGGCGGCTTTCTGACGCTGATCGCGCTGGCCGGAGTGATGATGTGGAAGTTCGGACGCGGCAGGCGCGAAAAAGTCATTCTGGCGGCCACCATCGCGTTCGTCGTTCTCGCCACAGCCGTGCCCGTCAGGTATCACGTCCGCCTCGTCTCGATCTTCGATCACAGCCAGGACACCGTCGGTTCGGCGCAAAATCGAAGCGCGTTGCTGAAACAGGGCGTGGATCTGGCCATTCGGAATCCGATTGTCGGAATCGGAATGGGAAACTTTCACATTTATTCAATCGGAGAAAAGGTCGCGCATAACGGTTATGTCGAAACCGCCGCTGAGTTGGGGATGTTCGGGTTAATCGCCTATCTGGTTTTGATCCTCGCCCCATTGCGAGGTTTGGCGCGTATCGAAAAAGAGACGCTGAGGGCCGGAACCGCAGCCGATCTTGAGATGAGGAACCTGAGCATCGGGCTGCAAGCCGTCCTGGTCGCATACATGGTCGCCAGCTTTTTCCTCTCGATTCAGTACCTCTGGTATCTCTATTACGCCGCCGGTTACGCCGTAGCGTTGAAACTGATTCAGGCCGCCGAGAAATCCGTTCAGGCGCCTGATCAAAGACCGGGCCGGAAATTCGCGCTGGCGAAAAGCAGGCCGGCGGCGCTGAGTCAGCATCAGGCAATGGGAGAACTTTGGAAATCGGCTCCCCGAAAACCCGCCGGAAGCTTGTGGCCGGCTTATCGTTTTCGGAAGGGATTCTGATGATCAACCTGATTTATCAACTGATGCTTTCAGTCCCTGAAACCAGGACGCTCGACCTCCTGATGAGCCGGTCGTTGATCGCCCGGATTGTCTTCTTCGCGGCGGTTGCGACGATCTTCTTCATCTATCTTGGCTATCCGGCTCTGATGTTCCTGTTCAGCCATCTGATTCCGAGTCCAGTCAATCGCGCCGAGATACAACCCCGCGTGTCGCTGATCATCGCGGCTCACAACGAAGAGCGGGACATCGGCGCAAAGCTGGAAAACGCGCTGGCGCTCGATTACCCGAAGGGACTACTTCAGATCATTGTTGCGTCGGACTGCTCAGACGACCGAACCGACGAGATCGTTCAGGGCTTTTCGGATTGCGGCGTGATTCTTCACCGGCAACACACGCGCGACGGGAAGACGCGCGCCCAACATCGCGCCGTAAGCGTTTCGACCGGAGACATTCTAGTTTTCTCAGACGCCACGACGAAGTACGAGCCGGACACGCTGCGAAAGCTCTTGCGCAGTTTCGCCGATCCATCCGTCGGCTGCGTCGCCGGGCAATTGGTCTACGTTGACGGCGGGTCTTCGGCGGTTGGCAAAGGCTGCCGCTCTTACTGGAATTATGAAAGGCTCCTGAAATCCTGGGAGAGCGCCATCGGTTCGCTGATCGGCGTCAGCGGATGTTTGTACGCCATCCGCCGAAGCTGCTACGCGAAACTGGCTGGCGACATGATTGATGATTTCGCGATTGCGACCGAGATTCAATTACAGGGGCTTCGCACGGTTTACGAGCCTGAGGCCGTTTGCAGCGAAGACACCAATCATCGCGGACGCGACGAATTCCGCATGCGTGTGCGCGTCATCGAACAGACGATGAACGCGCTTTACCGTTACAGTGAAATTCTCGACGCGCGCAAACACGGGATGTTCGTGTTCCAACTCGTCTGCCACAAAACATTGAGATACGCGATCCCGGCGCTGCTGATTCTGGCGTTCGCCGCCAACTGGTTCGCGATGGAAGCGGGAGAATTTTATCGGTACACGTTTTTTGCGCAGTGCTTCGGCTATTGCGCGGCGTTCATTGGATGGCTGGGCGACCGGTCGGGAGTAAAGCTCGGGCCGCTTTCGTTGCCCTACTATTTTGTTTTGGTCAACGTGGCGGTTGTCGCCGCCTACATGAAATTCCTGCGCGGCGAGGCGCAGATCGTCTGGGAACCTTTGCGGACTTCACCGCGAATTGAACCAGCCGGCGCGTCAAGGCAAGAGAGTGTAGAGGGAGATTGATAATTGAGCGATTATTTCGCTGAAATGTATCTACTCAGCCGTTCTTCGTCCCAGCGGGACGGTTTGAGTTTAGGCAGGTCGTTTACGGCCTGCATGCGAGGCAAACGATTTTCACGTCGCGTAG
>JAJVID010000012.1:17343-22270 GCA_022072205.1 Acidobacteriota bacterium
AGTTTAGGCAGGTCGTTTACGGCCTGCATGCGAGGCAAACGATTTTCACGTCGCGTAGCGACGGCTGAAACCGGTGTCGCAATTGATTCAATCATCGCTACGCGACGAAATATATTATTCGGCGTCTCATGCAGGCCGTAAACGACCTGCCTAAACTCAAACCGTCGCTACGCGACGAAGAGGGCTGATCAGTCATGCAGAAATAAAGAAATGTGCGGTATCGCAGGAACAATCGGGCCGAGAGCCTCGCTCGCCGGGATGGAAGCTCGCGAGTTGATCAAACGCATGTGCGATGTGATCGAACATCGCGGGCCGGATGATTGGGGATTCCGGGTGGAAAGTTTCGATGGCTCTCAATCGGCCATCGGCATGCGCCGCCTTTCGATCATTGACGTGGCCAGCGGCCATCAGCCGATCAGCAACGAAGACGGCGCGGTTTGGATAGTCTTCAACGGCGAAATCTATAACTACCGCGAACTGCGCGAAAACCTGATTGCGCGCGGACACCGTTTCAAGACGGGCGCCGACACTGAAACCATAGTTCATCTGTACGAGGAAGAAGGCGAGCGTTGCGTCGAGCGGCTGCGCGGGATGTTCGGCTTTGCGATCTGGGACAGCCGCGATAAATCGCTGCTGCTGGCGCGCGACCGCGTCGGCAAAAAGCCGATGCATTACGCGCTGTCGAATGGCGCGTTTGTCTTCGGCTCCGAGATCAAATCGCTGCTGCGCCACCCCGCGATCAAACGCGAAATCAATTTTGAAGCCATCTCGGATTTCCTGACCTTCGGTTACGTGCCCGATCCTCAGACGGCGTTCAAAGGCGTCTACAAGCTCCCGCCCGGCCACACGCTGAGTTTCAAAGACGGGCATATTCGCACACGACGTTACTGGGATTTCAATTATGACCGCGATGAGCAAGGCGACGCGCCGTTGACCGAGCGCGAATACGTCGGGCGGTTGCGGCAGTTGCTGTCCGAATCTGTCCGCGTGCGGCTTGAAAGCGAAGTCCCGCTGGGCGCGTTCCTTTCGGGCGGGATTGATTCGAGCACGGTCGTCGCGCTCATGGCGCGGCAGATGAACCAGCCGGTCAAGACATTCTCCATCGGTTTCAGCGAGACCGATTTCGACGAACTGAAATACGCGCGCGTCGCGGCCCGGCTGCTCGAAACCGATCATCACGAATTCGTAGTCACGCCGGACGTTTGCCGTTTGGCTGAAGAAATCGTCTGGCATCACGACGAACCGTTCGCCGACGTGTCGAGCCTTCCGACTTACGTCGTGTCGAAGATGGCGCGCGAACACGTGACGGTTGTTCTGTCAGGCGACGGCGGCGACGAAGTGTTCGGCGGCTACCAGCGTTACCTGATCGAACGCGGGCGCGAAAAATTCGAGCTGATCCCGTCGTTCATCCGCCATCAGATTTTCCTGCGGCTGAGCCGCGCGCTGCCGCGAGGCGCTTACGGCAAACGATTCCTGAGCGTCAATTCGCGCGACGCCGGCCCGCGCTACGTTGACTCGCTTTCTTATTTCGACGAGGAAACCAAACGATCGCTGTTTTCCGAAGCGCTGCTGGCTGAATTGAACGGCCACGCATCCACGAAGACCTTCGAGGAAATTTTCGAGGAGCCGGTTTCGCGCGCGCGGCTCGACCGGCAGATGTATCTGGACAGCAAGACCTATTTGCCCGGCGACATCCTGGTCAAGGTAGACCGGATGAGCATGGCGCATTCGATTGAGACACGGGCGCCGCTGCTCGATCACCGCCTGATCGAATTCGCGCAGACCATTCCGGCGTCATTAAAACTGCGCCTCACGAGCAGAGGCTGGGAGACGAAATATATTTTGAAGCGCGCCGTCGAAGGTTTAATCCCTGATGAAATCATCCATCGCCCGAAACAGGGCTTCGATGTGCCAATCAAACACTGGCTTAAGGGGGAATTGGGAGCGATGTGCCACGACTTGCTGACCAGTTCCGGCGCTCGCCAACAAGGTTATTTCAACGTCAAGACTGTGGCAGGTTTGTTGCAAGAGCATCGCCTCGGTGTGCGCGACAACGCGCGGCATCTGTGGGCGCTGCTGACGTTTGAACTTTGGCGCCGGTCGTTTATTGACCGGGAGCCTGCGGAGAGTTTTGCCGGAGCCGGAAGCGCCGCGAATCTGAATCGTCCGGAAGCGATTGCGAAAGCGTCGAGCGGGAGTTGAGAAGGAAGGCGGAAAGTATAGGATGACTCACAATAAAGTCTTGCTCGTCGAGTTGAACGAGATCACCTGGAGCCTGATTGACCCGCTTATCGCTCAAGGCAAACTGCCTACCTTCGCCAAACTGATGAGAGACGGCGTGTGGGCCTCGCCGATGAGCGTTGATTTGCCGCCGCAACTCGATCCCTGGATCACGTGGACGACTTTGTACACCGGGTGTCCTCAGTCCGTTCATAATGTCTACTTTCTCGAACAGCCTCCGGACACGATCCGCGCCAAACGAATCTGGGAAATCTGCCGGCAGTACGGATTAAAAATCGGCGTTTACGGCAGCCTCTGCTCGTGGCCTCCGCGCCAGGTTAATGGCTTTTACGTGCCTGACACTTTCGCGCAGGACTCGACGACCTATCCGGAATATTTGCAGCCGATCCAGGAATTGAATCTGACGTATACCCGTTCGATCCGCCTGCCTTCGGATCAGGACTCCCTGATGTTCAAGGCCAAACTCGGCGCGAAGCTGATGGCGCTGGGGCTGAGGGCGGGCACGATGGCGCGCATCGCCAATCAACTGGCGCATGAAAAAGTTGATCCACGCGTGCGATGGCAGCGGGTCGCGCTGCAACCGCTGGTCAACTTCGATTTTTTCAGCAGTCTTTACCGGCAATACCGTCCCGATTTTGCGACCTTTCACACCAATCACGTCGCGCATTACATGCACACGTATTGGAAGGCGATGCAGCCGGAGGCCTTTGAGCAGCCGACCAGCGAAGACGAGATCAAACAGTACGGCGGCGCGATTGAGTACGGCTACCGCACAGCCGATGAATTGTTGCGGCGTGTTCTGTCGTTGCTCGATAAACAAACGACGCTGGTCGTGGCTTCGAGCATGGGACAGAAACCGTTCGCCAGCCAGTTGCGCGACGGCAAACCGATTTGCCAGGTTCGTTCGCTCGAACGCTTGATCGAGATACTCGGAATGCAGGGCAAAGCGCGAGCGCTCTCGACGATGTCCGATCAGTTCAACATCTACCTCGAAAGCGAAGGATTGCGTGAGGAGCTGGAGCAAAGGATCAGAGACGCTTACGTTGATTCGCCGGAGCGCCCGATGTTCACCACCGTCAACATCGGCGATTGCGTGACGGTCAACCTGATTTTGTATGAGGGCTTGTCTGAAGATTCGCGCTGCGTGTTTCCGCATCTGGGCGGCGGCGGAATCTTCCGCTACGGCGACATCGTTTACAACACCGGCCAGATCAAATCGGGCTGCCACGATCCAAAAGGAACTCTGCTGCTTTACGGCGCGGGCATTCGCGCCGGCGGCCACATCCCGGAATGCGACAATCTGGACATCGCCCCGACTTTGCTGACGCTGATGGGCGTGCCTGTGCCGTCGGAGATGAAGGGACGAATATTGAGCGAGGCGCTGGTGGTTGATCGGAAATATTTTGGAGCCGCCGCATAGTTTGGAAGTGTGTTTGAAACAACCACGTATAGCGGTTTTCAGATAGGTGAAGAGTTTTAGCCACAGAGAACACAGAGAGCACAGAGGGCCTTGACGATTTCTCCGTGATCTCTGTGAACTCTGTGGCTACTCATCCGAATGAAAAATGCTGTAATTCGTCACTACTTGGCGCAGGAAGAACGCTGATGAGCGTATTACCGGCAAAATCAGATGTGAAGCGGGATGGCGCGCGCGCGGTTCAACCGGGCGTCGAGCGCCCTCGCGTGCTTCACCTGATCAACAGCTTCGACGCTGGCGGCACCGAACGGCAGGCGGCTGAACTGCTCAACCGAATTGACGAAAGCCGTTTCGACGTGCGGCTGGCGGCGCTCGCGTGGCGCGGGCCGTTGCGCGAGCAGATTGCCGCGCGTTTCCCGGTTGCGCCGGAATTTCCGTTGACTGGTTTTTATAACGCGAACGCGATTAAGCAGCTTCTGCGGCTCCGCGAGATGATGATCCGGGAGCGGATCGGGCTGCTGCACGCGCACGATTTTTACGCCGGCGTAATCGGCGCGACGGCGGCGCGGTTGTGCGGAACGCGCGTGATCGCCGCGCAACGCCATCTGCGTTTGTCCGACCGCCGCCTGCACGATTGGGGCGCCAGGTACATTCACAAACTTGCGCACCGCGTGCTGGTGAACGCCGAAGGCATACGCGATTACATCTTGAAAATGGGCAGCGCCGGCGCCGGCAAAATTGTGGTGATCCACAACGGACTGAACGCGCCCGCCAACGTGCGCGCGCTGCGCGAACGACAACGTGAAGCGCTTTTTGGCGAACTCGGACTCGACGCCGATGCGAGGGTTATCGGCTCGGTCGCCGGATTGAAGCCGGTCAAAGGACATCGTTACCTGATCGAAGCGGCGGCGAAAATCATGAAGGCCGATGCGCGCGTTCATCTCGTCCTGGTGGGCGACGGCGAATTGCGCGACGAGATTTCGTCGCAGGCCGCGCGGCTTGGCATTGGCGCTCGCACGCATCTTCTTGGGTACCGCAAAGACTCCGCGCAATTGGCCGCCGCGTTCGACGTCGCCGTTCTCGCCTCGCTGCACGAAGGTTTGCCCAACGCGGTGATGGAAGCGATGGCCGCCGGAACGCCGGTGATCGCTACGGCGGTCGGCGGCGTGTTGGAGTTGATCAGGGATGGCGAGACTGGATTCCTGGTTCCGCCATCGGACGCCGGAGCGTTGTCAGAACGAATCGAATTCGCGCTCACGCAAACCGATC
>JAJVID010000012.1:22370-33477 GCA_022072205.1 Acidobacteriota bacterium
GTTGCAGCAAGTCAAATATGTCCGAACGGTTGTTACCACGCTGGCCACTCTTTTGCTCCTGCTCGTCAAACTGCCGCGCTACGACATCGTTCAGGTTTACGCCGCGTCGTACTTTTCGTTCTTTCTGGTTCCGGCGCCCGCTGTGCTGATCGCAAAGCTGTACGGGAAGCGGGTGATCATGCATTACCACAGCGGCGAGGCCGAAGGTCACCTGAGCCACTGGTACTGGATGGCCGCGCCGGTGATTCGGCTGGCCGACATCACCATCGCGCCTTCGGGTTACCTGGTTGATGTTTTCGCGCGTTTCGGGCTGACTGCGCGCGCGATCTTCAACATCGCCAAACTGGACGCGTATCCGTTCCGCGAACGCAGGCTGTTCCGCCCGGCGTTTTTCACCAGCCGCTCGCACGAGCCGCTTTACAACGTGCCCTGCGCGCTGCGGGCGTTCGCGTTGATCCAGCGGCGCTATCCGGCGGCCAGCCTCACTGTGGCGGGCGACGGATCGCAACGCGCAAAGAACGAGCAGATTGCGCGCGATCTGGGTTTACGCAACACGGTTTTTACAGGATGCATCCCCTTCGACCGGATGCCCGCCGTTTACGACGCGCATGACGTTTATTTGATGGCGAACGACATTGACAACATGCCGAACTCGATCACCGAATGCTTCGCCGCCGGATTGCCTGTGGTGACGACGAACGCGGGCGGTCTGCCTTACATGATCGAGCACGAAAAGACCGGGCTGATGGTTCAATGCGGCGATCACGAAGCGCTGGCCGCCAACGCGATTCGCCTGATTGAAGATCAGGCGCTGGCCGCCGGCATCGCCCGACGCGCGCGCGCGGAATGCGCGCGTTACACGTGGCCGTTGATCAAACAGCAGTGGCTGGCGGTTTATCGCGCGCTGGCTGAATCGAAGGCGGCCAATAGCGCGAAAGAGATCGTTGAGAGCGGCAAGGAGATTTTACGCGAATCCAACAACGCTGGCAGCGCCGGGATTGCGAATGTGGCGCGACGCGCGCATCATGCCCCGCAAGCCATCGCCGCCCCGTGCGCTGGCAAAACGTCTTCACGCTCCGACCCCTGGCAATAGACTTTCGAGTCAATCCCCCGGAATTGAGATGGAAGCTGCGCCGCACAGTGAATAAGAAACTCGATGCCGTCTGACAGAGCAGAACTCAGAAGGCGAGAGCAAGCCGAGATAGAACGTGGCGACAACGAAGCCTCGCGGATACGAAACGCGGATTTGAGAGTCGCCGGACGAATAATCGAACGCTATCTGGCGCCGCCGGCTGACACTCCTTTTGGAATCGAATACGCCTACAACCTGCTCGGCGATGTGAGAGGAAAGAAGGTCCTGGACCTCGGCTGTGGCAGTGGCGAGAACACGGTTCTGCTGGTGAACAGAGGGGCCGAAGTTTGCGGCCTTGATATTTCCAATTCGCTGATCGAACTTGCGAGGCGTCGCGCAGAGGTCAATGGCGTCAGCGAGCGGGTTGAACTCTTCACCGGATCGGCCCACGAACTTCCGTTTCCTGACCGGTCGTTCGACGTGGTCTTCGGGATGGCCATCCTGAATTACCTCGATCTGGAGCTGGCTTCGCGGGAGGTCTGGCGCGTATTGCGTTCCGGCGGATATGGCGTATTCAAGCAGCCGGTTCGCAATTCGAGATTCCTCTCGAAAGTTCGCCGCCTGATTCCTTATCGCCCGCCGGGCGTGTCGCCGTTCGAGCGGCCTTTGACTGATCAGGAACTGGAGCGATTCGCCGAACGGTTCAGCCGGTATCACTGCAAGGCCTATCAACTGCCTTTCGTCAACGTCGCAAGGTGGTTCCCCATCGAGGGCGGCCTGGCGGCTCTCTTTTACCGGCTCGATGGCGCGCTGCTCCGGCGCGCTGAATGGCTGCGATGGTATGCGGCGGTCAGAGTAATCAAAGTTGTGAAGTGATGAATATGCCGATTAGCCTTGAACAACTCAGCAAAATTCGCGGGTTGAGCCTTGATGAGTTGCGGATTCGCGGCCGCCAGCGATTGTCCAGGTTGAGCGACCGGTTCCTGCGCGCGCGCGCGGAGGAAATGAGCGATGAAGAGCTTTACCGCGAATTCAATCCCGTCTGGCGCGACGGAACCGGCGAAGGCACCGCCGATCTGTTGCGGTACCGGCTGCGGGCGAAAAACAGGCGCTTCCTGCCTTCGCTCGAACAGCGGCGCGCGATTGTCGAGATGATGAACAGACGTTTTCCCACTGAACACGACGCCATCATCGCATCTGCGGAAAAAGCTCTGACGGGCAGACTCTCTCTGCTGGGCCATGCCAATCTGGATTTCGGCGCTCCGCCCGATTCGCCGATTGACTGGCATCTTGACCCTGTGTCGGGCAATCGCGCGCCGGTTTCGCATTGGAGCAAGCTGCACCCTCTCGACCCTTTGAGCGGCGGCGACCCGAAAGTCGTGTGGGAACTCAATCGCCACGCGCATTTCATCACGCTGGGCCAGGCCTATTGGCTGACCGCCGACAATCGCTTCGCCGAAGGATTCGTTGATCAGGTCTCCGCCTGGATTGACGCCAATCCAGTGGGGATGGGCATCAACTGGGCTTCCAGCCTGGAAGTGGCTTTCCGCTCGATCGCGTGGCTGTGGGCGCTGCACCTGTGCATTGATTCCAGGGAACTCACGCCGGATTTCGTCGCGCGGCTGTTGAAATCGCTGATCGAACACGGGCGCCACATCGAGAAATATCTTTCGTATTACTTCAGCCCCAACACGCACCTGACCGGCGAAGCTCTGGGATTGTTCTACCTCGGACTGGCGCTGCCGGAACTGAGCCGCGCCAAAGGATGGCGCAGCCTGGGGCTTGAAATACTGCTCGATCAGGCGCGGAAACAGATCCGCGACGACGGCGTTTATTTCGAGCAATCGTCCTACTACCATCGCTACACGACGGATATTTATACGCATCTGTTCGCATTGACGCGGGCCAACGACATCACGATGGAGCGCGAGTCGGAAACCATGCTCTGGCAAAAGCTCGAATCGCTGCTCGATCACTTGATGTGGATCACGCGGCCTGATGGATCGTCGCCGCTCTTCGGCGATGACGACGGCGGGCGGCTGGTCAAACTCGATCCAACGAGAAGCGGGGCGCGGGCCAACGATTTCCGCGACACGCTGGCCATCGGCTCGGCCATCCTCAAACGCGGCGATTGGAAGTACGTCGCGGGAGACGCGCCAGCCGAGATGCTGTGGCTGCTGGGGCCTGAGGGCATCGCCTGTTACGACCGGCTGAGGGCGGACGCGCATCGCGAAGTCGCTCAGGCGTTCACCGCGAGCGGCTATTTCGTGATGCGCGACGGTTGGCGCGCCGATTCCAGCTTCGTGCTGGTTGATTGCGGGCCGCACGGTTCCGAACGAGGCTGCGGGCACGCGCATTCGGACGCGCTCTCAATCGAATTCGCATCGGGCGGCGTAACCTGGATCGTTGATCCCGGAACATTCGTTTACGCCGCCGACCTGAAAACGCGCAACGAATTCCGTTCGACCGCCGCGCACAACACAGTAGTGGTTGACGATCAACCGCAATCAATTCCAGCGACCGCTTTCGCGTGGCGGACGGCGGCGAAATGCCGGTTGCGTGAATTTATCGAGCACAGCGACGCGATCTTCTTTCAAGGCTCGCATAACGGTTACGAGCGGCTGAACGATCCGGTCACGCACACGCGGTCGGTGCTCTTCGTCAAACCGGATGCGCAGAACAATCTGCCGGCCTATCTGATCGTGCGCGACCAGTTCGCCGCGCGCGCGCATCATCGTTATTCCATCCGCTATCACCTCACGCCCGATTGCGGCGTGAGAGCCGGCGGCGGCCACGTCGAGGCGCGTCACGTCAACGGCTCGGCTCTGACTATCAGAGTAATCAGCGAGACGGACATCAACACCGAAATCACCGCCAACGTGACCGAAGGCTGGGTCTCGACCTGTTACGCGCAATTCGCCCCGGCGCCTGTAGCCGTGTTCGAGGCCGAATGCGCGGGCCAGCACGAATTTCTGACCCTGATCTTTCCCGGCGCGCTCGATCAGATCGCGGATATGGAGAAACAGATTCTCAGGCAGTGGAGTTGTAGCGCGGATCCTTCTGCGGCGCGCAACCTACAAAACGCCAGATTGAAGCAATGAAAACGCGCCAGGTAGTGACGAATAAATTCGTCACTGTGTGGCGCGGCTATTTTCGGAAGAGAGTGGATATGGTGAAGATTCTGAACGTGGTGGGCGCGCGTCCCAACTTCATGAAGATGGCGCCGATCATCGCCGAGATGAAAAGGCGCGGCGGCGAAATCAGCCAGACGCTGGTTCACACCGGGCAACATTACGACGACGCGATGTCCGGGGCGTTCTTCCGCGATCTGGGCATGCCTGAGCCGGATGTGCATCTGGACACGCGCGACGGAACGCACGCCGAACAGACTGCGCGGGTGATGATGGCGTTCGAGGGCGCGCTGGCCGCAGAGCGCCCCGATTGGGTGGTTGTCGTGGGCGATGTCAACTCGACGCTCGCGTGCGCGCTGGTCGCCACCAAGCTGCGCATCCGCGTCGCCCACGTCGAAGCGGGCTTGCGCAGTTTCGACCGGACGATGCCCGAAGAAATCAACCGCGTGCTGACCGACCAGCTTTCCGACCTGTTGCTGACGCCCAGCCCCGACGCCGACGAAAATCTGTTGCGCGAAGGCATCCCCCAGGAACGCATCGTCCGCGTCGGCAACGTCATGATTGACACGCTCTACCGGCAGATCGAACGCGCGCAGCGGTCGTCAATCCTGGATGACCTGCGTTTGATCCCGCAGGGTTTCGCCGTGCTGACGTTGCATCGCCCATCGAATGTGGACAACCCGGAGACGCTGCGGCTGATATTCGCGGCGCTCGGCGAAATCTCGCGCGAGTTGGCAATCGTCTTCCCCGCGCACCCGCGCACCCAGAGCCGGATGCGCGAATTCGGCGTCGAACCGCCGCCGGGAGTGAGGGTGATGGATCCGCTCGGCTATCTGGATTTCCTGAAGCTGTGGAGCAACTCGAAGATGACGCTCACCGATTCGGGTGGCTTGCAGGAAGAGACGACGGCGCTGGGCGTGCCGTGCCTGACCTTGCGCGAAAATACCGAGCGCCCGATCACCGTTGAACAGGGCACGAATCAGGTGGTCGGGGTGGATCACGAGCGCATCGTTTCCGCCGCCGAAGCGATCATCGCCAACGAGCGGTCGAAATTCGCGCGCGTCCCCGAACTGTGGGATGGCCGCACATCCGAACGCATCGTAGCGGCGTTGCTTTCGCGCGCCGATCAACAGGAGTGTCAAGGCGAACGCGCCGCCACCATCGAGATGTGACAGGTCAAAGGCTCGATATGGAGTAATCGAAAATGTGCGGCATCTGCGGCATCGCCATTCCCAGACAATTGAATCGCCACGTTGATCGCGCCCATTTGATCAGTATGCGCGACACGATGACGCATCGCGGGCCGGATGAAGAGGGAATGTATTTGCGGCGCGGCGTCGGTTTGGGACATCGCCGTTTATCAATAGTTGACGTAGCGGGCGGCCATCAACCGATGTCCAATGGCCCCGGAGGTGGCGTCTGCGGCAGGCGCCGCGACGGCGGCCAGGAGGGCGAGATATGGATCACCTTCAACGGCGAAATCTACAATCACCCGCAACTGCGCCCAATGCTCGAATCGCGCGGGCACCGTTACCACAACAACAGCGACACCGAAACGATCATTCATCTTTACGAAGAGCGCGGCGCGGATGTGGTCGCCGAGTTGAGCGGGATGTTCGCCTTCGCCATCTGGGACGAAGCCAGACAGAGACTGTTGCTGGCTCGTGACCGGCTGGGCATCAAACCGCTCTACTATTTCGCGGCGGACGACGGCGCGCTTTATTTCGCATCCGAGATCAAATCGCTGCTCGCGTCGCTGGCGGCCAAACCCGAAGTCAATCTCAGCGCGTTGCCCGATTACCTGGCCAACAATTCTCCGACGGGCGAAGAGACGCTCTTTCGCGGAATCAAACGTCTGCCGCCGGGCCACACACTCACATGGGAAGACGGCAAAATCAGCGTCCGCCGGTATTGGGATTTGTCGTTTAACGCCGGTTCCGAAAACGGACGCCGCAGCGACGAGGACTACATCGCCGAATGGCGGGAGTTGTTCCGCGACGCCGTGCAGTCGCATCTGATGTCGGATGTGCCGCTCGGCGTTTTTCTTTCAGGCGGCATAGATTCTTCGGCGATTGCGGCCACGATGACCGAGTTGGTCAACGGGCGAATCAAGACTTTCTCGGTCGCGTTCAATGAAGCCGAAGCCAACGAACTTGAATTCGCCCGGCTGGTTTCGCTGGCTTACGGAACGGAGCATCACGAAGTGATCGTTACGCCGGAAGAGTTCTTCGCCGCCTTGCCGCGAATGGTCTGGCACGAAGACGAGCCTCTCGCGTTCGTCGCCAGCGTTCCGCTCCACGCCGTTTCGGAACTCGCCGCGCGCCACGTCAAAGTCGTGTTGACCGGCGAAGGCAGCGACGAAATGCTCGCCGGTTACGCCCGATACCGCAAAACGGTCGCCAACCTCGCGGCAGGCGCGGCTTATAACAGAATCGCTCCCGCGTTCCTGCGGAATGCCGTGAAGAGCTTGATCGAACGGATGCCCGCCGAAACATTCATCAGGCGCAAGCTCTCCCGCACTTTCCTTTGTCTGAGGCCGGAGCTTGACGAAATTTATTTCGATAATTTCGCGATCTTTTCGCGTCCGATGCAGGCCGAATTGTTGACCTCCGAGGTCACCGGGTCGCTCGGCTCGCTCGATCCTTATGCAGGCGTGCGCGAATTGATCTCGCGGACGGACGCTGACACGTTGCTCAACCGGTTGCTGTACGCCGACACCGGAACATATTTGCAAGAGCTGTTGATGAAACAGGATCAAATGAGCATGGCGGCGTCAATCGAGAGCCGCGTGCCGTTCCTGGATTGGCGTCTGGTCGAATTCACTGCGCGCTTGCCCGAACGGTTGAAGTTGCGCGGGTGGACCACGAAGTACATCCTGCGGCAGGCGATGAAAGACGTCCTGCCGCAAACGATCCTGACGCGGCCCAAACTGGGATTTCCGGTTCCGGTGGGCCAGTGGCTGCGCGGGAAATTCAGATGGGTGATTGACGAATACATTCTCGGCGCTCGCGCCGGTGAGCGCGGCCTGTTTAATCGAAACTTCGTCGAACGAATGGTCAGGCAGCACCTGGCCGGCGCCGATCATTCCTACCGGCTTTGGTCGCTGATCAATTTCGAAATCTGGATGAGGCAGTTCATTGACGGCGAAGCGGCGCCATCGAAGCAAAACCGGATGGCCATCGGCGCAACCAGTGGATAGAAGCGGATGAGACGATGACGAAAGGGCGAGGGATATGCGCATAGTAATGTTCGCAAGGACGCCGCGATGGTATTCATTCCGCGAAGATCGTTTGACGAAGCGGTTAATCAGCGAAGGTGTCGAGATCGCGGGCATCGTCGTCGAACAGACCAGAACGCTCGACGCTTTTCGCGATTGGTTGTTAAAACTCGGCCCGCGAATTGTCATTCAGAAACTCATCCGAAAAGGCTTGGGCATTCTGAGATCGTGGCGCAGCGGGCCGATGACGCAAAAAGCCGTGAACGGGAATGGCGCTGGCGAAGCAAAGATCGTGATGGAGCCGCCCGTCCATTTCGTCGCGTCGCACAATTCAGCCGAATGTGTCGAGCTTGTTCGCGGGCTGCGGCCTGAGCTGATCGTCCTGCGTGGTTGCGGGATCATCAAAAAACAGACGCTTGAAATTCCATGCATCGGAACGATCAATCCTCATTACGCCCTGTTGCCGGATTATCGCGGAATGGACGTGACGGAATGGTCGGTGCTCAGCGGCGATCCCGCCGCCGTCAGCGTGCACTGGGTTTCAGAAGAGGTTGACGCCGGAGCTGTGATAACTTCACGGCGCATCAATGTTGAGCGCGGAGACACGCTGGGCAGTTTGCGCGAAAAAAGCGCGGCTCTGGCATCGGAATTGATGGTCGAAGCGCTCAGGCGCATTGAATCCGGCGCCGCAATCCCGTCCTCAACGAAAAACATCGAGGGGCGTCAATTTTTCACGATGCATCCTCGTTTACGGCAATTGGCTGAGCTTCGCTTGAAATAAGCGCGAGGACAGTCGTTCCACAATCTTCACACTCCTCGATCTTCCCTCTCCTCAATCTTCCTACTCCCCTGCGGCCCATTTCCCTGCCACCAGGGATTCGGGCAAACCTCACTTGCAGATTTCAGGGTAGAAGAAGATGTTCGTAAACAATCTGAAGAAATTCCGGGAACTGCCGCTTTCCAAAGTCATCGGCGCGAGTTTCCGTTTCGCCCATCCTTCGCTGCTTCGCGTTTTGATTCAGGATCGCGTGGGGCGTTTGGGAAAGATCGGCGAATCGCGCCGGAGCCTCGACGCGGCCATCAAATGGCTTTGCCACGCGCAGGACGTTTGCGGCTCTGGCGGAGTTTCAGCCGGTTATTCATTCGTTCACGGCTGGCAACCACCTTACCCGGAGACAACCGGCTACATCATTCCGACCTTTTACGATTACGCCCGCCTGACACAGAAAGAAGAAATATTAGATCGAGCGCGCCGGATGGCCGATTGGGAGTTGGAGATTCAATTACCTTCCGGCGCTGTTCAGGGCAGCGTTTATCGCGGGCCGGACGCCAGGCCTCAGCCTGCGATCTTCAACACCGGCCAGGTGATTCTGGGATGGCTTCGCGCCTTCGCCGAGACCGGCGACACGCGTTATCTGAACGCGGCCAGACGCGCCGGCGATTGGTTGGTCGCCATGCAATCGCCCGACGGCGCGTGGCGAATGGCCGGCCCGGAAGTAGAAACACAGGTTCATGCTTACGATTCGCGCACGGCCTGGAGCCTGCTCGAAATTGATGCGCTGACTGAAGAGAAACGATACGCCGATGCCGCGCGATTGAACTTGAACTGGACACTGGCGCAACAGCAGGAGAACGGCTGGTTCAACAACAACGCTTTCTTCACCGAAAAAAATTGGAATCTTCCGCTGACTCACACAATCGCTTACGCGGCCGAAGGACTGTTCGAATCGTGGCGATTGACCGGAGAAGACCGTTACCTGAAGGCCGCGCGCAAGACCGGGGAAAAGCTGTTGCGCATCTTCGAACTGCGGCGGCGACTGGACGGCGAATTCGATGAGAACTGGAAATCATCGGGCAGGTACAGTTGCCTGACTGGAAATGCGCAGGCCGCCGGATTGTGGCTCAACCTGTTCGGTGTGGACGGCGATGCGCGATTTCTCAACGCCGCGCTCAAGCTCAACGACTTCGTCAAAGCATCGCAAAACCTGCGTTCGCTCCATCCCGGAGTGCGGGGCGGAGTAAAAGGATCGCAGCCCATCTTCGGGCGGTACACCCCTTTCACTTACGTCAATTGGGGCGCGAAATTTCTGGCGGACTCATTGATGCTCGAAGAGCGCGCAATGGCCGATTTTGAACGAGCCGTGAGATCAGGCGAAGCGCAGGCGTCGGGCGAAGCCGCAATGGCGGCCACATCGTCGGCTAATTAGTGCCGGAAGCTTTGGAGCGCTGCGACGATTGTAGAAAGAGAAATAAACTGATGATGAATGAACAAACCTGGGATGAGAAGACGGCGAAGAAGAACCACTGGCTGCCGCTGTCGAAGTTCGCGCGTGTCGGGAAAAATCTGGCGCGCGTCGGCATTCGGAAAGCCAATCCCTGGCTCCTGCAAATCTCAATTCAGGATCGTCTCGGCAATCCGGGTAATGTCAACACATCGCGCGAGCATCTGGACGCGGCGATTAAATGGCTCAGCCGCGCGCAGGATCGTTGCGGCGGATGCGGCGTCTCGGCGGGCTACTCTTTTCTTGACGGCTGGTACCCGCCTTACCCTGAAACGACCGGCTACATCATCCCGACCTTCTACGATTACGCCGAACTCACCGGCAAAGAGGAATTCCGCGACCGCGCGCGCCGCATGGCTGATTGGGAGATTGAAATCCAACTGCCTTGCGGCGGCGTGCAGGGCGGCCATTACGAAGGCCCGAACAACGACCGGCGTCCGGTGGCCTTCAACACCGGCCAGGTAGTTTTCGGATGGCTCCGCGCCTACAACGAGACGGGGGATGAAAGATACCTGGACGCCGCCAAGCGGGCCGGCGCGTGGCTCCTCTCCGTGCAATCGCCGGATGGAGCATGGCGGCTCGGCGGGCCTGTGGTTCACACGCAGGTTCATGCTTACGACGCGCGGACAGCCTGGAGCTTGCTCGAAATTGACGCGCTGGCGCGAGACGGCCGGTACGCCGAAGGCGCGCGCAAGAACCTCGATTGGACTCTGGCGCAACAGCAGGAGAACGGCTGGTTCAGGAACAACAATTTCAATAGCGACTGCCAGGCGCCTACCCACTCAATTTCTTACGTTATGAAAGGGTTGATTGAATCGGAACGATTGAGCGGCGAAGTCCGCTATCTGAACGCCGCGCTCATTACCGCCAGGAAGTTGTTGAGCATCATGGAAGCGCGGGGCTTCATGCCCGGTGAGTTCGGCCCCGACTGGAATCCCGTTGGAAATTACAGTTGCTTGACTGGCGACGCGCAAATCGCGGGCGTCTGGCTTCAATTGTTTCAGAAGACCGGCGAAGAAGTTTTTCTCCTCAACGCCATCAGACTCAACAATCACGTGAAAGCCACACAGAAACTCCGCTCGATGCATCCGGGGGTGCGCGGCGGCGTCAGAGGATCGCTCCCGTTGCATGGGAGATATGAGCCGTACAGTTATCCGAACTGGGCGGCAAAATTTCTGGCGGATTCATTGATGCTGGAGGAATGCGCGCTCAATAGCCTGAAGCGATTTGGAGAGTCCGATGAGCACAATGACGAATGAGGCGGCGATCAACTCTGACGCTTGCGCGACCGAGCGCCGGGCGAGCGTTGACAAAGCAGCGTCGGGCGCATCGTCAAACGTGTTGCCCGGCGTGTTACCCGGCGTGTTACCCGGCGTGTTACCCGGCGTGTTACCCGGCGTGTTAC
>JAJVID010000012.1:33577-35563 GCA_022072205.1 Acidobacteriota bacterium
CCCGGCGTGTTACCCGGCGTGTTACCCGGCGTGTTACCCGGCGTGTTACCCGGCGTGTTACGAGGATGCGACCTGCTCTGTTTCAGCCACGATTGGAGCGGCGATCCGCTGTCGAAAAACCACCTGATGCGCGCGCTGGCCTGTGACAACCGCGTCCTGTGGGTCAATTCGATTGGATACCGAACTCCGACGGTGTCTCGCCGCGATATGTCGCGCGCGTTCAAAAAACTGGCGGCGGCGTTCGAGCCGGTCAGGGAGGTCGAGCGAAATATCTTCGTCCTCAACCCGCTGGCGATCCCGGCTTACGGGCAGGCCAGCATCCGCGAATTCAACCGGGGCCTGCTTCGTTGGCAGGTCAAACGCGCGATGCGGCGGCTGGGATTCTCGCGGCCTGTCAACTTCATCTTCAACCCGCCCGCTGCGCTGATCGCTGGCGCCCTGGGCGAAGACAAGCTGATCTATTACTGCGTTGACGAACATCTGGCCTTCACCGGCGTCGCCGCCGATTCGCTCGCGCGGATGGAAGAGCGGTTGTGCCGCATGGCCGATCTGGTCATCGTCACGGCTGAGCGGCTTTACGAATCGAAAGCCCGGTTCAACGCTCACACGCGGCTGATACGTCACGGCGTGGACTTCCAGCATTTTCGCCGAGCGCTCGAACAATCAACCGAAATTCCGGAAGAAATTGCTGGCTTGCCGCGTCCGGTGATCGGCTTTCACGGATTGATCGCCGACTGGGTTGATGTCGAACTGCTCGCGCACATCGCGGGAAACTTCTCTGAAGGCTCGCTCGCGCTGGTGGGCAAAACGACGACCGATGTCTCGCGGCTTGAGCGTTTGCCGAACGTCCATTTGCTGGGGCGCAAGCCTTACGCCGATCTGCCCGCTTACTGCAAAGGCTTCGACGTGGCGCTCAATCCGTTTCGTATTAACGAACTGACGCTCAACTCCAATCCGCTGAAAGTGCGCGAATACCTGGCCGCCGGTTTGCCGGTCGTGTCAACGCCGGTGCCCGAAGTCATTCGCCTGAAACATTGCCGCATCGCTGACGGGCCTGACGAATTTGCGCGCGAGATCAGGCAGGCGCTGGATGATCCGGGGCCGAGTCTGGCGCGCAGCGAACTGATGCGCGCCGAAAGCTGGGAAGCAAAAGTTGATGAGTTGCGCAGCCACTTCGCGGAATCGCTTGCGCGTCATCCATTTCTTGATCGAGGCGCTTTATGAAGTTGAAGAAAAATTCCGTGCTGGCGCTGATAGCTGCGGCGATTGCCCTGCTCTCCGCCGCCTGTTCGGAAGAAACAGCGAATTTTTCTCAGGCTGTGATGCCGGGCGCAACCGTAGCTCAACGGCCAGCGACGCTCGCCAACGGCGCTCCGGAACTGCCTCGCGTTTATCTGGACACAACCTATAAACCTCCGTCGGGGAGCACAATCGCAGTCGCCGAAGGTGGCGATTTTCAAGCCGCGCTGAACCGCGCGAAGCCGGGCGATGTGATCACGTTGCAGGCCGGCGCGACTTTCATTGGAAATTTCACCCTGCCCAACAAACCCGGCGCTGATTGGATCGTGATTCGTTCATCTGCCGCCGACTCCAGGCTGCCTCCGCTCGAAACGCGCATCACTCCGGCTTACTCCTCCGCTATGCCGAAACTGATCAGTCCCAACTCCGATCCCGTGATGGCGACGACAAAAGGCGCGCACCACTATCGCTTCATCGGCGTCGAATTCGGATTAGAGCCGGGCAAATCCGTTTACAACCTGGTTTCGTTCGGCACGGAAGCTCGTTCCATCCAGGACATCGCCCACGACCTGATCATTGACCGCTGCTACATTCACGGCAACCCGACTGAGACCACTCGACGCGGCGTCGCAATCAACAGCGCCTCGACCGCCGTCATTGATTCATACATCTCCGAATGTCACGAGGTCGGCGCTGATTCGCAGGCCATCGCTGGTTGGAACGGCCCAGGGCCTTTCAAGATCGTCA
>JAJVID010000067.1:0-15403 GCA_022072205.1 Acidobacteriota bacterium
GGGCGCGGAGGCTCGCCGATCAGCGATTCAGCCGTCATAGTGCGTGGGGCCCGCATCGTGGCCGCCGGCAAACGAAATTCGATAAATATTCCGAAAGATGCTGAAATCGTTGACGCCAGCGGCCTGGCGCTCCTTCCGGGCCTCATTGATTCGCATTTCCATATTGATGGCGGGAATACGCTGCCCGCGCTCTTTCTGACTCACGGCGTCACGTCGGTGCGCGATCCGGGGCAATGGATCGAAGCTTACGACACGGCGCGAAAATCGGGCGCGCCGATCCCGCGACTGTTTCTTGCCGGCCCGCATCTGGACACGAACCCGCCCGCATACCCGGCGGATTCCTTCATCGTGCGCGACACCGATGAGACGCGCGACGCGGTCAATCGTTTCATTGATCAGGGCGGGTCGGTGATCAAGGTCTATTTCCGGCTGCCGCTCGGATTGATCAAAGTCGTGACCGAAACGGCGCACGCGCGCGGCGTGCCGGTCACAGCCCACCTTGAGATCGTTGACGCGACCGACGCCATTCGCGCGGGCGTTGACGGCATTGAACACATCACTTCTTTCGGCACGTCTCTGACGCCGCTGCGCGAAGCCGAGAAGTACCGACAGGCGGTGTTGGCCGATAGCAACGCCCGGCGTGAAGGGCGATACAAGATGTGGAGCGAGATTGATCTTGATTCGCCGCGCGTGAAAAACGTTTTGGATTTGATCGTCAGGCGCGGTGTGTTCGTCTCTGCGACGCTGGCCGTGTTTGAGCGGCGCGCAGGCGACCGGAACACAAATGAAATGCATGTGAACGGGTTCAAAAACATGCTGAAATTTGTCGGGATGGCGAAGCGGGCCGGAGCGCGCGCGGTCATAGGCTCGCATTCGAACGTGCCGCACGCCGAACGCGGCTGGGCTTACCAGCGCGAGATGGAACTGTTCGTCGAAAGCGGAATGACGCCGATGGAGGCGATTGTCGCCGCGACGACGGAGAACGCGCGCTTTCTCCGTATTGATGATCGTTTGGGAAGCATTGAATCGGGCAAACTCGCCGACCTGATTCTGGTCGAAGGCGATCCGTCAAAAGAGATCGGCGCGTTGCGGCGGATCAAGCGCGTAATGCTGAATGGAAGATGGATCAAATGAAAATCGTTCCCTGGGAGCGCATCGCTTCCGGGGTTATTCACAGGAGGCGCGAATATGCTCAGACTCAACTGCTTTCTTACAACAATCGCTTTGATTGCATTATTCGGCGCTGTAGCGATGGCGGACGGCGCAGAGACCGCTCCTGGCGGATGGCAGACCGCCGCGCCTCGCGATGAAATTCGCCCGCTATTCGATTACAACCCGAAAGGCGGCAAGGACGGCAAAGGCGCGTTGCTGATCATCGCCGATGAACGCGAAGGACTTGATGGCTATTGGGTGAAAGCGTTTTCGATCACCGGCGGCAGACATTATCGCTTCTTCGCGCTGCGCAAGATTGAAAATGTCACGGAGACGGGCCGCAGCCTGGTTGTCAGGATTATCTGGCAGGACTCCAGCGGGAAACCCGTCAATTGGGACAAGCCTGTCCCGACCGGTTATATGAAAGGCGCGTTTTATCAAGCCGAGCCTGAATATCCCAGGGACAAAGCGACAGACGCCAGCGGATGGACTGAAGTTTCGGACACGTATCTTGCGCCGTCGAAGGCAGCGCGAGCCGTCGTCGAATTGCATCTGCGCTGGGCGCCGCGCGGGCGTGTTGAATGGAGCAACGTGTCGTTGGCCGAAACTGATCCTCCGCGTGAACGCAAAGTCCGGCTGGCCGCCGCGCATTTTCGTCCGCGGGGCGGCAAGACGCCGATGGACAATTGCCGGATGTTCGAGCCGCTCATCGCCGACGCTGCGCGGCAGCGCGCCGATCTTATTGTGCTGCCCGAAACGCTGACCTTTGTCGGTCTGGGCAAAAGCTATTTCGACGTGTCCGAGCCTGTGCCCGGCCCTTCAACAGATTACTTCGGCGAACTGGCGAAGAAGCATAACCTGTACATCGTCGCCGGACTGGTCGAACGCGACCGGCATCTGATTTACAACGTCGCGGTGATGTTGGGGCCTGACGGGAAGATTGTCGGCAGATACCGCAAGGTGGCGTTGCCGCGCGGCGAAATCGCAGGCGGCATCACGCCGGGCGATGAATATCCGGTCTTCGACACGCGATTCGGCAAGGTCGGAATGATGGTTTGTTACGACGGCTTCTTTCCGGAAGTCGCGCGCCGCCTGAGCGACAACGGCGCCGAAGTGATTGCGTGGCCGGTGTGGGGGTGCAACCCGCTGCTGGCTTCGGCGCGCGCCGTTGAAAATCACGTCTATCTGGTCAGCAGCACTTATGAAGACATCTCGCGCGATTGGATGTTCACAGCCGTTTACGATCACGCGGGCAATAAACTCGTTCACGCTGAGAAATGGGGAACGGTGGTCGTGGCCGAAGTTGATCTGAACGAGCGATTGCGCTGGGCGAGCCTCGGCGATTTCAAATCGGAGATACCGCGACACCGCCCAGCGAATCGAGTTCAAAAATAATCGCATCAGGGACAGGCGGGAATGTTGTTTAGAATGTTGCCGTCCTTGAGCGAAAACGTGGTTCCCGGCGTGGTGCGCTTGATTGACGCGGTTCCCGTGTTCTTCGGCGCAATCGGACAGCGATCAATCTCAGCCGAGACGATTCTGGTATCGTCTTTCAGTTTGGTGACACAACCATCACGACTGACTCTGCCCGTTCCTTCCATCACGAAACCGCCAGGCCCGCATCTGGTGAAGCTGTAATCTCCGGTGAAGGAATTGAACACAATGAAGTCGCCGCTGCGGTCATCCTTGATGCAAACATCCCAGACAGTAATGTTGAAGTTGCACGAGGCCGTCGCGCCACCGGAATCGGTCACCGTGCATTTGACCGTTGTCACTCCGAGCGAAAAGCTGGCGCCAGATGGCGGCGAACACATAACAACCGCGCCAGGGCAATTGTCGGTCACCATCGGCGGAGGATAGTTGACTACAGTCGTCATAACACCGGGCATTGCGGTCACTGCGGTGATGTCAGCCGGACAGGTGATCGTCGGCGGCGGATTGAACGCCGTGTTCATCGCCATCGCCGTGTTGTTGTCGGGGTTGGGGTCGGTCGTCGGCGAACTGATCGTCGCGGTGTTGTTGATGACCGTAGCGTCAGGCGTCGAGCAATTGACCTGGGCGACGATGGTGATGGTCGCTGTCGCGTTGACCGCGAGTGAAGAGAAGGTCACCGTCCGGTCGTTGCCCGAACCGCCGCAAGCGCCGCCTGCGCCGCTCACCGCGCAACTAACGAACGTCGTGGAAGGAGGCAAGGTGTCCGCGACCGTTACCGAATTGGCCACGTCAGGCCCGTTGTTGGCGACGTTGATCGTGTAAGTGAGATTCTTGCCGGTCTCCACCGTTGCGGGTGTAACGCTCTTGGCGATTGACAGATCGGCGCCGATCGGAATCGGGCTGAGTTTGAGAATGCTTCGACCGCTGACGGCCACGTACAGCGCGCGGTTGGCCGGATCGGAGATGCGGTCAAAAAAGGCTGAGACCGGATAGCCGGGCATCGCCGTCGAACTCAGCAGCCGCATCCAGTGCTCTCCATCGAGCGTGAAGAAGACTCCAGCGTTGCCGATGGCGAAACGAGTCCCGCGCTCCAGCGGATCGAAAACCATGTCTCTGATCACGAAGCCCTGACCGGCGATTGGGCCGAGGTCAACCTGCAAAGAGAACGCGCCGTTTTCGGTGACCGCGTTTTCCAGGCTCGCATCGCGCCGCCACGTGTTACCGCCATCTTCCGAGCGTTTGATGGAATCGGCGTCAATGACGTAAATCCGGTTTGGGTTGAACGGGTCAACGTAAAAGCGGCGCGCGAGTGTCGCCGAGCCGTCCACCGCCGGAACGATGCGTTGCCACGCCGTCGCGCCTCGTGTCCATCGCCACAAACCGCGACTCAAATCGGGATCGCTGACGTAAAAGACCGGGTTGCCGTGTCCTCCCGAAGCTTGAGCCGTGTTGACGGCGCTCATCTCCGGCGGGAAGTCCGGGCCTTGTTGAAAAGCTTTCGTCGTTGGGCCGTCCTCGGTCGCCGTGGTGTTCCAATCCGCCGCGCTCGTGATTGATCTGATTTTGGTCGTTCGCAGCAGCGCGCGAGCGCCTCCGGATTTTTGCCTGATCAAAATGTAATCGCCATCGCTCGGCGGAATTTCGCCGTTCGGCGTGAGCACGACCGGCCTGTGGCCTTTCGCCGTGTCCACCGTCAATCCATCGGGAAACGGGACTGCGCGCCGTTGCGACGAATCGCCCGCGTTCGGATATTCACCCGGAGAATTGGTGTAGACGCCGAAGCCCGGAGGATTGTCTCGTCCCGCGAATTCCAGCACGCGGTGGGGCATCGCCGGGTCTGAAGCCCACTCGCCGCAATCGCCGCAGCCGCTGACCGGGTCTTTCCACGTCGCGCCGCCGTCGAGCGTGAAGAAGTTGTCGTCGTCCGGCACTCCGAAATAGAGCGCGGGCGCTTTGCCCGGCAAAGCAACGCCCGCGAAGATCGAAAACGGCTGAAGCGTCGAAAGCCCGCCGCCCAACTTCCAATTCACACCGCCATCATCGCTGCGATATACGCCGCCGTCGTTCGCCATCCAGATTCTGCCGCTGATGAAGCTGTCGAGCACGCTGTTCTGGTTGTAAGGAAAAGAAACTCCGCTCGGCGCCTTCAGCGTGATGTTGAAGTCTGGCGTGAAAGCCAGCGCGTGCGGATCAACGTGCATGAAAAGCTTATTGGAGAGCTGGTTGTCCAGCTTGCTTTGCGAAGCGTTCCTGCCTTCCAGCCGATGCCACGAGGCGTTCGACGTTGGAGTCCCAGCCGAAACGTGAACGTGACTCTCGTCAGCGAAGAAGAGCAGATGGCCGCCGCCGCTTGTGGGCTTCGTCAAAGCGTAGGCCGCGCCGCTCGGAGTTGATGCGCCGAAATACGTGGGCGGCCCGGGCAACTGCGCCCATTGCGCGTTCCGCCGCGTGGGATCGCTGGGCGCGACGCCGGAGTAATCGCCAAGCCAGATGCTGCCTTCGCCGCAGCCCCTCGGAACGTAATCAACGCCGAAATCAACATGCGTGATCTTCGCGTCTTCTTTCAGCGCCGCGCCGTCGGCAGGCTTCGGCCCGGCCAGCGTCACGTCGTCGGAAGGGGCGTCGGCGAAGTTGAAGACGCCGTTGTTATTCCGGTCGAATATCACCGACTCACCGACGTCGAATTGGTTGTTTGAATTTGTATCAACGAATTTGAGCTTCGAGTCGTGTTTGAGCGGCGCTCCGGCTACAGGGGTGAGCCGAGGATATAATTGGACCAGCAACGCATCGCTCGCGTCGAAAGCGCCGTTTGAATTGCTGTCGTGAACTATCGGCGTGTTGCAGTGATTGCCGTCCGGCCCCAGATTGCTCGGTTGATAGTAGCTCGGCCCGTTGGCGAATCCGGCAACCGCCATGTAGACGTGTTCGGGGCGTCCTGGTTCGATGGCGAGAATCTGCGCGCCGGTGCTCTCGGCGAAATCGGAAGGGAAGAAGCCGAAGCGAGACGGCAGGCCGGAGCTTGCGTCAATAAACCAGGTCTCGCCTCCGTCCTCCGAATACCAGAAGCGATTGTCGCCTGTGGCGTAGACTCTGCGGATCGCGCCCTGCTGTGGCGCGGCTGCGACGTGCCAGACATTTCCGCCGCCCGGCAGCGTCTTGTTTTCCCACGTCGCTCCGCCGTCGCGGCTGATGGCGACCGCGCAACCGCCAGCCGCGTAAAGCAGGTTGGCATTGTCCGGCGCGAAGACTATTTGGCCGGCAGGCTTGATGACCGTATTGCCGCCGAAGACGCTGCACGCGAATTGATGCGCCAGCGACCAGGAGTCGCCGCCGTTGGTTGATCGGTAGACACCGATTTTGGGCGCGACGCGACCGTCTCTGAACGTTGCGGCCAGCACTAGGTCTTTGTTTGTTGGTGAAACGGCGAGATCGTAAACCGTAGCTCCGAACAAAGCGCCAGCGACTGCGTCAATCCCAGGCGCGGGCTGTGGGCGTGTGAGCTGCCGCCACGTGGTTCCGCCGTCGTCGGATCGCCATACGCCGGAGAAACCGCCGACGTAAAGCCGCTCTCCGTCGCTCGACACGGCCAGCGACAACATCCTGCCGGCGTAGGAATGTTGCAGGTTCGCGGAGACTGGAAAATTATCTATCTTCGGACTGACATCTTCGATCACGAGATCGCCGAGGCCGACTCCGGGCGGCGCCGGTTTTGTTTTGCCACTTGTGCGCGGCAACCAGCCGATCAAAGTTACAAGCGATAGCGCAAGGCAGCACGCCAACAAAGTTTTCTTCTCCATAACGCATCTCCTTCAAGTCAGACGGGCGATTGCAAAGACTGGTCTGCCCCGCATTCGGGGCTTTGGCTGTTCAATATTTCGAAGAGGTACAGAGATTACTTTATGAATTCAGCGCCAGGATCGAGACGTAAGCGGGGCCGTTCGTGATCGGGAAAATCGTTTTGCTTTATCGGCGCGGGTGAATGTATAACACGACGGGTTTTTATTAGGTAGTGGCCGAACGCGATTGGATGTGAAATGAAAACGATTCTCCGGCTTGCGCTGATCGTTGCGTTGGCGCTGATGGTTGAATCATCGGCGACCGTCCGATCATCGCAAAGACAACTCAGACAGACGGCGCCGAACATCGTGTTGATCCTGGCCGATGATCTGGGCTACGGCGATCCGGGCTGTTACGGCGGCGCGAAAATCCTGACGCCCCACATTGACCAGCTTGCGCGCGACGGCGCGCGATTCACCGATTTTCACTCCGCCTCCGCTGTTGGCTCGCCTTCGCGCGCGAGCATTCTGACGGGGCGTTATCCCGCTCGCTTCGGTTTCTCTCGCGCCTTCCGCGGCGCGAAAGAAGAATTCCTGCCGCGCGACACCGCCACTTTGCCGAAGCTGTTGAAGCAGGCAGGCTACGCGACGGCGCACGTGGGCAAATGGCATCTGGGCGGATTGCGCAAAGATGACATCGCCGAGCGAGCGTTGAATGCGCCGGGGCCGCTTGAGCACGGCTTCGATCATTTTTTGGCGATGAACGAGGAGCCAGAGCCGCGTGGGCGTCTGGTTCGCGCGCGCAGCCTTTATCGTGAAGGCGGCCAGTATCTGCTCCGCGACGACAAACCGGCGCCGCCGTCGAGCGAGCATCTGATCGAGATCGAAATCGCCGAAGCCGAAAACCTGATCGAGGCTTTTCACAAACAACAACAGCCGTTTTTCCTCAATGTCTGGTTCGACGCGCCGCACGAGCCTTACGAGCCTGCGCCGGATCAATACCTGAAACTTTACGAAGGCAAAGCAGAGGGCGACGACCTGTTCTATCGTTCGATGGTCACGCATCTTGACGCGGGCGTGGGCCGCATCGTCGCAAAGCTCAAACAACTCGGCCTCGCCGACAACACGCTGATCGTTTTCACCAGCGACAACGGCGCGACAGGGCCGGGCATCAACGCGCCGCTGCGGGGAGGCAAAGGGACTTTGTTCGAGGGAGGAATCCGCGTGCCGATGATCGCCGTCTGGCCGGGCCGCATCAGGCCGGGAACGATTTCGAACGAGTTCGCCATCAGCGCGGATTTATTGCCGACGCTGTGCGAGGCGGCTGGAATAAATCAGCCGAAAGATTTTCTGACGGATGGCCGGAGTCTGCTCGCTCATCTGCGAACGGGGAAGCGGGTTGCCACGCGCGAAGCGGCTTTCTGGCTGATGGATGAATATCCGGTTTTTCAGAAGCGACACGGCGAGCGCCCGCCGCATGCCACCGAAGCCGTGCGCTGGGGCCGATGGAAGATGCTCGCGCGCGACGGGCAGCCGCTGGCGCTGTATTACCTGGAAAACGATCTGAGTGAGCGGCGCAACGTGCTCGAACAGGAGAAGCGAATCGGCGACGATCTCGCGCGCGAATTACGGGCGTGGTTGAGCGCGATGAAGATGTGGTCGAAGTGATCACGCTCGCCGCCGAAACGCTCGATCTGAAGAAGCGTGGAATTGGATCAAGCCTGAGAGCGCAGGAGTCTCCGCCTGCGCTCCCAGGGAACGTGACACCACCTTCACGGACAGGAGCAGGTGTTATTGAGAATGTTGCTGTCCTTGATGCTGAACGTCGTTCCGATAATGGGCCGCTTGATGCTGGCGGTTCCCGTGTTCTTGGGCGCAATCGCACAGCGGTCAATTTCGGCGGAAATTACCCTGGTGTCGTCTTCCAGTCTGGTGATGCATCCGACCCGTGTGATGCTGCCTTTGCCGGTCATTGTGAACCCGCCAACGCCGCACCTGACAAACTGATAATCTCCGGTGAACGTGTTGATGAAGAGCGTGTCGCCGGATTTATCGTCCTGCAAACAGACATCGAAGACTGTCACCTTGAAACTGCAACTGACAGAATTGCTCGCGGCGTCGGTCGCCGTGCAATTGACGGTCGTCGTGCCGAGCGGGAAGCTGGCGCCTGATGGAGGCGTGCAGACCACGCTGGTCGCGCAGAAACTGTCAACCACCGTCGGCGGGGGATAAGTGACGACGGCGCTGGTTGCGCCGGGGCTGCCCGCCGACACGGTTTTATCATCCGGGCAGATGATTGATTCCAACTTCCTGGCGAGGCCGCTGGCCGGGACGGAGGACGGAGTCCCCGCGTCGTTGCTGGCAATCGAAAAGCTTCCGGATTTGGCGCCCGAACTGGTCGGAGTAAACCGAACCGTGAAGTCGAAACACGCGCCCGGAGCGATGGTCACCGGGAACCCGCCCGCAGGCGGCGCAACTGAAAACTGCGGGTTCGACGGCGTGATCGAACTGATCGTCAGATTGGCGCACCCGTCGTTGCAAACCTGCATCGTCTTGGAACTCGTGGTTCCGACGCAGGTGTCGGCGAAGGCGACGCTGGCCGGAACTCGAATCTTCGGCGCGATGGCGACCTTGAAGAATATCGGATCGAGTTGCGCCGTAGTCCGGCCTATGGATTGTCCGGTGAAGACGCCGTAAAAAGTGTCGCCGGCGGCGGTCACACCTTCGTAATCGCCCCACAGGAAACCGCTGCCCGCATTGGCCAGCGGGCCGGGATCCATGGATTGAAGGATCTGATCAGTCCAGGTCGCGCCGTTGTCCATGGAAACAGCGAAGCGGTGTCGAAAGATGGTGTTCGCGCCGGAGTCGTCGAAATCAATGTAAAGGACTCCGACTGAGCCGTTGGCCGTCACTGCGATCTCCGGGTACGCCGAATGATGGGTTCCATCGGTGACGCGATTGGAAGCCCAGGTGGCGCCCTGATCGGTCGAACGAGCGACGTAAATCTGGCCGAAGGTCGAAGCGTCTCTGCTGACGTATGCGGCGTAGATGTCGCCGTCTCCCGGATCGGCGGCGATCCAGGCGTCGCTGCTGCGGGCGCGCGCCACCTTGCCTTTGGCCGAATTGCCGAAGCTGGTGGTGAACCATGTTTGCACCGTTCCCGCTCCGTGAACTGAAACTCCCGCCGCGCCTCCGACACCAGTCCAGGTCACGCCGCAATCATCCGAGCGGTTGACGCGGAAATGGACGCCCTCGAAACCGCCTGAAGGCGCGCTCTCTCTGGTCTTGTAGATGATGTAGGCCCGGCCATTCGGCGCCACAGTCATCCGGGTCGTGCGGTTTCTGAATGCGCTGTTATCGCCCGCGCCGACGCTGGTCACGGTCGCTCCGCCATTGTTGGACGCGCCGACTGTTGACCGTTCGAGGGCGACGGCGAAATTGAGCCAGGGAGAGTAAACCATGTTGGCGCAGGAGCCTGTGCTCAACTGATCAACATCGAGATGCGGCTGGTCGTCGTTGGTGCTGCCGAAGACCGTCCCGACCGTCAGAGGATCGTTGGGCAGGGCGCTGGTCTGGCGGTAAATGTAAAGTCGCGGACTCGGACTTCCGAGAGCAAGTTCGGCGACGTAGAGCCTTCCCGCGCTGTCGTAAGCGAGCTTCTGATCGCCCGAGCTGGTGGAACTTGCGATTGGTCGCGGCAATTGGCGAATCTTGCTCCAGGTCGCGCCGCCGTCAGTTGATTTCCAGACCGGCCCCATCGTCGTGGCGTTCCACCCTTCGGAGAAAGACACTACGGAGATTTGCATCGGATTGGCCGGATTGACCGCGATGCTCGGCTCAGTGTCTGCCAGATTGGAAGGGTCAGTGGTGTCGGTGGCAATGTCCACCAGAGTAGCTGTGCAGCTTGCGGCTGGCGCGACGACGCCCGGCGGCGACGCAGCGTTGGAGCCGGAATTCAAGAGAGTGGCGGAGGCCAAGAGAGCCGGGCAGGTCAGGATCAACCCGATTATTACGCCCTGTAGAGAAGCCCACCTGGTCACAGCGCCCATTGCTGAGAAATTGGTTTTCATTTCGCCTCCTGGAAGAATAGCAGGTGTCCTCGAAGGATCGCTCCGGGACAGTTGCGAACGACAGCCTCGTATTCGGGATTCCGAGTCTTCGTGACAATGGAACTGCTAAATCCGCCAGGGCCAGATGACGGGACGCTGGAAATTGTTGCGACCGTCGAAGCGGCGCCGGCTCAAATATCCGAACGAGGCTGAGCTAAAAACATTGGGTTTCGAGTTAGGCGGCCAGAGATTATCCGGACCGTCTATTTGACGCTCGGGCCGCTGGCGACGAAGACCACGCTAGTTACGACCGGCACGTTGAAATTGATTCTGTCAATGAAACCCGGTCTCGGCGAGACGTCCGCTTCGGCGAAGACCAGGGCGCCTTTGGCGTATGAATACGCGGTCAGAGTGACCGGGCGTTCTTCCTTGTCGGTCTGTAGAACCTGTTGAGTCACTTCGTCCGCCGATCCTACCTCCTGCCGGACGGTGGCCGCAGTCAGGCCCGGATCGAAGAATTGAGGCGCGGTTTGAGCCGGATCGGAAAACCCCCGCGAGACGCCGGGCGCGCTTGGCGGCGCGACCCAGGCGACTCGTATCGAGCCGTCATCGGGAAAGAAGGGAATTACATCAACTCGAAATGGGAATTGAGTGGGGACTCCTTTGAGCAGATCCGCGAATTCAGGGGAGGGTTTCGGCTGCGGGCCTGCCACCGCCTGCCTGAGCGCGCCGGCCGCCTGTTGCGCGGCGTCGAGCGTTGTATAACGCGTCGAGCCGACGACCCGGTCGGGATAGAACTCCACCTGGCGCTCGCTGATCTGATTCCAACTCGACAGAAAAGCCAGAGCCGTCGGGAAGTCTTTTCCGAACAGGGTGCGGTTGTTAAGGATTTTCACGATAGCGCTCCTCACTGGGTCCTGGCTGGCGGAGCGGCTTGGCGCAGCCAAAGTTGTAATCAGGTTGGTGGATTTGGTAGCGGCGTTGGATTTCTGAGATGCGCTGTGGTCAACCGTGAAGGCCGCGAAGATCACGATTGTGATCGCTGTTCGCGCCAGCAGCGCGTAGAGCGAAATGCTTTTGGATTGCATGCTGACAGCCTCCTTTTCGAAAGTCTCCTGAGGGGAGACAGGTTGCGGAGATTCAGGTTTTGCAGACTCACAGTTTAAGCCTGCGGCCAAGGGAGTTTGGGGAGACAAGTCATAATCCCCACCCGATGGATGGGAATGTTTATGAGTCAGGCGCGCCTGAGAACAGGTGCTCAGATTTGCCCGTCGTGATTGGTTGCGTCGCCAGAGTAAATGCCGGAGCCTTCTTCAACAAGTGGAAGGCCGTCTGGAAAGTGGAAATACGGGAGGTTGGCTGAAATTTGGCGCGACCCGTATACTGCAATCAGGCTTGCAATGAACCCGGTTGTTGATGATTCAAATTACTGTCTTACTGTTTCGGCAGGCAGCTAATATCACGAACAGATGAGGGAGCGCAACAGATTTCTAATTGCGCTCCTCATCCGCTCGATCTCATTTCGTCGGAAAATGTTTTCCGATCAGCGCGTCGTAAACAAAAGATCCCAGCGGCCCGCCGATGAGCGGCCCGGCAATCGGAACCCAGAAATAGAAATTGTTCGCGCGGAAGACTTCAAAGCCCCAGCCCGCAACCGCCGTGAACAATCGCGGCCCGAAATCGCGCGCCGGATTGATCGCGTAACCCGCGTTGAAGCCGAACGCCATTCCGATGACCATCACAAGAAAGCCGATGGCGACTGGGCCAAGATTGCCCGCCGGGTTGTTGCGAGCGTCGCCAATCGCCCTGATCACGAGCAGCAGCAGCGCCGTGCCGATGATCTGATCAATCAACCCTCCGCTCAGCCCGCCGAAAGCCGTAAGATGTTTGCTCGGATAAGTGGCGAAAATGCTTGCGGTGTTCATCTGTCGCGTTCCGTTGTCGAACGCGTTGAAGGCTTCGCGGTAAACGAAGAACGCGAGAGCCGCGCCAGCGAACGCTCCGGCGATTTGCGCGACGAAGTAAGGCAGGACTTTCGACCAGGGGATGTCGCGGCGGAAGGCCAGCGCCAGCGTTACCGCCGGGTTGAGATGCGCGCCCGAAACTCCGCCCGCGACGTAAATGCCCATCGTCACCGCGAAGCCCCACGCCAGATTGATCGAAAGATAGGTGCCGTTGCCGTTGTTGCTCAGAACGACTTGCGCGACGACGCCCGCGCCGAATGCGATCAAGACAAGAGTGCCTAAGAACTCCGCGTAGAGTTCTCGTTTCAGATCAGGTTTCATAATTTTCGAGTAAAGGTTTCGTAGGAAGGATGGGTGGCGCGCGAGTCAATCCACCTGATCCGCGCGCCACACGGTTTTATTTCGCGCCGCCAGTCGTGGCCGCCGCTTTTGTCTCCGCTGGTCTCTCTCGCTTAATACCGAGATGCGAATCGAACCACGCAAGCTGGCGCTCGAAGAGATCAATCTGATGATTCGGTTCCTGAATGCCGTGACCTTCGCGCGGGTAGCGCAGGAAGATGACTTCGACGCCGCGTTTTTTCAGCGCGCGGTAATACTGTTCGGCCTGGGCGATGGGCACGCGCAGATCGCGTTCGCCGTGAGTGATGATGATCGGCGTCTTCACGCGATCAACATAAGTCATCGGCGACCACTTGCGGTAAGTTTCAGCCGAAGTCCACGGCTGGCCGACGAATCCATACTCCATCAAGCCCGGAATGTCGCTCTGGCCGTGAAAGCTGTACCAGTCGCTGATGCCGGCGTGGCCGATGGCGGCTTTGAAGCGGTCGGTTTGCGTGACCGTCCAGAAAGTCATAAATCCGCCGTAGCTGCCCCCCATCACGACCAGCTTGCCGGGATCGGCGACGCCTTTCGCCACGACGGCGTCAACACCAGCCATGATGTCTTTGAAATCCTTGCCGCCCCAATCGCCGACATTCGCCGTGGTGAATTTGACGCCATAGCCCGTCGAGCCGCGTGGATTTGGCATCAGCACGGCGTAACCGTTCGCGGCCCAGACCTGCGCGCGGCTGTTGAACGTGTCGCTGAAACGCCCGTAAGGCCCGCCGTGAATTTGCAGGATCAGCGGATAGCGTTTGCCTTCTTCGTAGCCGATGGGTTTGACCAGCAGCCCTTCGATGTCGAAATCGTCCGGCCCTTTCCATCTGATCACCGAAGTTTCACCCAGCGCGAAGTCTTTGATTTCGGGGTTGACCCAGGTAACCTTCTTCGCCTGATCCATCTGTTTGAGAGGCGCGACCCAGATGTCGTCGGGCGTCATCGAATCGTTAACGGTATAAGTGATCTTCGGCTCCGCGGCGCTGCCCGCGACATCGAACCCGCCATAGTTGCGATTTTCGCGCGTGATTTTCGCCGCCTTGCCGCCTTCCGCCGGGACGCTGTAAATGTGGGCGTACATCCCGGCGCCGCTCGAAAAATAGAGCGACCTGCCATCGGGCGCCCAGGCGAGACCGAAGCCTGCAGATTCAAAAAAATCTTTCGTCAAATTCCGCGTCGCGCCGCCCGCCGCAGGAATCAACAACACGTCGGTCTTCGCCGCCCACGATTTCGGTTCGGGGTTCGAGGTGTAAGCGATCCATTTGCCGTCAGGCGACCATTGCGGATTGCTGTCCGGGCCGAGGTTGTTCGTCAATTGACGGGGCGCGCCGCCACCGGCTGAAACGATGTAGATGTCGGTGTTGCGGTCTTCGGAGATGTCAATGTACGAGCTTTCCTGCGCGCCGCTTTTGGACATCACGAAAGCGATTGAAGAGCCATCGGGCGACCATTGCTGGCCGCTGACGCTGAAATCGCCGTCGGTCAATCGCTTCTTCTCTTTCGTCTCGACGTTGATCGTCCACAGATGCGAGAAGCTGAAATCAGAGTCAACGACGATGGTGTCGAATTTGTCCTTCTTTCGTTTTTCGCGCTCGGCTTTGTCTTTCGGCGTGTTGCGCGTGACGAAGGCGACGGATTTGCCGTCGGGCGACCAGCGGAACGATTGCACGTTGTTTTCTTCGCTCGTCAACTTCTCGGCCTCGCCGCCATCAACGTGAATGATCCAAACTTGCGCGCCTTTATCGCGGTCGGCCAGAAACGCGATGCGCGAACCATCGGGCGACCATTGCGGCGATGATTCTCCCTTGTCGCCGTTGGTCAATCGCGCCGTCGGCCCGCCATCGGCTGAAACCAGCCAGATGTGCGAGATGCGGCGGTTTTCCTTCTTGTCCCATTCCGAGATCGTGTAGGCGATGCGTTTGCCGTCGGGCGAAAATTGCGGCGCGCCGATCTGTTTGATCGCCAGCGCGTCTTCGATAGTCATTCGTTTGTCGCCGAACGCTGAAACGGCGGCGATTTCGCCGACTGCGAGCGCCAGCAGGATCGTGACAAGCGGAAGGAAACTGATGCGCATTCTCATAAGCTCTCTCTCCGAAAAAAGTGTTCAGCAAGTTCGAGTCTGTTGTTCGCTTGAGTAATGTCTGGTTTGGAAACGCGGGATCGCGCGGCATCATAGCGTCACCGCCAGCCGCTAGCAAGCAGGCGGAGGAGGCGTCGGCGGTTATTGGCGATTTTTCAAACGCGATGCTAAGCTCGCGCCGCATTACGCTACAAAACTTTTGACTCAAAAAATCCGAAACCCTATGCAAAAAAGAACTCTGCTCGTTTTAGCTTTGTTCGTTGTTGCGGCGATTCTGGTCGCTGACCGCCGCGCCTCTTCGTCCGCCGCTGATTTCGATCTGATCATCTCGCGCGGGCGCGTTGTTGACGGCACGGGCAATCCATGGTTCGAGGCCGACATCGCCGTCAAAGAAGGCCGCATCGTCGAAATCGGGCGCATTGATCCGTCGCGCGCAGCGAAAGTGATTGACGCGCGAGGGTTGATTGTCGCGCCCGGCTTCATTGACGTTCACACGCACATCGAAGGCGGCATTTTTGAATTGCCGATGGCTGAAAACTTCCTGCGAATGGGCGTGACTTCGGTCGTCACGGG
>JAJVID010000067.1:15503-30579 GCA_022072205.1 Acidobacteriota bacterium
GTCGCCAACCATCGCGCCGACCAGAGCTTCAACGGCAAGAACATCGCCGAGATCACCAAAACGGTGAAAGGGAAGTCAGACGCCAATTCGCAGGCCGAGCAGGCGATTGACATTTTGCTCGCGGGCGGCGCGCAGATGGTCTTGCACAAGATGTCGGACGGAGATGTCGAGAGGATTTTCAAACAACCGTTCACGATGGTCGCATCCGACGCCGGAGTGATTGACCCCGCGAGCGCCAGCATTCCGCACCCGCGCGGCTTCGGCAACAACGCGCGCGTCCTGGGCGTTTACGTCCGCGAGAAGAAATTGGTCGGTTTGGAAGAAGCCATCCGCAAGATGACTTCATTGCCCGCTCAGACTTTCAACCTGTGGGATCGCGGATTGCTGCGGCCCGGAATGGCCGCCGACATTGTGATCTTCGACGAGAAGACCATCGCCGACCGCGCGACGTTCGAGCAGCCGAAGCAGTACGCGGTAGGCGTTGATTACGTCATCGTCAACGGTCAGGTCGTGATCGAGAAGGGAAGTCACAACGGCGCGAAGCCGGGAAGAGCTTTGCGCGGGCGTGGGGCAAAGAGTTAGCCGATGGCCCGCTGTGCTAAAATTCGCTGCGGTCACTCACACGCCCAATTCAGAACAACATCATCGAGGTAGCCATGTCAGTACAAGTCGCGCGCAGGCTCATTACCACAGCCGAATATCACAAGATGATCGAAGTCGGAGTCTTCGGCGAAGACGAACGGCTCGAACTTCTTGACGGGGAGATTATCGAGATGAGTCCAATCGGTTCACGACACGTCGCCGCCGTAAACAGACTTAACAGGCTCTTGAACCTGCATCTCGCAAACGTTGCGATAATCAGTGTCCAGAACCCGGTTGAGTTGAGCGAACATTCAGAGCCACAGCCTGATCTGACCTTGCTCAAATGGCGCGACGATTTTTACGCGCAAGCCCTGCCTTTGCCGGAAGACGTGTTTGTCGTAATCGAAGTCTCCGACACGACGGTCGAAAAAGATCGTGAGCTGAAAATCCCGGCCTACGCGCGCGCCGGACTGGCCGAAGCCTGGTTGGTTGACCTCTACAACGACCGCATCGAAATTCACTCCCAGCCGAACAACGGCGTTTATCAGGAAATCCGTATCGTTTTGCGTGGACAGGATGTGATCTCAAAAACAATCCCGCAGCTTGTTTTGAAGGCGGATGACATTCTCGGTTAAAGAGGGGAACCCGGTCGTCTATAATTTCCCGGAGGTGATTTTATGGCTACAGCATTGAAAGACCTGCCTCCATATGCGGAGGAGAAGCAAGAATCGAACCAGACAGGGCGGCCACTCAAGCGGTTGTTCACGCTGGAAGAGTTTGCAGAGATTGTTCGCGCCCTGCCGGATGACCGGCTGGAGTTGATCAAAGGAGAAATCGTTATGTCGCCACCCCCGGATGACCCTCATATCGAGCAAACGATGGGAATTGAATATTGGCTACAGAAACATCTGAACGAGATTGAGAAGCTCGGTTGCCGGGTGATGGGCTCTAGCGCCTGGTACGCCGTGCCGAAAGAGTTGAAGCAAAAATGGGTGGATGAGGGCGGTAATGGCCCGGATCACGTTCTCCCCGACGCCTCGGTTCCTTACGCTGACTACTTGAGAACCAACCGTCGCCCGCCGGCTTTGCTGGTGATCGAAGTCATCTCTGTTTCGAGCAAATCAGCGATTGACCGCGACCTGGTCAGCAAGCCGGAGATTTACGCCACACTGGAAATTCCCGCTTACTGGGTCATTGATCGCCGCGACAAATGCGTCTGGGTTCACACCGCGCCGGAAAACGGTCAGTACGCCAGCCGCATTCAGTATAAAGGCCAGCAGAGATTGCCCGCGCCTGGAATGGAATTTTTGAACATCACCCCGGCGCAAACCTTCGGGGATTGACGCGCAGGCGGCAACGTCAATTCAGCATCGGCTACGGCGCCGATTATCACTGTTTTAGTCGCCTATCCAATCGCCATCAAACTGGCAGACGTGCGGAAGTAGATCACGCCCTGAGAAATCGCGGGCGTCGCCAGACAAGGCTCTCCGAGATCGTTCTTCGCCAGCGCTTCCAGCTTGGGACCGGCTTTCAGGACGTGAACGACGCCCTGCTCCGTCGCGCAATAAATCTTTCCATCCGCCGCCACCAGCGAAGCCGAGCAGGCGGCGTCGCTGCCCAGCCGCTCTTCATACATCTTCTCGCCGGTTTTGAAATCGTAGCAGCGCAACACTCCGTTGAAATTGGCCAGATAGATGTAGCCGTTATAGACAATCGGCGTCGAAATATACGAGCCGCCATTCGGCGCGCTCCAGGCGACGAAATCGTTGCTTGTCGCGCCTCCTTCCAGCGAGATATCTCCTTGCGCCGTCGGGCGAACGGCGAACAGCGGCGCTTTCCCGCCGTGCGCGTTGCTGATGACGATCAAACCGTCGGCGACAAACGGCGTCGGAATCGGAATGTCTCCGCCGCCGCGCAATCGCCAGATCTCTTTGCCGGTTTCCAGATCGTAAGAAACTATGTACGGGTAGCCGTTGGCGACGACTTGCGTGCGAGCGCCGTCGGCGTAAATCAGCGGCGACGCCCAACTGTTTTCGCAGGCTCCTTTGCGCGAAGTTCGCCAAATCTCTTTTCCGTCATCCAGATTCAGCGCGGCGATGAACGGGTCTTTTGGATCGTCGCATTGCAGCGCAATGCGATCTTTGTAGAGCGCGGGAGAACTGCTGTACCCCCACCCGATGCTGCGCCAGGTGACGTTGATTTTGCCGAGGTCTTTCTGCCATTTCAGCTTGCCTTTCATGTCCAGGCAATACAGTCCGTCGGCTCCGAAAAAAGCGATCAGGCGTTTGCCATCGGTGACGAGCGTCGTATTCGCGTGCGAAGCTTTCTCGTGGCGCACTGTGCCGGGTTTGGCGGTTCGAATGGTCTGTTCCCATTTTTGCTCGCCTGATTTTTTGTCGAAGCACTGAATCAGCCATCGCTGCTCTTCATCATCCATCGCCGGTCTGATGTCGCCGTAAAAGCCGATGCGCAGCGACGGTTTGCCGGATTGCGGCACGGCGGTCGCCAGATAAATCCGGTCTTTCCAAATGATCGGGCTGGAATGCCCAAGGCCCGGAACTTCTGCGCGCCACAGCAACCCGTCCGGCTTTCCCGCCGCCGCATCAACATTCCAATTGGCGCGAGTCGGGAAACCTTCGGCGATGCCTTGACCATCCGGGCCGCGAAACTGCGGCCAGTTCTGTTCCGGTTTGAAGTTGAGAGCGACTCCGGGCAAAGCCGCCAAAGTCGTCATCAGAAAATCGCGGCGTGAAATTGACATTAAGAACCCCCTCCACGGTTATTGAGCGTTTGACAGATTGACCACGGTCTTGAGCCTTTATGCTTGAGAAGAGTTTTGACGGCGGAATAGTAACTTGCCAGCGGGGCTTCAGGCCAGACACGCAGGCCGGATTTCGGGAAGCGAATATGATTCGATCGCTGAAGGCGATTGAAGGCGCTCATCAGGTCGCCGCATTTGCAATTGAATTTGCGATCTTGAGCGCCTATCATCCAGCCGCTGTTGCGCTCTTCTTTGCAGTATCACACCAGCCAAAACATCGAACATCGAATCGTCGCAGCCGCCGCTTCCTTGCCCGGAGCCGGTTTGTTGTGGCGATTCCTATGGAGAAAATTATGAGACGTCTGTCGCTATCTCTTTTGATAGTTCTGCTGGCGCAATCCGCCAATCCTGTGTTTGTCCCGGTAGCCGGCAAAATCAATAGCGATCCGCCCATCGTCGCGCCTGAAGCTGTCGGTTTGTCCAGCGCTCGCCTTGCTCACATTCGCTCGGTGATGAGCCGGCACGTGGCGGAAAAGCAAATTCCAGGCGCGGCGGGACTGATCGCCCGCCGCGGCAAGATCGCTTATCAGGAAGCCTTCGGTATGGCCGACATCGAGGCCGGCGCGCCGATGCGGCTCGATACGATCCATCGCATCTACTCGATGACCAAGCCCATCACGAGCGTCGCGGTGATGATGCTTTACGAAGAAGGCAAGTTTCAGCTCAACGATCCGGTCGCCAAATATCTGCCCGAATTCGCCAGGATGCAGATCGGAATCGAAGAGAAAGGTCCGCAGACCGGCAAGCCCACGCTCAAAACCGCGCCCGCCAAACGCCCTGTCACGGTCCGCGATCTGCTGCGGCATACGGCAGGACTGAGCTATGGTTTTTTCAGCGACACGCTGGTTGACGCGGAATATCGCAAGGCAAGAATTTTGAGCGAACCGAATCTGGCGGAGTTCATCACCAACCTGACCAAACTTCCATTGCTCAACGAGCCTGGCGCGCGCTGGCATTACAGCGTCTCGGTGGATGTGCTCGGACGTTTGGTCGAAGTCCTGTCCGGCAAAACTTTCGATCAATTTTTGCAGGAGCGCATCTTCACGCCTCTGGAGATGCGCGACACCGGGTTCTATGTCCCGGCCAGCAAAAAGGATCGCTTTGCCAAACTCTACAGCCCGACCAGAGACGGCAAAATCCAGCCAGCGACCATTTGCGCCACCCGGCAGGAATGCGTCGAGAAATTTCCCAACGCCGTGCCCTCCTACCTTGAGCCGCCCACGCTGCTTTCAGGCGGCGGCGGACTGGTTTCGACGGCATACGATTATTTGCGCTTCTGCCAGATGTTGCTCAACCAGGGGCAATATGATGGCAAGCGGCTGCTTGGCCGCAAGACCATCCAACTGATGAGCAGCGACAATCTGGGAGCGATACCCGGGATGGCGCCGGGTTATGGCTTCGGCCTGGGCTTTGCGGTCAACAAATCGCCGGGCGAAGCCGGGACAATGGGATCGGTGGGCGAATACAACTGGGGCGGCGCGGCCGGCACGCGATTCTGGATTGATCCGCAGGAAGAATTGATCGGCGTCTTTATGATCCAGATTCTGCCGCACACCGGGTTGGAATACGGCTCGGAGTTTCGGACGCTGACTTATCAGGCGATAGCAGATTGATCGCAGGGATGGCTGGAACGAAGACGAGACGAACGCGAAGATCCGTCTGGCGTTCGACAAGATCGTCCCGCCGTCACGGATTATTTACCGGTAACAACAGAACAAAGGAGCCAGACATTGATGAACTTGCCGGAACGATTGCCTGCTTTCGCTGAATTGCCAATCAAACCCGACTATCCGCCGCATTCCGCCTGGGGCGTGTTCGGCGACGACGATCAAATCGGGACGCTGAATTTGCTGACGCCGGAGCGCGTGACCGCCGCCGCCCGGCTGGTTCAAACCGGGCGAGTGTTCGCGCTGAACTGGGAATTGGAACTGCCCCATCCGCCACTGTTCAATCGCGCGGCCTTGCGCCACACGATCAACCGGCGGCGCAAAAACGTCTTCGATGACGTTTACGACAACTTCAATACGCAATCATCATCGCAGTGGGACGGCTTGAGGCATTTCGGGAATCGGCGGTACGGCTTTTACAACGGCGTCACCGAAGAGCAGATCGCTGACGAAAGTAATCCGCGTAACGGGATTCATAACTGGGCGCGTCGTGGAATCGCCGGGCGAGGCGTGCTCGTTGACTTTCAGCGCTTCGCCGCCGCGCAGGGCATTGCGTTCAACCCCGGCGAGCGTTACGGAATCGCGCCTGAGCAATTGCAGGCGGCTGCGGATTGGCAGGGCCTGCGCTTTCAAACCGGCGACATCCTGATGATGCGCACTGGATGGATCGAGTGGTATAGCGGTTTGAATGAAGAGCAGCGAACGCAACTCGCGCAACCCGGCGCGTTGCAGATCGCCGGTTTGGAGCAGGGCGAGGATTCGCTGCGATTTCTCTGGGACAATCATTTCGCCGCGATTGCCAGCGACAATCCGCCTTTTGAAGCTCTGCCGCCAGCGACTCCCGACAAAGACGATAATCCGGGGATGATGCACGGCACGATCATCGGCTTGTGGGGAATGCCCATCGGCGAGATGTTCCGGTTGGACGCGCTGGCCGCCGACTGCGCCGCAGACCGTCGCTACGAATTTTTCTTCACCGCCGCGCCGCTCAATAAACTCGGCGGCGTCGCTTCGCCGCCGAACGCGCTGGCGATCAAATAGCAAAAACTCTCTCGTGGTAGGTCAACCGATGAAAAGGAATATTTTTTACCTGTTCGCAATCTGTCTGATTCTATTCGCACGCGCGCAAGTTCTGGCGCAAACCGAAACTCCGTCCGATCTCGACGCATACGTCGCGCGCGCTCTCAAGGAATTTGAAGTTCCCGGTCTGGCCATCGCCATCGTCAAAGACGGCAGGATAGTGTTGACCAAAGGCTACGGCGTGCGCGAACTCGGCAAGTCAGCGCCGGTTGATGAGCAGACGCTCTTCGGCATCGCGTCAAACACAAAAGCCTTCACCGCCGCCGCGCTGGCTATCCTGGTTGATGAGGGCAGGATCAGTTGGGATGATCCGGTGACGAAGCATCTGCCCGGCTTTCAGATGTACGACCCATACGTCACGCGCGAGATGACCGTCCGCGATCTGTTGACGCATCGCAGCGGGCTTGGATTGGGCGCGGGCGATCTGATGTTTTTCCCACCGACGACATTCACGCGCGAAGAGATTGTCGCGCGGTTGCGCTACATCAAACCGGCGACGAGCTTTCGCAGCAGGTACGCTTACGACAACGTGCTTTATCTTGTCGCCGGGCAGGTCGTGGCCGCCGTTTCGGGAAAAAGCTGGGATGATTTCATCAAGGAGCGCATCTTCGCGCCGCTCGGCATGACGGCGAGCAACACGAGCGTCAGGGATTTGCGACCGGGCGGCAACTTCGTCTCCCCGCATCAGAAAGTCGAAGGCCGGTTGCAACCTGTTCCGTATATGAACATTGACAACACCGCGCCAGCCGGGGCGATCAACTCGAACGTCGCGGAGATGGCGAGGTGGGTGATGGCGCAACTCGGCGAAGGCGCGATCAATAATGGACAAAATGGCGCCCGCCGATTGTTCAGTCAGCGGCAATCGCGCGAGATGTGGTCGGCGCAAACGCCTATCGCTGTCGGCAATCCGCCGCCGGCGCTCTCAGCCTTGCGCGCGAACTTTTCCGCCTACGGGCTTGGCTGGGGCTTGAGCGATTATCGGGGACACAAAGTCGTCAGCCACAGCGGCGGGCTTGCGGGGATGGTTTCGAGAGTGCGCCTGATCCCAGATATGAAACTTGGGATCGTCGTGCTCACGAATCAGGAAGCGGGCGGCGCGATGGAAGCGATCGCATATCACATCATTGATCATTATCTGAACGCGCCCTCAACCGATTGGATCAGCGCCTTTCACGGCGTCGCCGAGCAACAATTGGCGCAGGCGCGAGAGGTGGAGAAGAAGCAGGGCTCCGCGCGCAACGTCGAATCAAAGCCCTCGTTGCCGCTGGCGAAATACGCCGGACGCTACAACGACGCGTGGTACGGAGAAACGGCGATTGCGCTCGAAGAAGGCAAACTCGTCCTGCGCTTCAGCCGCACACCGGGATTGGTGGGCGATCTGGAACACTGGCAATACGACACCTTCGTCGCCCGCTGGCGCGACCGGAGCTTGAACGCGGACGCCTTCGTCACGTTCGCGCTCAAACCTGACGGCGGCATCGAGCGGATGAAGATGGTTCCCGTCTCGCCGCTGACCGATTTCAGTTTCGACTTTCAGGATTTGCTTTTCACTCCGGTTTCCGGCAAACAATGATCAGCCGGTACTGAACCGGCGCCTAATGTGAGGCTCACAATGAACAACAACAAAACATCACGACGCAAATTCCATTGGCAGTGGCTGGCTGTTCCGCTGCTTATCGCGGCGGCGTTCGGCTCTGTCTCCGCCGCCACGTGCGAAGGGTTGGCCGATTTGAAACTGCCCAACACGACGATCACGATGGCGCAATCCGTCGCTGCGGGAGGATTCACTCCGACAGCGGGTTCCGCCGCGCCCTACAAAAACCTGCCTGCTTTTTGCCGCGTGACCGGCGTGATCAAGCCGACCAGCGATTCGGAGATCAAGTTTGAAGTCTGGCTGCCCGCCGCGAATTGGAACGGCAAATTTCATGGCATCGGCAACGGCGGCTTCGCAGGTTCGATTTCCTACGGCGGGCCGGCGGGCGGGCTGTCGGGCGCATTGGCGCGCGGTTACGCTACGGCTTCGACCGACACGGGGCACAGCGGCGGCGATGCGAGTTGGGCGCTGGGGCATCCCGAAAAGATTGTGGATTACGGCCATCGCGCGATTCACGAGATGACCGAAAAAGCCAAGATGATTATCAAAGCTTTTTACGGCGACGGCCCGAAGCGTTCGTATTTCGCCAGTTGCTCAAATGGCGGGCGGCAGGCGCTGATGGAGGCGCAACGCTATCCCAACGATTACGATGGCATCATCGCAGGCGCGCCGGCGAACGCATTCACTCACATCCTCACGGGCTTTGCCTGGAATATGAAAAACACGTTGGCTGATCCGGCCAGCTACATCCCGGCGAAAAAATTGAAAGCCCTCGAAGCCGCCGCGCTCGCGGCTTGCGACTCGCGCGATGGCGTGAAAGATGGCGTGCTGGATGATCCGACAAAATGCGGCTTCGACCCGGCGGTTCTGTTGTGCAAAGGCGAGGAAAGCGATGAGTGCCTGACCGAAAAGCAGGTCGCGGCGCTGAAGAAAATTTATGCCGGGCCGCGCGACGCCAAAGGACAGTTAATCGTCCCTGGTTTTACGCCGGGCGGCGAAACGGGGCCGGGCGGCTGGACGGCGTGGATCACGGGAGCGACGCCTGCGTCGGCGCTGCAATTCTTTTTCTCAACTCAGGCGTTCAAGAACATGGTCTACAACGATCCGAACTGGGATTTCAAATCATTCGATCTGGAACGCGACAGCAAGTTGGCGAATGAAAAACTGGCGCCGGCGTTGAATGCAACCGATCCGAATTTGAAGGCGTTCAGCGCGCGCGGCGGCAAGCTGATTCTTTATCACGGCTGGAATGACGCCGCGTTGCCGCCAGTGAACACCATCAACTATTACCAGAGCGTCGTGACGAAGTTGGGGAAGCGGAAAGCTAGCAACTCCGTGCGGCTGTTTATGGCGCCGGGCGTGCAGCATTGCGCTGGCGGCCCAGGCCCTGACAACTTCGGCCAGATGGTGACTAGCGGACAATCCGATCCGCAACACGATCTGACGCTGGCGCTCGAACGTTGGGTGGAACAGGGCGTCGCGCCGGATCAGGTCGTCGCCACGAAGCGAGCCGCAGCGCAACGCACACGCCCGCTTTGCCCGTATCCGCAAGTCGCCCGCTACAAAGGCAGCGGCAGCACGGATGACGCGGCGAATTTCAAGTGCGTGATGGAGCAGCCCGGCCAGAACAGGAGGCGTTAGCTTTGGAAATAGAATTTTTCGATGCGCTCATCGTTGGCGCAGGTCTTTCGGGGATTGGCGCCGCCGTCCATTTGCAGCGGCATTGTCCGGGCAAGACCTTTGCGATTCTGGAAGGCCGCGAAGCAATCGGCGGCACCTGGGACTTGTTTCGGTATCCGGGCATCCGGTCGGACAGCGACATGCATACGCTCGGTTACAACTTCAAGCCGTGGAAGAATCCCAAGGCCATCGCGGACGGCCCCACCATCCGCGCTTACGTGCGGGAAGCGGCGGATGAGAATGGCATCGTCCCTCACATTCGATTCAAGCATTTAGTTCGCCGCCTCTCCTGGTCATCGGCTGACGCGTTGTGGACAGTGGAAGCTGAGCACGAAGGCCGCGCCGTTTTGTTCGCGGCGCGCTACGTGATGATGTGCGCGGGCTATTACCGCTACTCTGCGGGTTACACGCCGGAGTTTGCGGGCGTGGCGCGTTTCAAGGGAACTCTGATTCATCCGCAATTCTGGCCCGAAGACCTGGACTATGCGGGCAAGCGCGTCGTCGTCATCGGCAGCGGAGCGACGGCGGTCACGCTGGTTCCGGCGATGGCGGAGAAGGCGGCGCACGTAACGATGTTGCAGCGGTCGCCGACCTACATGGTTTCGCTGCCGGCGGCTGACGCCATCGCCAATTGGTTGCGCGGCCATCTGCCGCTCAGCCTCGCTTACCGGCTGACGCGCTGGAAAAACGTGCTGCTGCAACTCATCTTTTTCAACGCCGCCCGCGCGTTTCCCGAACAAACGAAACAGCGGTTGCTCAGGCTGATTCAGGAGCAGTTGGGGCCGGAATACGACCTGGCGCATTTCACGCCGCGCTACAACCCCTGGGACGAGCGGCTGTGCGTAGTTCCGGACAGTGATTTTTTCGAGGCCATCAAGGCGGGCAAGGTTTCTGTCGTCACCGATCACATTGACACTTTCACTGAAACGGGTCTCAAGCTACAAACCGGGCAGGAACTCGAAGCCGACATCATCGTCACCGCGACCGGGCTGGAGCTTCAATTCGCCGGCGGCGCAGAGGTCACGGTTGATGAACGGCCCATCGAGATCGGCAAGACCGTCTTGTATAAAGGCATGATGTTCAGCGGAGTTCCCAATCTGGCTTCAGTCTTCGGCTACACGAACGCGTCGTGGACGCTGCGCGCCGACCTGCTGGCCGAGTATTTTTGCCGCCTGATCAATTTTATGGATGCGCACGGTTACGCGCAGGCGCGGCCAAAAGAACCCGATCCCGCGATGCCGGTCAAGCCATTCGGCAATTTGAAGTCCGGGTATTTCAAGCGCGCGGAAGATCGCCTGCCCAGGCAGGGAGCGAACGGTCCCTGGCGCAATCCGCAAAATTATGCGTTCGATATTTTCCGCTTTCGATTTGGGGCGATTGATGATGGCGCGCTGGAGTTTCGGCGCAACGGCGAAACCATAGCCGGAGAGTTTTCTCCAACGCCGCTTGTCGAGACCAGGACAAATTGACGAGGAGCTATGACAAGCGGTCTATTCGGAGCCTCACTTGAGCGGCAAATAATCTACACGATTGAACCACTCATCTGGGGCGCTGCATTGCGCGATCAGTTCGAGATCGTCAATGCATTGGCCAACCGCGACTCCGAGCTGAGGCGCATAGATGACGCCGCCGAAAGGCTCTCCGCGCTGTTGCCGTTTTTGCGCCTCGCGTAGTAAGTCTTTGTCCTGGCTGAACAGAACACGACCCAGGGCGGTCGCGCGGTCAAGCAGAAGATCGTCGTCCAATTCTCTTGTGCCGTCTTCCTGCGAAGTGAGTACATCCACGCCGCGCAAACGCAGGCCAAGCGTGACGGCATAGGGAACGTGAACATCGAAATATAGGCTGACGCTCATTGTAGTTTGCCGAGCGCGCGAAGCTTCTGACGCAAGGGCGAGTTTTCTGCCTGCGCTCTCAACTCTTCGTACTCTCGCATCTGTTCCGCGACCTCAGCGTTAAGCTCGTCCTGATGATCGTAGTAGTAAGAGAGAGCCGCGTGAATCTGTGCGAGCGAAAGCTGAGGGTGTTGCAAGCACATTTCTTCAGGGTTCCAGCCCCAGGCCAATTTGTCGAGAACGATCTCGATCACTTTCGTGTTGGAGCCTGCGATCCACGCCCGCCCTTCGGCGTCAATCTCGATATGTGAAGTGGCGACAGTTGACATCATTACTTACCTCCGATTCGTATCAGAGAATATTACCCGTGATCGAGCGCTGTCAAAGTTCCGATATTACGCATAGCTCGGAGTCAAGTCATCTGAATTCTAAAGCGATCCGTCGCGTCAACAAGCGCGTCAGTGATGCCCGGCTCGGTGACTGAATGGCCCGCGTCGCCGACGACTATAAACTCCGCCTCTGGCCACGCGCGATGTAGCTCCCACGCGCTCATCATCGGGCAGACGATGTCGTATCGCCCCTGAACGATCACGGCAGGGATGTGGCGAATCTTGCCGACATTTTCGAGCAGGTAATTGTCGGTCTCGAAAAACGCGTTGTTCATGAAGTAATGCGCTTCGATGCGGGCGAGCGAAAGCGCCTTGTGCGGTTCGGTGAAATCGTCAATCAGCTTCTGGTCAGGAATGAGCTTCAATGCGCTGCCTTCCCAGACGCTCCAGGCTCGCGCAGCTTCCAGACGCACTGATTCATCGTCGCTGGTCAGCCGGCGGTAATAGGCTTCGAGCATATTGCCGCGCTCGGATTCGGGGATGACGCGCTCGTATTGCTCCCACGCGTCCGGGAAGATTGCGTTCGCGCCTTCCTGATAAAACCATTCAATCTCCTTCGGGCGGCACAGGAAGATGCCGCGCAGCACGAGCGAACTGACGCGCTCAGCGTGAGTCTCCGCGTAAGCCAGAGCCAGCGTGCTCCCCCACGAACCGCCGAAGACCATCCACTTTTCAATACCCAGACTCTCACGCAAACGCTCGATGTCCGAGACAAGGCTCCAGGTCGTGTTTTCTTCCAGCGAAGCATGCGGCGCGCTATTGCCTGCGCCACGCTGATCGAACAACACGATTCGATAAGCTTCCGGATCAAAGAAGCGGCGGTAGTCTGCGGTCAATCCGGCTCCGGGGCCGCCGTGGAGAAAGACTACGGGCTGCCCGTCAGGATTCCCGCACTGCTCGTAATAAATGTCATGGATTTCGGATACTTTCAGCATCCCTTGCCGGTAGGGCTCGATCGGATCGTAAAGAGTTTTCATAGGTGGAGTTGCTTCAGGAATCATAACGGCCAGATAATAGCACTGGCGTTGAGCGAGGCCAAAATGTGTAACGTGATGGCAGGTTATCCTGAAGACGGATGAAACCAGAGGTGAAATCTATGAATGCTGCGCTTACCGAACAAATCGCGCCGGAGATTGCGCAAGCTCTTATCACGCAGGCCGCAGCCAGAGGCCTCAGCGTGAACGAGTATCTGGCGCGCTTACTCGGAGTCGCCAGCGGCGTACAATCTGCGCCGCAACCAACGACCGTTGACGAGTTTATAACCGCGATGGAATCAATGGCCGAAGATGTTCAACCACTTCCCCGCGACTTTTCCCGCGAGGATATTTACTTTCCTGAAGAATAAATGCCTTTCCTCGTTGATACGAACGTTTTTCTTCGGCTCGTGCCGAAGAATGACCCCGACCGCCAGCTCATTCTTGATGCGTTTCGGAAGCTCAGAGCCAGGAACGAAGAGTTTTACTATACGACCCAGGTTTTAGCCGAGTTTTGGACTGTTTGCACGCGCCCGGCCACAGCGCGCGGCGGTTACGGCCTCTCTCCCGTGGAGACGGAACGAAAAGCCAGGATGATTGAGCGATACTGTCAGCTTCTCACCGAGAGTCTGGCGACACATCAGGAATGGCGGCGGCTGATCATGACTCATTCCGTACAAGGTGTTCTCATCCACGACACGCGAACAGTTTCAGTGATGAACGTTCACGGCATCACGCATCTACTCACCTTCGACAAGGATGATTTCAAGCGGTTTCCAGGCATCACCGCTCTTGCGCCTTCGGATGTGACTTAGCGACGCAATACTCAAACGTTGGTACGACCTGGCCGATGGCCGCATCACGACCGAGAAAGAAGATTACGAAGCCGGCCGGCAGTACTGATCCGCAGGCAAACTGACTTCAAGCATCTCAAGCCCCGCGCCGGCCCGCAGCGTGTAGTCAACGCCCGCAGGGATGACGCAACTGTCGCCGGCCTGCAATTGATGATTTTTTTGCGTGGGGCCGCACACGCAAAGCTCGCCTTGCAGAATAAACAGAAACAACAATTCGCCCGCGTGAGCGTTGGCCGTAGCCGTGATGGCCGAATCGGATTTCACGACGCGCGCCGCAGCCAGGCCTTTTGTCGCCGCCGCGATGCCAGTGTCGCGCGCTTCAAAACCATCAAGCCGCCAGGGCGCCCATCTAGCTTCGCGCGCGCGATGGCGAACGAAACGCTGGCCGCTGAAAAGCCGGTCAGGCAAAACCTCGCGCGTTGGAAGTTCCATTTCGTGATCGGCCCAGGTTTCGTGCGCCGCCGGACAACCGATCTCGATGACTTCAAGGCCGGGAGAGGATTCCAACACGCGGTGGCGAATCTCCGGCGGTTGCAGCACGCAATCTCCAGCTTCAAGCGTGAATGGCGGCCCCTGATCTTCGTAAACCACGCGCGCCCAGCCGCTGCGGCAGTAAATCATCTGAAAGATCGCCTTGTGATAATGCGCGTAATCCGGAACCTCGCCGCCGTCGGGGATGCGAATGTGCGAGGCGACGACGCATCCGCCGAGCCGCCCCGGAATCAGATCGCGATACTGCATGCCCGCCCGTCCGGCATGCCACGCCTCAGTATCGAGCCGGCTGATGATGAATCCTGCGCCCGTCGGAAGATCAAATGGAGAGTCAGACGCTGGCGTCTGCGCGCCGCCGGCTTCAAGCCGCAGCGCCACGCCCTGCCCGGAGACGATGGCGGTTTGTGGCGCATCAGCCGGGACGATCATGTCTACGCGAAAGCCCAGGCGTCGAGTGAAAAAATCAATGGCTTCGGCAAGGTCGGGAACTGTCAGCGCAAGCGGCGCTGACAGAACGTCATTCACCAATTCGGTATTGATGTTTTGAGTCATTCGGAAATCACTCTATAAAGAAGACCCGCTGGATGAACCAGTAGCTTCCCGCCAGGATCACGATCACTGAGCCGACGGTCGCCACTCGCTGGCCGAGTGTCTGGTTGCGGCTGCGTAGCGCCGCGAGCAGCGAAGCCACGACGACGACGATGCAAACCTGTCCGATCTCCACGCCGAAATTGAACGAGAAGAGCGACAGTGTGAGCGCCTGACGCGGCAGGCCGAATTCCCTGAGCACGCCCGCAAACCCGAATCCATGCACGAGGCCGAAGAAGAAGGCGATCCAGGCGCGCACATCCCAACCCGCTTTGCCGATCATCAGGTTATCTATGCCGACGTAAACGATGCTCAGCGCAATGGCCGGCTCGATCAATCGCGCCGGAGGGTTGGCGATGTCCAGCGCGGCAAGCGTCAACGTGATGCTGTGGGCGATGGTGAACGAGGTGACGATGGTCAGCAGCCGCAGCAGGCTTCCTCCCAGCAGCAACAAACCAACGATGAAGAGGATGTGATCAGGCCCGATGAAGATGTGATAAGCGCCGGCGGGGATGAATTTTTT
>JAJVID010000067.1:30679-34490 GCA_022072205.1 Acidobacteriota bacterium
TTTATTTCAGCTCAGAGTAGATTGTGGTGACATCAGCCTTCAATCGGCCCATGTTGTAGCCCTTGTACTTTTCGGGCAGCTTGAAGTTTGCCGCCGCCTCGTCAGCGGTCTTACCGGCTTTCCTGGCTTGTTCAGCGGCAGCGACCAGATCGCGCACGAACTCCCCATACTCCTTGAAATCGTTCCAGGTCATCAGCGTGCTGTGGCCGGGGATGACCGACTCGACGCCCTTGATGCCAGCCGCAGCCTTCATCAAAGTCCTGGGATATTCCAGTCCGCTGCCGCCGGTGTTGGTGTCCATAATGGGCGCGCCCTTGCCGGGGAACAGATCGCCGGCATGCATGACCTTCAGCGCCGGAAAGACGACAAACGTATCGCCACCAGTGTGGCCGCGACCGAAGTAATAAAGGTCAACCTTATCGGCGCCCTTCAGCAAGCTGAGCTTGTCCTTGTAGGTCTTCGATGGCAGGAACTTCTTTCCTTCCTCGGTCTGAAACTCGGTCATCTTCTCCATACTCGCTTTGCAATTCTCGTGGGCGATGAACTCTACCGCGCCGGTGAAGGCGCTGTTGCTGCCCACGTGATCGCTGTGCGTATGCGTGTTGATGACCATAATCACGGGTTTGGGCGTAACCGATTTGATCTTCTCCAGAATACCCGGCCCGTTGTTCGCGACTTTCGTGTCCACGACGACGACGCCATTTTGCGTAATGAACGCCGCAGTGTTTCCGCCCCCGCCAGTGATCATAAACAGGTTGTCTTTTACCTTCTGGATTTCGAGCGCAGCCGGTCTCTGCTGCGGTTGTCGAGCGACCGCCAGAGAGATCGCGCCCGCGAGCAACAGCCCCGACAGTACTGCCAGTCGTTTCATAGAGAGTCTCCTGTGATGAATTGTGTACCGCTTCCTGGTTTCGGCATCATATACACCGGTTACGCCGGAGACAAGAATAACCGCGCGCGGCCGCCGCAGTGATTTCGGCGCACAAAAACAGGGAATACGGAAAGGGCAAAGAAACGGAAAAAACGAAAAAAAACCGAAAACTGCTCCCGCCTGTTCCGTTCTTTCCGTTTATTCCGTATCCTCTCTTCCTTCATCGTATTGATGCGGCAAAATACACCATCAAAAACAAACGAGGACAATCATGAAAGCAAATTCGCTTGTGCGTTTTCTTATCCTGAACCTGTGCGCGTTGGCCATTGCCACTTCCGCCGCCTTCGCGCAAACCGCCGTCCAGACAAAGCTGGGCCGCGATCCGAAAGTGGCGATTGACGAGGAGTACACGAAGAAGATCCGCGAATACACGACCGAGACCTTCTTCAATTCGCCGCTCACCGATTATCTGCCCGCGTCGTCGAAAGTTCCTACGCCGAAAGCCGTGCTCGGCGACGTGTCGGGCGCGCCGGGCATCCTGCCTTACTCGCACGAAGTTTATCGCTACATGCGGATGCTCGAATCTTCAAGCCCGCGCGTCAAAGTCTATTCAATCGGCAAGACCGAAGAGGGCCGCGAGATGATCGCCGTCGCGGTCAGTTCCGAAGCCAACATCGCAAAGATCGAAGAGAATCGCGCGAAGCTGGCTAAGCTGGCCGACCCGCGCGTGATCAATCTGAACGATGACGAAGCCGAAAAGATCATCGCCGACACGGTTCCGGTCTATTACATCACCGGCACGATTCATTCGCCCGAAACAGGTTCGCCGACGGCGTTGATGGAACTGGCCTATCGTCTGGCGGTTGATGAAAGCCCGTACGTCAAACAAATTCGAGACAACCTGATCACGCTGATCACACCGGTTGTCGAAGTTGACGGACGCGACCGGCAGGTGGACGTTTACAAATGGCATCTGGCCAATCCGGACAAGAACTGGCCGGGGCTGATTTACTGGGGCCATTATGTCGCGCACGACAACAACCGCGATGCGATGGCGATGTCGTTGCAGTTGACGCGAAACGTGCTCAACACATTCACGAATTGGCGGGCGCAGGTGTTGCACGACCTGCACGAATCGGTGCCGTACCTTTACGACAACACGGTCGGCGATCAACCCTACAACGCGTGGATTGATCCGATACTGGCCGACGAATGGCATTTGATCGGCTGGTACAACGTCGGCGAGATGAACAAATTCGGAATGCCCGGCGTCTTCACTCACGGCACGTTCGACACCTGGTCGCCGAGTTATCTGATGTTCATCGCCGCGTCGCACAACGGCATCAGCCGCCTTTACGAAACCTTCGGCAACGGCGGCGCCGACACGGTCGAGCGCACGCTTTCGCCATCGGAATATTCGCGCACGTGGTACAAACAGAATCCGCCGTTGCCGAAAGCCAGATGGTCGCAGCGCAACAACAACAATTATCAGCAGACGGGGCTGCTCGTTTCGCTCGCGCATTTTTCGACCAACGGCAAATACTTCCTGCGGAATTTTTATACGAAGAGCAAGAATTCGATCCTGAAGCCGAAGACGGCAGGGCCGGCGGCTTATGTTTTCCCGGGCGACGATCCGCGTCCGGGCGGACAGGCCGAATTGCTGCGGCTGTTGCAAATGCAGGGCTGCGAAGTTCACCGCGCGACCGCGCCGTTCACCGTCACTCTGCCGGCGAAGAAGAAACCCGCGCGCCCGGCTCCCGCAGAGACCAGGGCTGCGGGCAATGGCGACGGCAACGGCGGTCAGGAGAAAAAAGAGACAACCACGCGCACGTTCCCGGCGGGCAGTTACATCGTGCGAATGGATCAGCCCTACAGCCGCATCGCCGACATGATGCTCGATTATCAGTACTGGGCGCCGAACGATCCGCAGCGCAACATCTACGACGACACCGCCTGGACGTTTGGCGAATTGGGTAACGTGCAGGTTGTGCGCGTGGTTGATGTCAAAGCGCTCGATGCGGCGATGGAAAAAGTGAATGGCGAAGTGAAGGCTGTAGGAGGCGTGAACGGCAGCGGCTCTGTTTATCTCATCAATCACAACGCCGACAACGCGCTCGTCACGCTGCGCTATCGTTTCAAAGCCGCGCAGTTCGACGCCGCCGAAGAACCGTTTGAAGCCGCCGGGACGAAATTCAATCGCGGCTCGTTCGTGATTCGCGGCGTCAATCAGAACGATCTGCATCGCGCGGCGGGTGAGCTTGGCTTGAAGGTTTATGCGACCGACGCGGCGCCTTCGGTCAAAACGCATCCGATCAGAGCCGCGCGCGTTGCGGTGATGCACACCTGGCTGAGCACGCAGGACGAGGGCTGGTGGCGGTTGGAATTCGACAAATACAAAGTCCCGTACGATTACATCAGCACGCAGGACGTGGCGAAAGACGCGAACCTCAGAGCGAAATACGACGTGATCATCTTCGCGCCGGTCGGTCGCGGCAACCCGCAACAGATCGTCAGCGGCATGCCGATGTTCGGCAATCCGTTGCCGTGGAAGACGAGCGAGTTGACGCCCAACATCGGCAAGATTGATTCGACCGACGACATGCGGCCCGGACTTGGTTGGGATGGTTTGCAGAATTTGCAGGACTTCGTGCGGCGAGGCGGATTGCTGATCACCTCGAACGACACGGCCAATTTCGCAGTCTCGTTCGGACTCACGCCCGGAGTTTCAATCGCGCCGCCACAACGGTTGCGCGTCACAGGCAGCGTGCTTCGCTCGAAGACGATTGACGCCGCAAGCCCGATTATGTACGGCTACAACGACAATCTGGCGATCTTCTGCGCGAACGGGCCGATCTTCAATTTGAGCAACACGGTTGGCGGCAGAGGCGGGCGTCGCCCTGGCGGCGAAACTCCGGAGCGAATGACCGGACGCGGCACGCC
>JAJVID010000073.1:0-14000 GCA_022072205.1 Acidobacteriota bacterium
GCAGGCGGCTCGGTCGGAATGGGAGTGACTTCCTCGACAGGCGTCGGGGCAGGCGGCTCAGGCGGAGTTGGAGCGATCTCCGGTTGCGGTTCCGGCTTCGAGTCAGGCTCTGGTTGTGATTTCGCGGTAGCATCGCTGCCTGGCGAGTTTGACGAGCCTGGGCACGGGCAAGTCGGACAAGGGCAAGGTTGAACCTGAACTGTCTGGCACGGCTGGCAAGTTTGCTTCGGACAAGTCTTCGCCGCGCAAGGCTGGGCCTGAACCGTCTGGCACGGCTGGCAAGTCTGCTTCGGGCAATTCTTCGCCGCGCAAGGTTGCGCCGGAACGGTCTGGATGACCTGCGTTGGGATACTCGGACAGGTCGGGCAGTTCTGCGCCAGCGTTACGACCGCCGTAAGGCAGAACATGATTCCCATACAAAGCGTGGTCATCACGCTTCGCTCAATTCTGGATTTCATTCTTTCCTCCAAGTTCTCTTCGACGCCAGGGCAGGCCGGGATCGCCCAGGAATCAGCATGATTTATCTCAGTGAAATTCCGCTTCACTGAATGCACTCTGCGCCATATCAGCGCCGCTGAGGGTTTCGGCAACCGTTATGCCAATGCGCGGAAAACGAGCGCCGCATGGCGATCCGACGGTAATTGATAAAGAAATCGGCGGGCGGCGCAATTTGATTGCCCTGAACAATGTGTTGAAGATAAGCTTCGCGCGCGCCGCAGAAAGACAGATCGTATTGCCAGCGTAGCGGTGTATGCCCGCCTGCATAATTTCGAGTCAACAGCGATAAAAACAGGAGCCGCTTATGAAACCAGTGACTGTCGTCATTCCGCTTATCCTGGTCTCATTACTCGCTGCTCATCACGGCCATGCGATTCAACGCCAGTTGATTTACCTTTGATTGAACGCGGCGGCGACGGGAACACAGTCATCGGAACGAGTGGGCCTAATTTCCGGCAAACCCACGGCGCGTCGTTCCGCGAGATTCTGGATGTGAGCGATTGGGATCGGTTGGTGGCGACGAGTGTGCCGGGACAATCCGGACAACCGGGAAGCAAACATTACGGCGATTTACTGCCGCTGTGGGCCGAAGGAAAATACTTTCCGCTGTTGTACGGCAAACAGAAAATCGAGGCGATGGCGAAAGAGCGATTGACGCTTGAGCCTGCGAGGTAAATAAAAGGGCGTGGCGGTAGCCTGCGCGTTAGCAAGGGCGTCCGGATTGACTCACGCCCTTGCTAACGCGCGGGCTACCGCCACGCATCGTTGCTTCTTACCGTCTTCTTCCAGTTCCTCCGAAAATCGAGCCCAACACTCCGCGAAGAATCTGACGCCCGATTTGCGTGCCTGCTGAACGCGCAGCGCTCTTGGCCATCGCTCCGATGATGTCGCCCGCCGTATCCATCCACGGCGCAGAGGCGGGTTGCTGCGTTTGCTGCGTCTGTTCTTGCAGCGCGGCCTCGGCTTGTTCGCGCCGCCCCTTCAGCATTTCGTAAGCCGATTCGCGGTCAACTGCGTTTTCGTAATGTCCCGCGATGACCGACGACTGGATTACGGCGCGTCGCTCGTCGGGCGTGATCGCGCCGAGCTTGCTTTGCGGCGGAGCGATGAGCGCGCGGCGCACGATGCCCGGCGTTCCTTTTTCGTCGAGCATCGAGACCAGCGCCTCGCCGACGCCAAGTTCGGTGATCGCTTCTTCGGTGTTGAGATTTGGATTTTCGCGGAAGGTCGTCGCGGCGGCCTTGACCGCTTTCTGGTCGCGCGGCGTGAAGGCGCGCAATGCGTGCTGCGCGCGGTTGCCGAGTTGGCCGAGCACGACATCGGGAATGTCGAGCGGGTTCTGGCTGACGAAATAAACTCCCACGGCTTTCGAGCGGATCAGGCGAACAACTTGTTCGATCTTCTGCAACAGCGCTTCGGGCGCGTCGTCGAAGAGCAGGTGCGCTTCGTCGAAGAAAAAGACCATCTTCGGTTTTTCGAGGTCGCCGACTTCGGGCAGATTCTCGAACAACTCCGACAGCATCCAGAGCAGGAACGTCGCGTAAAGCTTCGGCGACTGCATCAATCTGTCGGCGGCGAGAATGTTGATCACTCCTCGGCCTTTTTCGTCCGTTTGCATCAGGTCGTTTAAATCCAGGGCAGGCTCGCCGAAGAATTTGTCGCCGCCCTGCTGTTCGAGTTCGAGCAACCGGCGTTGAATCGCGCCGACGCTGGCCGCCGAAACGTTGCCGTACTCGGTCGTCAGCGATTTGGCGTTGTCGGCGACGAATTGCAGCATCGAGCGCAGGTCTTTCAGGTCGAGCAACAACATTCCATTGTCGTCCGCGACTTTGAAGACCAGCGAGAGCACGCCGCCTTGCGTGTCGTTCAGGTTGAGAATGCGGGCGAGCAGCAGCGGCCCCATCTCGGAAATCGTTGTGCGCAGCGGATGCCCCTGCTCGCCGAAAACATCCCAGAACATCACCGGGTAAGCCGTGTAAGCGAAATCGCTCAGGCCGAATTGCTGGACGCGTTCGGCGACTTTTGGGTTATCGCCTCCGGGACGACAAATCCCAGCCAGATCGCCTTTCACGTCGGCCATGAAAACCGGGATGCCGAGTCTGCTGAAAGCCTCGGCCATCACGCGCAACGTGACCGATTTTCCAGTGCCGGTCGCGCCCGCGATCATCCCGTGGCGGTTGGACATCTTGGGGAGCAGGTAAATCTCTTCGGTGTCTTTGGCGATGAGAATCGGGTCAGCCATAGATTGTCTCCGTCAAGTTTGAAGGTTGTGGGTTGAAGATTTCGATGAATGCGCGGAGAAGTATCCAACGAAAAACCGGGCGCGTCAAAACTCTTTTCTGCTCACTTCGCAGTCGCGCCGCCGCAACTGCTGCCCGCGCCCGCCGCGCAGCCGTAACAATGTTGATCGAAGATGATCCTGCGGTTGAGCAGCCGGTCGAGATCGAAGTCGTAGATCGTCTTGCCCGCTTCTTCAGACAGATTCAAATCGAGCATCTGGTTGAAATCGCAATCGTAGAGGCGTCCGTCATAGCCAACGCTGATGAGCGAACGGCACATCACGCCTTCGGCCGCCGATGGATTGAACGCGTTGACCAATCGCGTCAGGTATTCGTCGTAAGCGCCCAGCCGCTCCAGATCTTTTTTGAAGCGGTTGATTGGCATGTTGGTGATCGTGAAGAGCGAATTGAAGACGAGGCCGAACTTCGATTCGAGTTCTCTCTTGTACTGTCGTTCGAGGTCGCCTTGCAGCGCCGGAAGAAACGCCCCAACTGGATTGTAGACGAGGTTCAGCGTCAACCCGCTGCCCTCCTTGCAATTGGATTTGCCGTAACCCTGCTCGTTCAACATCCGCATTGATTCGACGCTCTTTTTGAAGACGCCATTGCCACGCTGCTTGTCGGTGAAAAATTCCTGGTAGTAAGGCAGCGACGAGATCACTTCAACCTGATGTCGCGCGAAAAATTCCGGCAGATAGCGTTTGCTCTCGCCGGTTTGCGGGTTGCCGTCAATCGTCACGGTCAGGTTGTGGCGAACCATCACGTGGCGGCCCAATGCTCGCGCGCTTTCGATGAAATAATCGAAATGCGGATTGAGTTCCGGCGCGCCGCCGGTGATGTCGAGCTTCGTGATGGCCGGATGTCTTTCCAGAATTTCCAGACAGCGGTCAACCGTCGCGCGGCTCATCTGCTCGGTGCGTTTGGGCGAGGCGTCAACGTGGCAATGGTGACAGGCCTGGTTGCACAGGCGTGTTACGTTGACCTGCAACGTCTCGACGCTGAGCGGCGCCAGATCGAGTCCGCTCTGCGCAAGCTTTTCTTCAAACAGAGGTGATGGCATCTCACATCGCTCCGCGTTTGCGCAACGCGTTGTGCATCTGTACGCCGTGAACCAGCGTCATCCCGGCTTCCATCACCGCCGCAACGTGAACGGCCTCGGTCATCTCGTCCGGGTTCGCGCCGGTTTCCAGACATTGCGTCGTGTAAGCGTCAATGCAGTACGGGCATTGTTTGGCGTGCGCGACGGCCAGCGCGATCAACGCCTTCTCGCGCTTCGTGAGCGCGCCGTCCTGGCCGGTCACGGTGTTGTAATAATCGAAAAACTTTTCAGCCAGTTCGCCGCGGAACTGGCCGATCTCTCCGAAACGGTCGAGGTCTTTGGGTTCGTAATAACTCATCGCATGACTCCGGTGAAATTCATTCCTGTTCGTTTTGTGATGTGGGCCCCTGCTCATCGCGCGCGATTGTGGTCGCGCCGCTCGTCCAGCGCGGGTCGTAAGGGCAATGCCGGCAGCCTGAGCCGCAACAATGTCCTCGTTTCAAATGATAAAGGCGAGTGAAGACGATGAAGCCGCCTTCCCGGTAAAAATCTTCATCTTCGACAGGCTCGTTCATTGTGACAGCTTTTTCACTCATGCTTCGTGTCGCGGATTACGTTTGATACGGCAGCCGAGGCATCATAAGCAGGCGGGAGACAGCGTGGCAAGGCGCGGTTGCCAGTGCAAATAGACACGAGAATCGTGATAGAATGCCCCCGCAGTTCAACACCCAACAAATCACAAGCCTATGATCAAATCGTTGGAACACCTTACCAGCAGGGACAAACAGGCGTTGGCGATCTTTATCGGCATAGTCCTGTTGTGTTCGTTCTACTTTGCGTCGGGCATTCTGGTCACTTACGTCTCGCAACCCGCCGACGCCATGGAAGTGGCGAAGGATGGCAGAGGCTTCACGGTGCGTATTCTCGGCTTGCAAACCTTCACGTTGGCCGAGCAACTGAGCGCGGCGTTGCAGGATCAGCGCCATGTGCCCGCCGTGATTGAAGCCGCCCCGACTGGGCAAGGCTATCTGATCAAAGTCGGGCCGCTGGTAAAACGCTCCGACGCCGAAACTCTGACCGACGATCTGCGCAACTCCGGCTACAGCGTCGTCAGGATCGTTCAGAATTGCGGGCCTGGAATCAGCGATTGCGGGCAGAATCAGCAATCGCAAACTGGCGCGTCTTCCAATCCGAATATCACTTCGGCTCCCAGTCCGACTCACGATCAGGGGAAGCAATAGCGTAGATGAAATCGAACTCGTTGCTTTCCCGCTTCTCATTCGCGCCCGACGGTCTGTTGTGGCAATCAATCACGGCTGTCGTCTCAGCGTTCCTGCTGATCCTCTCTTTCCCACCGTTTGAATTTAGCTTTCTCGCCTGGGTTGCGCTCGCGCCTTTGCTGAAGGCGCTCGCCAGCGGTGTGAGCGTGCGGCGCGCGTTGTGGCTTGGCTGGCTCTTCGGAATCGAGTTCACGTTTTTCGCGGAAAACTGGATCGCGCATTCGATGACGCATTTCGGCCAGATGCTGACCGTCATCGCCTACGCCGTAGCGTTGCTGTTCGCCGCGATTCTGGCCGTCTTCCCCGCGCTCTTCGCGGCGGCGATGGCGAAACTGGTGAACAGGTTCGGCTGGCGCTCATTGGCGTTCGCGCCTGTGGTCTGGGTGGCGACCGAGTGGCTGCGCCCGATTGTGACCGGCGTGACGTGGAACGCGCTCGGCATATCTCAAGTCCAGCATTTCAGGATCGCCATCCTGTCGCAACTTGGCGGCGTTTACCTGGTCAGCGCAGAGATCGTGGCTGTGAACGCGTTGATCGTGATGCTGCTCAAATTCAGAGAGCGCCCGGTCGCAAGAGCCGCAGTGGTCTTATTCCTCATCGCAGCGGTCTTCTTCCTGCTGCCGCCGCAACTGAACCGCGAGACGCAATCCCAGGATGGCGTGACCGTCAGCGTCGTCGGTGTGCAGCCCGATCTGCCGCCGGATTCTTCAGGAACCGCGAACGATCTGGAAAACATCATCCGGCTGACGAAAGAAGCGATCAGCCGCGCGCCGGACAAACGAGCGGACGTTGTGATCTGGGCCGAATCGCCGCTTGCGCTCTTTTACGAAAACGATCCGGCGGTTCGTGAACGGCTCGACGCGTTGGCCAGAGAAACGGGCAGTTATTTGATCGTCAGCACGGCCACGCGCGACGACTGGAAGTATTTCAACAGCGTTCACACAATCAGCCCGCAATCCAATTCGCAAGCGGGTTCACAATCGGCTGCTAGATTCGGCGTTCAGTCGAAACCGTTGCGGCGGTACGACAAGATACGGCTGGTGCCGTTTGGCGAATACGTGCCGTGGCGTCCCGTGCTTGGACGCTTCGTCCCGGCGATTGTCGGAGACTTCACACCCGGCAATGAAGCCGTCGTGAATTTATTGAGGCTCGAAACCGAGCGCGCGGCGATTGCGATGGGAGGCTCCGAAGAGCCGTCCCCAGCTATCGAGCGCACCACGAATTATGTTCGCGTCGGCTCGTTTATCTGTTACGAGGCGGCGTATCCGAATCTGGTGCGGCGGTTTGCGCAGAACGGCGCAACGCTGCTGGTCAACGTCTCGAACGACGCCTGGTTCGGAAACACCGCTGGCGCGCGGCAGCATCTGATGCACGCGGCGATGCGCGCAATTGAAAACGATCGCGACATTATGCGCGTGACCAACACCGGAATCAGCGCGCTCATCACCGCCGATGGCCGGGTGGTTGATCCTTTGCCGATGTTCACTGCGGGCGCGCAGGTCTGGCAGGCTCGGACACACCGCAACCGGACTTTTTACACACGGCACGGCGACTTGTTCGCTATCGGCTGCGCGATTCTGGCGGCGGTTATCCTGGCGGCCAGCTTCATCAACCTTGCTAGCCGATCAAGCGAAGAACGACGTTGACATTTGATCCGCGTCTGGATTACTTTCCGCTCAGTTCGAAGTCAGTATTAATTCAGGCAATCATCCTAAATTTTTCCTTCCCGTTCTTTTGTCGTTAATTCATTTCACGCGTGTTTTGCGCGTGTCCCGCGGTATTGATTTCGCGCGGGTTCGCTCTCATCCGCGACCGAGTAAATGAGCTGCGCGTCGCGCGGCGCGCATTCTCAAGCAACGACAGACAGCGCTTCGAGCGCGACTATGGAGGACAACAATGGAAAAAAGCCTGACTTTCAATGATAACGAAGCTTTCTATAAACAACTTCTCGATATCGAATCCCGCAATGAAGAATACTGCGTGGACACCGGGGTAATGGAGGCGACGGGGTTGCCGCTGAGACTGCTCCACCACGTCGGGATCAGCAAAGACGACGTTGCGCACGCGCAGCACAAAGGTGTCGGCGGGCCTGGCTGGATGCAGGATTTCGTCGAGCCGATGGTCGTCAAATTCAACGAGATGATCGGCAAATACAAACCTGCCCGCGATTACGAATTCACCATTCAGGCGGAGGATTACGACACGATCAAAATTCACGGACGCCCCAAAGCGGCCGAAACCAGGGAGGCTGGAGCGCCCGTTTAATCATGCTCAATCACGATAAAACAAAGGCAGCGGGTGGATGCGTCTTGAAGCCTCCGCCCGCTGCCTTCGTTTTCCGGACTCGAAATTGGACTATCGAACCTTCCTGTCAGTCTCCCGCAGAGCGCTGCCGAAATTGCGCCCGCCCCAGGTGACGCCGTTGATATATTTGCCGACCGCGCCGACGCGCGCGCCTCTGGTCGGCACTCCGCGTTGCGTAACCACCCAAATCTTGCCGGTCTCGTCGCTCAACTCGTAAGCTCCTTGCCCAAGCGCGCCGAAGCTGTTGGTCACAGTGCCGACCAGCAGAACCTCTTTGTTACGGTAACGCGCCGGGTCGCCGTTGAGCTGATTGATTGTGGTTTGCTGCGGGCAGGCCGTCAGGAAAACGGCGCAGGACAGGAATATCAGGGAAGCGAAAATGCGAGTCTTCATGTTCCTCCTTCTCGGAAAACGCATTGGACAATTTGTCGAGGGGGTAGGTCGAAACTCAAGCCGGTGGGGTTGCAGGAGCCGTTTGACCGCGCGCATTATACATCAACGCTTCTTACTGCAAATAGCGACGCCGCCAGCTTTTGCCGCGTCGCGTTGAATCAGAGATAATCAATTCCTATGCTGGAATTACCGAAGTTGTATGCGATTACCGACTGTCAATTATCGAACTGTACGCACGAAGAGATTGTCAGAATGCTGCTGACCGGAGGCGCGCGAATAATTCAACTGCGCGACAAGGAGTCAAGCTCGCGCGAACTGCTCGATCAGGCGCGCGCCTGTTTGAAGCTCACGCGCGAAGCTGGCGCGACGCTGATCATCAACGATCGCGTTGACGTGGCGCTGACTGCCGGAGCCGACGGCGTGCATCTGGGCCAGGACGACATGCCGGTCGCCGACGCGCGCGAGATTCTGGGCGAGGACAAGATCATCGGGGTCTCGACTCATTCGATTGACCAGTTCCGCGCCGCGCTTGAAACTTCGGCCAACTACATCGCCATCGGGCCGGTTTACCAGACGAAGACGAAAGAGAATCCGGACCCGGTGGTCGGACTGGAACTGGTTAGTGAAGCGAAGAAACTAGCCGACCGTCCGCTGGTCGCAATCGGCGGCGTCACGCCGGAACGCGCGGCGGAAGTGATTGCGGCGGGCGCGGACAGTGTGGCTGTGATTTCGGCATTGTATCCGTGGCCGGAGAGGTTGGACTTGATGAGCAAGCCGGAGACCACATCGGCTGTGCGTCAGTTTCTTGAAGTTTTGAAAAGTCGAACGTTTTGCTAAAACAATGGTAACTCCCGAAGTCATTCAACAAATAGGTTTCATCGTCGGCGCGGAATACGTCTCCACCGCGCCCGACACCATCATCGCCAATTCGCAGGATGCCCTTAAACAGGTCTTCTGCGCCGACGCCATCGTCTTCCCGCGCACAGCCGAAGAGATAGCGGCGATTATGAAGCTTGCCAATGAACAGCGGTTTTACGTCACGGCTCGTGGCGGCGGGGTCGGTTACACGGGCGGCGCGGCGCCGGTGCGCGGCGGAATTGTTCTGGCGACTGATCGGATGAATCGCATCCTGGAAATCAACAAAGCTGATCTGGTCGCAGTCGTCGAACCGGCGGTGACGAATTATCAATTGCAGAAGGCAGTCGAAGCCGAAGGGCTGTTCTATCCGCCTGATCCTTCGAGTTGGAAAGAGTCGTTCATTGGCGGCAACATCGCGCTCAACGCCGGAGGGCCGCGATGCGTGAAATACGGCAATACGAAGCAGTTCGTGCTCGGTCTGGATTTCGTGACTCCGACTGGCGAAATCATCAAATCGGGCGGACGCGTGCCGAAGAACGCCACGGGGTTTCACCTCGAAAGTTTGATGGTCGGCAGCGAAGGGATGCTGGGCATCGTCACGCGGTGCATCCTGCGGTTGTTGCCGTTGCCCGAAGCGCGGCGAACGGCGCTGGCGATTTTTGAATCGGCGCAGGACGCGTGCAATTGCGTGGCCGATTTCACCACCTCCGGGATTTTGCCGGTCGCGCTGGAACTGCTCGACCGGACTTCGATCAACGCGATTGAAGATTACGAGCCGTCGGGATTGCCGCGAAACGCGGGCGCGTTGTTGATCATCGAAGTTGACGGGCTGCGTGAAGCCGTCGCGCGCGAGGCTGAGATTGTCCGCGAGATGTGCCGCAAGCATCGCGCGATCCAATTCCGCGAAGCCGCGAACGACGCCGAGGCCGGCGCGATCTGGGAAGTTCGGCGCAAGATGTCTCCGGCTGTGGCTCGCACGGGGAAAATCAAACTCAATCACGATATAGTCGTGCCTCGGTCGCGCATTCCCGCAATGCTCGACTTTATTGAGGATTTGAGCCGCCGCAGCGGTTTTCTCATTCCGACGTTCGGACACGCGGGCGACGGCAATCTGCACGTCAACGTGATGTTGCAGGATAACGGCGAAGACACGCGCAGGCGCGGCGCTGACACGGTTCGCCAAATTTTCGAGAAAGCGGTCGAGTTGGGCGGGACGATTTCAGGCGAGCACGGGATCGGTTACGCCAAGGCGCCGTTCTTCGATCTGGCCGTTACGCCTGCGACGATGGAATTGATGAAGACGATCAAGCGCGCGCTCGATCCGAACGGCGTTCTCAATCCGGGGAAAGTTTTCGAGCAGGCGATGGACGCGCATCAGGTCGGCTTTGTGAACAGCGACCAGGCGTGTTGTTGAAAGCCGGCCAGATGGCGTCGCGCGCGTAAGCAGGCGGCTCACACGCACAGCGCTGTTAGCTCTCGAACGTGTCATCGTTGCCTTTCAGGTGAGTGGCGATGGCGCGCAAAATGTCCATCGTCGTCAGAATACCCTTGATCTGTTTGCCTTCCGCGACGACTATCCGATGAATGCGGCGGTTGTACATCATCTCGCAAACGCGTTGCAGCGTCTCGCCCGGCGCGACTGTGACTGCGGGTTTGGTCATGATCTGACCGGCGGTGCTTGGTGACCAGGCGCCGATGTTGTTCGTCTTGCGGACGATGTCGGTTTCAGAAATCACTCCGACCAACTCGCCGTCGGCGTTGACTACGGGAGCGCCGGTGATCCTCTTTTCGATGAACATTCTGGCGACATCTTTGAGCGGCGTTGAGTCGGTCACGGTGATCACGTCTTTGATCATTACGTCTGATGCGTGAAGCGTCATAAAAAAGATTCTCCGTTCTCGATTTCGGATTGCGGATTGAAAAGGCGCGGCGCCGATCCGCAGCCCGCAATCAGTGAATTGTGATCGGGAAGGGCAGGAAAGATAGAACGAAAACCAGCAAGCCTATAATCGCCACGAGCACGCGCGCCAACCCCAGCGGCTCGTCCGCGTCAACGACCGGCGGATGGCCGATTCGTATCACCAGCGTCAGCAACACAGCGTAAACCACCCAATTCCACATCCCATTGCGAACCGATAAGAGCGCAAGCGCAATCACGCTGATGTAACTAGCCATAGCGATTATTCGATGGCCGCGCCGCCCGAAGACCGCGTAAGTCACGTGCCCCCCGTCAAGCTGTCCAACCGGCAACAGGTTCAACGCGGTCATGAATACGCCGATCCACGCCGCCCACATAATAGGGTTCAATTCTCCTGAAGGCGGTGTGGGAAGCCCGAGACCGAAAGCGGGTAAATGAAATATCCGCTCGAAAAATTGAAATAGCAGCGGACTGTGAACACTGATCGCGCCCTCGGTAATTTCGGGCGGCCTTCCTGGCGTGGCGAAATAATGGGCGATGAAAGCCGCCGGGATCGCAAAGGCGAACCCGGCCAATGGCCCGGCGATGCCGATGTCGAACAGCGCTCGCCGCGAGGGAATCGGAGATTTGATCTTGATAAACGCGCCGAACGTGCCGACCGGCGGGAGCGGAACCGGTATGAAATACGGCAACGTCACGCGCACGCCGTACCATCGGCAGGCGATATAATGTCCCATCTCGTGCGCGCCGAGGATTGAAAGAACAGTGAACGAATAGACGAAGCCTTCCCAGAAGCCATCAAGCCAGAAGAAGCCCACGGCGAACGTAGTCGTCAAAGCTGTCAGGCCCAACAGAAAAAGATGAAATAGCAGACGGCCAGAGGTGATTTCGCCCCTGTCAACAAGAGGTTTTTGCGGGAACGGTTGTGAAAGGAACTGCGGCAGATTATGGACGACCGTCGAACGATAGCCTTCAGCCGCCCAATCTTCAGCAGCGCCTTCCGTCAAATCACGCGCCCTGTCCCGCGTTGAACCGGCGTTCGGGGATGTTGACGGGTTGGAAAATAAAAAAGGTTGATCCATATAAAAATGTTTACAGGCGCGAACGCCGCGCCGCCAAATCGTTCAAGCTATTTTTTAAATAAATTATCGAACGCCTTGCGCACATCGTCGCGGTCGGAACTTTTCGAACCGCCACGGCTGGTGAGCGGAACGCGATTATTCGGCTCGAAAAAGTCGCAGAAGTTCGCGCGATCTTTTTCACGCACGAGTTCGGCCTGCGGCTCGTTGCACTGATTGTTTTTGCCGGGGTCGAAGTGGCGGCAGTTTTTGCAGCAATGGACGTCGGCGTCGCAGTGCGGACACTCGTCCTTGCGCATGACTTTTCCGACGACTTTGATTTCACGTCCGCAGTTGTGACAAACCATAACTTTCCCTCCGCGCCTGCCATCGTCAAGTTGGGCGGGCATTGTGGGGGACTGACCAATTCATTCGAGGTCCGCTCGAAGGCCGAATACAGGGCGCTTCAGGCCACAAAGGCCGTTGACGGGTTTCGTTTAATGCGACTTGCGCGGCTGGAAAGTCCTGGGGAAGTTTTGCCGCGAGACAAATCAGCTTACGTGTCGGCTTCACTCATTTATCAACTTTCAACTTAAGGATGGATTGATCAAATCGAGAATGTGTAGAATGTCCACAAGCCGGCTACGATTCGATGGTAGCACAGCGCGCAAACCGGCCACAAGAAGCGTTACAAAATGAGATGGTCATCAACAATCGAGAGGGATCGGGTTTTGTCTGGTTCGTCGTGAATTGAACTAATCATGACTCCGCTGAATGACAACGAGGAGTTGGCGAAGGCCAGATACGAGATCGAACGTCTGACGATTGACTGCGCGGAGGTGAGTCTCTTCATCGGCGACGCGCCGGTTGCGACGCTGACGCGCGACAGCTTCGAGTTCAGCGTCGAATGGGGCAAGCTGATTTTCGCGTGGTGGGGCGATGGCGTTTCGCAAAGCTGGCGAGTGATGGCTTACGAAATTGATCGCGGCGAGTTGCGGCTGCAGGCGGCGCGCGGGCTGGGGCGCGAAACGGCCATTCTGACGCTGCGCGATTTAAACAAGTGGCGCGAAATCCGTGAGCTTGAGAATCTGCCGCTTGGCGAGCGAAGGAAAGTTTTTGCGGGGACGCTGGCGCGTTTGATCACAAATAATTTCGGCAGCGCAAAAATTCAGCGCGCGATTACCGGAGCGAGCGGGGCGCGTTCGGTCGCCGGTCGCTACGCGCGGTTCGTCTTGAAATTGGGCGGCGAAAACATTCTGGCAATCGGCGTCAGCGAAGCGGAAACGCAGACCGGTGTTGACGGCGTGATCGCCTCCGGGTTGGTGTGGCTTGCGGCGTTTAACGGAAAACGGAACGAGAAGGAGCAGGCGAAGCGTTTGTGGGTTTGCCTGCCGAAAGGACGTTCGCAAACAGCGATGGAGCGGCTGACGCTTCTCGATGTTTCACATCTTGGCGCGCGCATCGAATGCTTCGAGGTGGACGAAAGCGGCGAAGAGATGATCAGCGTGCGCCCGGTGACGCAGGATGAACTGCTCAACTCTCATCCGCGTGAATTGATCTGGCCCGGCAGCCGGGCGCCGGATGAAAGATGGCGTGATCGTATCGTAGGTTTGGCCCCGGATTTAATCGAAGCGCGGCTGGACGCGAGGAGCAATGGCGAACATTTCGCAATCAACGGATTGGAATTTGCCCGTGCGGGCGCCGATGGAAAAGTAAAATTCGGAGTGGCCGGATATTATTTAAAAGGCGAGGCGGAAGGCGAGTCGAGTCTGGTCACGCTGACCGAATCGAACTTCGACAAACTTGAAAAGCTGGCGCAGGAGATCATTTTGTATCGTTCGGCTGATTGTCCCGACCGCCGCCATCCGTTCTACCTTTTGCGCGCTGAAGCCTGGCTGGAATCGCTGTTGCGCCGGGGCATCAGCCGGTTCGACGCCACGCTCGACGAACGGTTCGTTTACTCGCAAATCCCGGCGTGGCGCGGCGACGAACGGTCGGTGATTGATCTTTTGACTGTGAATCACGAAGGCCGTCTGGTCGTGATTGAAATCAAAGCGGCGGAGGATGCGCAATTGCCCTTGCAGGGAATGGATTACTGGCTGCGAGTCGAACAGGGGCGCGCTCGTAACGAATTCAAAAAGCGAGGTCTCTTTGAAGGCGTCGTTATTGCGGAACAATCGCCGCTGCTCTACCTTGTTGCTCCTCGCTTGCGATTTCACCGGACGTTCGCAGTTGTGGCGCGCTGCGTTGCGCCACAGATCGAAGCGTGTCAGATTGGAATCAACGCGAACTGGCGCGAGGGAGTGAAAGTCCATACGCGCGAACGCGTCAATTTAAGGTAGGCGTCCCGTGGACGCCTGAAGCGATTTATGA
>JAJVID010000073.1:14100-34419 GCA_022072205.1 Acidobacteriota bacterium
GTGGCGCGGGTGCGTAAGATTCTCAAGACTCGTCGCGTTGGGCATACCGGGACGCTCGACCCGTTTGCGACTGGCGCGCTTGTTGTTTGCATCAATCGCGCGACGCGACTGGCTCAATTTCTGACCGGAGATGACAAGGAATATCTGGCCACGATGCGGTTGGGATTCTCGACCGATACTGGCGATCTCACCGGGACGCCGAACACGCCTGTAACCGATGCGCGTGATATTACGTCCGACAAAGTAAAAGAGGTGTTTGGTCGTTTTCGAGGACGCATCAACCAGATTCCGCCGATGTATTCTGCGAAAAAGGTTGGCGGAGTAAAACTATACGAAATGGCGCGGCGCGGGGAAGAGATAGAGCGCAAGCCGGTCGAGGTAGAAATCAAAGAGCTTGAGTTGTGTGATTCGACGGGTGACGTCGCGCAGTCGGAGTCCGGGGAATTTTCGTTCCGCGTCGTTTGCTCGTCGGGGACTTATGTCCGCACGCTGGCCGAAGACATCGGCAAGTCTCTGGGCGTCGGCGCTCATCTGACACGATTGCGTCGAACCAGAGCCGGGCGCTGTTCTCTCGATGCGGCAGTGACGCTGGAACGGCTGGCCGAGTTGGCGCAATCAGGGCAGATTGATCAGGTTATGATCTCAATGGCCGATGCGGTTGCGATGCCCGCGTTGCAAGTTGGCGAAGAAGACCGCAAGCGCATCTCTCACGGGCGTTCAATTGAATATCCGGGTGAAGGGAGATTCGGAGATTGGCCGGATGGCGCGCTTGCAAAGATTTGTGATAAAAAAAATCAACTCGTCGCAATCGCCGAATATGACCCGGTCAAAATCCTTTGGCGTCCGAGAGTTGTGTTGACGGATTGAATCCATGATAAAACGATTTTGATGGCGAATATGATTGCAGACAGCAGCCCTGTGGTATACTCCCTCCGCTAACTGAGGTAACCCGCCCAGGCCCGCAAGTGATCAACGAACGTGATGCGGCCTGGACAACAGGATGAACATAGATTCAAGCCGTTATATCCCCAAGAAACGGCGCCTCCCTCTTCCTTAAGCTTTCCGGCGCGCAGTGCAGCCGGAGAACTGAAAGTCGAACCCACAACAGGTCGCTAATCTCCTCGCACTGGAATCGGAGGTTGCGGCCAGGAGTAGCAGCCATGGCAGAGCAAAACAACACCATGAGTCTCACCGAGCTGCTCGAAGCTCACCGGCGCGAGCGCGAACGGCTGGTTTGGGAAGGTACTTTCCGGGAATACTTCGAGTTGGTCACGGCGAATCCGCGTCTCTCTTCGCTCTCTCACGCGCGCATCTGCGACATGATCCTGGCGCCAGGCATGGAGAAGATCGCCGAAGGCACGCGAGACGAGGTCACGCGGTACAATTTTTTCAGTGACGAGCTTTACGGCATCGAAGAGTCCATTGCGCGGATCGTCGAGTATTTCAAATCGGCGGCGCAACGGCTCGAAGTCCGCAAACGAATCCTGTTGCTGATGGGGCCGGTCGGCGGCGGTAAATCAACCATCGTCACCATGCTCAAGCGCGGACTTGAAGAATGGACGCGCAATGAGGTCGGCGCCGTTTACGGAATCAGAGATTGCCCGATGCACGAGGAGCCGCTGCATCTGATCCCGCACGAACTGCGGCCTGAGATCCAGAAGCATTACGGCCTCTACATCGAAGGCGAACTCTGCCCGCAATGCCGCTACAACCTTGAACACACCTACGGCGGCAGGCACGAAGACGTGATGGTCAAACGCATCGTCTTCTCAGAAAAAGACCGCATCGGCATCGGCACGTTCGCTCCCTCAGACCCGAAGTCGCAGGACATCACCGAGCTGACCGGCTCGATTGACCTTTCGACCATCGGCGAGATCGGCGTCGAGTCAGACCCGCGCGCCTACCGTTTCGATGGTGAACTCAACATCGCCAATCGCGGCATGATGGAGTTCATCGAAATCCTGAAGGTTGACGAGAAATTCCTCTACTCGCTGCTGACGCTTTCGCAGGAACAAAATATCAAGACCGGACGGTTTGCCCTCATCTACGCTGACGAAGTAATCATGTCGCATACCAACGAGAACGAATATAACGCCTTCGTCGGCAACCGGAAGTCGGAAGCGCTGCAAGACCGCATCATCATGATCAAGGTCCCGTACAACCTGAAGGTCACTCAGGAAGAGCGCATTTACGACAAGCTGCTCAAACAGTCACAGGCGTTGCGCAACATCCACATCGCGCCGAACACGCTGAAAGTGGCGGCCATGTTCGCCGTCATGACCCGGCTCGAAGACCCGAAGAAGGCCAGTGTTGACATCGTCAAGAAGATGAAGCTTTACGACGGCGAGGACGTTGAAGGCTTCAAGTCGAAAGATGTGCGCGAATTGAAGGAAGACACCGTCCGTGAAGGCATGGACGGCATCTCTCCGCGCTACATCATCAACCGGTTGTCGAACGCCCTGGTGCGCGACAACATCACCTGCATCAATCCGATTGACGCCCTGCGCGCGATCAAGGACGGTTTCGATCAACACACCGGCATCAACGCGGAGGAGCGGGAACGCTACCTGAACCTGATCGCCGCCGCCCGCCGTGAATACGACACCATCGCCAAGACCGAAGTGCAACGCGCCTTCGTCTACTCCTTCGAGGAAATGGCCCGCAATATGTGCAACGCATATCTCGACAACGTCGAGGCCTATTGCAACAAGGAGAAGATGAAAGACCCGATCACCGAGGAAGAGCTTGAACCCGACGAGCGGCTGATGCGCTCCATCGAAGAGCAGATCGGTATCTCCGAAAACGCCAAGAACACGTTCCGGCAGGAGATTCTGATCCGCATCTCGTCGTATTCGCGCAAAGGCAAACAGTTCGAATACAACTCGCACGAGCGGTTGAAAGAGGCGATTGAGAAGAAAATCTTCGCCGACCTCAAGGACGTGGTGAAGATCACGACCTCGACCAAGACGCCCGACGCCGACCAACTCCGCCGCATCAACGAAGTCGTTGATCGGCTGGTGAAAGATCACGGCTACTGCCCGGTCTGCGCGAACGAGTTGTTGAGTTACGTCGGCACGCTGCTATCGAGGTAATCGGAAACAGCCGGCCCTAAACGTTTTCACCCGCACGGCTTCAGGCTGTGCGGGTGTTTTCGCTTGTAGGTAAAAGAGGAAAGCAATCATGTCAGTCCAACGCAACGATTGGTCGCTCCAACGCAAAGGCATCATTGACCAGGAACGCCACAAGGAGCGCATCAAAGAGGCGATCAAGAAGAATCTAGGCTCGATTGTCTCGAACGAGTCAATCATCCTGTCGAAAGGGCGCAAGACGGTCAAGGTGCCGATGCGCGCGCTCGACGAATACAAGTTCCGCTTCGATTACCGCAAACGCAAACACGTAGGCCAGGGCGACGGCAATACTCAGGTCGGCGATGTGATCGGGCGCGAAAACCAGCAGGGCCAGGGAACGGGGCAGGCCGGCGATAGCCCCGGACAGGATTATTACGAAGCCGACGTTGACATTGACGAGATCGCCGCGTTGATCTTCGAAGACCTTCAACTGCCTTTCCTCGAAGAGAAATCCAAACAGGCCGTCCAATCGAAGACCACCAAGTTCACCGAAATCCGCCGCACCGGCGTGTTGTCGAATTTGGACAAGCGCCGCACCGTGATGGAAAACATCCGCCGCCAGGCGCGCGAAAAAGGCCAGGCCAAACTTGGCCCGATCAAGAAAGAAGACCTGCGGTTCAAAACCTGGGAAGAAGAGATCAAATACGAATCGAACGCCGTGGTTATCGCAATGATGGACGTTTCGGGTTCGATGGGCGAGTTCAAGAAATACATCGCGCGCAGCTTCTTCTTCTGGATGGTTCGCTTCCTGCGCACGAAATATGACCAGGTCAAGATCGTCTTCATCAGCCACCACACCGAAGCCAAAGAGGTCACCGAAGAGCAATTCTTCACTCAGGGCGAATCGGGCGGCACGGTCGTCAGCTCAGCCTACAAACTCGCGCTCGACATCATCGCCGAGCGCTACCCGCCGCGCGATTGGAACGTCTACCCGTTCCATTTTTCTGACGGCGACAACTACTACTCCGACAACGAAGACGCCGTGAAGCTGGCCGACAAGCTGATCGAGATTTGTAATCTGTTCGGCTACGGCGAAATCGGCGAAGAAGGAATGGCGACTTACCGCCGCAGTTCCGGGGCGCTGCTTTCGATCTTCAACGACCGGCTGCAAAACAAAGAACGCTTCATCGGCGTGCGGATTGACGACAAGGAAGATGTCTATCCGGCGTTGAAGGAGTTTTTCGGGAAGCGCGGTGTTGAGGTCTGATCTGACAGGGCATGAGCAGGGCGCTGCTTGCCTCCCTGATCACGCCGATCAACCGAAGTAGTTTTTAAGATTGAGAACAAACCCTTTGAGCAACGGATCGCCTGAGACCGAATCGGGGTTATCGAGTTCTTCAACCTCCGCGCCCGGACGATAGACATAGACTTTCTTCTGGATCGGATCAATCAGCCAGCCCAGTTGCGCGCCGTTCTCGATGTACTCTTCCATCTTCTCTTTCAAGTCTTTGATCGAATCGGAAGGCGAGCGCAGCTCAACGACAAAATCAGGGCAGATGTGAGGGAACGACTTGCGATCCTCCTCAGGCAACTTGTTCCATCGTTCGAGCTTCATCCACGACATGTCGGGCGAGCGTTTTGCGCCATTGGGCAGGACGAACAGCGCATTCGATTCGAAGCCTTTGCCCGTCCCGTCTCTCTTGACCCAAGCTCCGAAGGTCATGATCAAATCAAAATTGTATCCTGAGGTTTCTCCTCCAGTCGGGGGCATACAGATAATGTCTCCTTCCTTCGACATTTCAACGCGCAGGTCGGGGTTTTGGCGGCACATCTCGAAGAAGTCTTCTTCGGTGAAATCCTTGAGTAGCGCGTCAATGTTGATGGCCAGGTCATCTTTGAATTCCGGAGTGATGAGCGTCGGCATAATCAGTTACCTCTTCGATTTTCGTTGCTGATCTGAAAAAGCTTTATGACGCGCCAATTGTGCGCCGACTGTAGATTCTATTCAACCTTGCAAATGTAAGCAGCCGTTTGTCTTCGGCCAGATAAACCTCGCCCATCCCGCCTCTGCCCAACAGTGAAATGATTTTGTAGCTCGCCAGTTCCCATCCGATAAGCTGAGGCGCAGTAGAGGTAAATTCGGCGGTTTCTTCCAGGCTCAGCCCGCCGAAGAAACGCAGTTCGATAATCCTGCTGCGGCGTTCGGCGAACGCCGTCAGCTCATTCAGCGCGTCATCCAATGAGTTGAAAATCGCTCAAGCTCCGCTTTGCAGAGGTCAAAAAATCTGGGCTGCCGTGTCATGTTTCGGAACCGTTTTTCGCCTTACCAGACGGAAGATAACAATAAATGGCGTCGGCTTCGGATTCGTGCGCAGCCGGATTTTGTGTCACGTTTGACAACAACGTCAACATCGGCCGCACGGAGGGGCAATTTATCGAAACAGCCAAGTTCAACAAAAGGAGGAAAACAGATGCTCAGCCACCAGATCGTCATAACAGTCGTCGCGCCAGCGGCGCTCGCGCTGGTGTTCTCAGTCTGCGTGGTTCAGGCGCAATCGCCGCGCGCCGCCGATGATCATCACAAACGCGGTCTTGCGCTTAGACATCAGGGAGAGTTTGACCGGGCGATCGCCGAATTCGACAAAGCTATCGAACTCAACCCGCGCCTGGCCGACGCCTGGTGTAATCGCGGTATCTCGTATAGCTCCATAGGCGATACCGATCGGGCAATTGCCGACCTCAGCCAGGCCATTGCGCTCGATCCGCGTCACGGCATGGCTCATTACAATCGCGGCGTCATCTTCCAGTCCCGGGGAGAGGCGGACAAAGCGATGGCTGATTTCAACCGCGCCATTGAAATCAACCACCGCTTCGCCGATGCCTACACCAATCGAGGCAAAATCCGCTACGACAGAGGCGAGCAGGATGGCGCGCTCGCCGACTACGACAAGGCGATCAAGTACGGCGCTGACCCTTCCGCCAGGGCTTCCTCTGGCATTTATCTCGTCAGCGCATCCAATCCTGGTCTGGCGATGGCCTACAACAATCGCGGCGTCGTGTACCGGGACAAAGGCGATATGAAGCGCGCGCTGGCCGATTTCAACCGGGCGATCGAGGCCGATCCACGCTTCGCCAGAGTGTACATCAATCGTTCCACAGTCCTTCTCCACGCTGGAGACGCGCGCGGAGCGATGGCGGACCTGGATCGCGCTCTCATGCTCGATCCGCAATCGAGCGACGCCTGGAATAATCGCGGCGTGATTCGTTTCGGCGCCGGAGACACGGACGCGGCGCTGGCCGATTTCGACCGCGCCATTGAACTCGATCCGCGCAATATAGAAGCGCGCCTCAATCGCGGGAGCCTTCAGAACGACAAAGGCCGGCTTGAAGAAGCTATCGCCGACTTTGACCAGGCCATTCTGCATGCCCCGCGTGATAAGCGCGCCTGGTTCAATCGCGGTACCGCCCGGTCCTCGAAAGGCGATTACGCCGGCGCCATTTCCGATTACACGCGCTCCATCGAACTGGATCCGCGCCAGGCCAACGCCTACAGCAATCGCGGCAATGCGCGCCGCGCCAGCGGCGATCTTGCCGGGGCGATGAACGATTACAACCAGGCGATCTCGATAGACCCGCGCTGCGCTCTGGCCTTCCTCAATCGCGGCATCGGTTATTTGCAGCAAGGGCGCGAGGCGGAAGCGCAGCGTGACTTCGATCAATGCCTCAGGATTGATCCGACGTTGAAGTCGGAGCTTGAAGCGCTTGTCGGAGAGGCCAGGCGAAGGCTCAGAGGTTCGAGATAGTTTCAATGTGACGTTCCCATCCGGTCGTGAAGCGTTAAGGAACCTGCCACTCAAGGGCGTAAATATCCTGCGCCCCCACATCGCGCATCATCATCGGCGAATCGTCCGGCGCCAGCCCCATCCACCTGCCAAAAGCCGATGGAGCGATTCGGAGGTCTTTCATGCTGGCCCACTGTTCGATCTTGCGGTCGCTGATCCGGACGCGGAGCAGGGCTGGATCGCTGCGGTTCAGGTTAAGGAAGTAAAGATACTGTCCATCCCGCGACCACTGCGGGAAAGAGATATTCATACTGGCCAGTTCTGTCCACTGTTTGGTCGTGAAATCGAAAAGCAGCAACTTCTGCGCATTGATTAACATTGCCGCCAAGTAACGCCCATCCGGTGACCAGCGAGGCGAGTACTTGCCGTCAGAGCCGGGCAATAGCGAAACCTGACCCGTGCGCAGATCAAGCAGGTTGATCGTTCGCTTGTCCGCTGTGCCAGTCGCGCCAATGCAAAAAGCCAGCGTGCCGCCATCCGGCGACCAGACCGGATCGCGTTCGACGCGCTCTTCCGGCATCAGTTGTTTTGGCGCGCCGCCATCAGCGGAAACCAGATGAATCTTCCAGAGCTTGCCGGGCAGCGCGGCAATAAAAGCGATCCTCTTTCCATCGGGCGACCAGCGCGGCGAGTGAATACGCGTCGGCGGAAAGCTGAGTTGCAGCCGCTGACTGCCATCCACCCGGCTTCGCCAGAGATTTCCATCAGGATAAGAGACGTAGGTAATCCACTCTCCGTCTTTAGAAAAGTTCACCCCTTGAGCCGACATCCCCGAAAGATGGCTGACCCATTGTTCCGTGCGCTTGTCGTACCGGATCAACTCACCACGCCGCTGTTCGCCAACGGCATAAAGCCTGCGACCATCTGCGCTCGGAACCGGCGCGCGGAAACTGAGCGGCCCGATAGTCAGTTGTGCTGGCTCGCGCCCTGCTTGTCCACTCAATGACCAAATGCTGGCCGTCTGATTTCGCGTGGATTGAAAGACGAAATGCCTCCCGTCCGCTGTCCAATTACCGCAGCATTCTGCCGCGGGCGTGTTCCAGCCAGGCAGCAGCGGATGTGGATTCGAGCCATCTGCGTTGACTTCCCATAGCGATGTCGCATTGGTCTGAGTATCCAGGACGGTAAAACGCAACCGGCTCCCATCCGGCGACCAGCGCGGCCAATATGGTCGGCCCGCTGCGGTCAGGAGTTTGCGCGCTCCGGTTCCATCATTGTTTGCCACGAAAAAGTCGGAGCCATTTGCGTAAACAATTTGTTGTCCATTCGGCGACCAGGATGCGGCGTGCGCCCGAACATCGCCCAGGCGACGAGGCGAGCCGCCCAGTAGCGGCAGCGCCCAAAGCTGCGCTTCGGAATCGCTGGGAATTAAATCAACCAGTAGAAACTCAGACCGGTTCGGAGATAAATCCAGGAGATTGGAGTTTTGGAAAGGCGCAGACAATGTGACCGTTTCTCCGCCAGCGCCGGAGACCTGGTTGAGAACGGTCTGCCCATTAACCATTGCCGAAAAATAGAGGCGAGGGCCATCTGTGACCAACGACAACCGCATTGACGCGATAGGTTGATCAAACACGCCCACAGCCTTTGCATTGCCGTCAGTGGTGATGGCCGTGTAGCTCAGGACTTTGGGTGGTCCATCAGACGACGGCTTCAATTTCCAGATCAACAAAGCCGCGATGATGACGACCGGAACCGCCGCAATGACAGCCCACTTGCGCCAACGCGCCGGCGGTTTGGCTGCGGTTGGAGCGCTGGCCTGAGCCGCCGGACGCCCCGACGAAACGTCGCGCTGTAGCCGTTTCAGATCGGCCAGCATCTCTTTAGCCGATTGGCAGCGCAGATCGCGGTCTTTTTCCAAAGCCTTGCCGATGATGTGTTCCAACTCCGCCGGCGCCTTGGGATTCAACTGCGTCGGCGGAACCGGCTCGCGGTTGAGAATCGCGTCGAAGATCACCGCGATGGAGTCGCCCTTGAACGGCGCGCTGCCCGTCGCCATTTCGTAAAGCATCGCCCCGAACGAGAACAGATCGGTGCGCGCATCCAGCTCTTCGCCGCGCGCCTGTTCGGGCGACATATACTGCGGCGTGCCCATCACCATTCCCGGCGCGGTGTCGGCTTTCTTCAACGTCGCCGCCTCGCTATCTACTTTTACGCCGGCGACTTCAGTCAGTTTGGCGAGGCCGAAATCGAGCACCTTGACCAGACCGTCCCGCCGCACCATCACGTTCTCCGGCTTGATGTCGCGGTGAACGATTCCGGCGGAGTGCGCCGCTTCCAGCGCCTGCGCAACCTGGATGGCGACATCAACCACTTCGTTCAGACTCAGCTTCGCGGTTTGTATCCGCTGGCGCAGCGTCTGGCCGTCAATGAATTCGGTGACGATGTAATGCGCGCCGCCCTCTTCAGTAGAAGCTTGGCCGATTTCGTGAATGGTGATGATGTTCGGATGATTGGTGGCGCTCGCCGCGCTGGCCTCGCGCTCGAAGCGGCGCACCCGTTCGGCGTCATTCGTGAACTGCGTGGGCAGCAGCTTGAGCGCGACCTTGCGGTGCAGCCGTTTGTCTTCGGCCAGATAGACCTCGCCCATCCCGCCTTTGCCCAACAGCGAAATGATTTTGTAGTTGGCCAGTTCCCGTCCGATAAGCTGAGGCGCAGGGGAGGTATCTTCGTCACCGACAATTTCCCGCGCGGCGACTTCTACGGCGGGAGCCTCAAGGAATGATCCGGCGTCTTCGTGGGCGGCGAGCAGCAATTCGATTTCGCGGCGTAGATTGCCGTCGTCGCCGCAAGCTTCCGCAATAAAGCTCTCGCGCTCTTCGCCGCCGAGATCGAGCGCGCGATCATAGATTTCCTCGATCTTTTTCCATCGGTTCGCGTCCATCACACTCTCCGGTTAAGCTCACGATAGAGCCAGGCCTGCGCCAGAGACCATTCGCGCTGCACCGTGCGCGCCGAAATCTTCAACGCCTCGGCAGTCTCTTCCAGACTCAGCCCGCCGAAGAAACGCAGTTCGATAATCCTGCTTCGGCGTTCGTCGAATGTCGCCAGTTCGTTCAGCGCGTCGTCGAGCGCCACCAGGTCCGCGCCCTTTTCGTGCGCGATCCCTTCGGCGTGGGCGAGCGAAACCAGCGCGGCGTCAGCGCCGTGTTTCAGCGCCTGCCGCCGCCGCGCTTCATCAACCAGGACCCGGCGCATCAGTTGAGCGGCCACGCCGATGAAATGCGCGCGGTTTTGCCAACTCACGTCCGGCCAGTTGATCAACCTCGTCCACACTTCGTTGACCAGCGCCGTTGTTTGCAGAATGTGGTCGTGACGTTCCCCGCGCAGGTAATGGCGCGCCAGGCGGCGCAACTCGGCGTCAACGCGCGGAACCAGCCGTTCCAGCGCCGTTTCGTCGCCCTCGCTCCAGGCCATCAACAGGCGAGTCGTCTCGGAAATTTCGGCGGCAGGTGTGTTTCCCATATTTGTTGTCCCTCGTTCGTTACGCGCTGAAGTGGAAAACGCCCACGCCGCTCCACTGAGGCCAAAAAAATTGCGCGGGCGTGTCGTGTTTCGGAACCGTTTTTCGCCTTACAAGGCGGCAAGACAACAGAAATACAAGACAACGGAAATAAATGATGTCGGCTTCGGATTCGTGCGAAGCCGGATTGTGCGTCACGTCAGACAACAGTGTCAACGGAATCCAGCTTTGAACATTGAAAGGAGATGGTTTATGAAAATCAAAATGAGATGGTTTCTTCCGACAACAATGGTGATCGCGCTTTTCGCTTTCTCAGCCTCGGTCTTCATCCAGCCAAAAGTTCAGGCTCAGGATGAGCAGTCCCGGATCATCGCGCCACGCGGTCAGGGCTGTTGTGACCTGTTATCCGGCCAGGGGCAGGGCGTGGCCACCGCGCCTGACACATTTGTGGTTGACGCCGAATTAAAGCTTAGTGGCGAGCAGTTCGGCGGCGTTTTCGGGGCGCGAACACTGCAAATCAAATCAACTACCAGGCTGCTGGCGCAGAACCCTCCGACGGCCAACGGCACGGTCAACGCCATCACTTCGCATGTCTGGGAGGTCAAAGGGCAGAGCGATGAAGACGGCGTTTGTGAACCCGGCGAAGATTGCCTGGTGACGCTCGACCGGGCGGCGCTCATACCGACCACGACGCCGGGCCTGATGGATTTGCGTTCGGTACTCGCCATCTCCGATGGCCAGGGGCGCTTTGCCAAAGCCTGCGGCAAGATTGACGGAACTGGAGGTGAAGGCCAGATCAATTTCGCCGCCACGCCTCCGACAGTATGGTGGTCGTTCACTGGCGGACGGCTGTGCAAATGCTCTTAGTTCAGGCTGCCTGAAAGACGTTGAGGAAACTGGCCGGTTGCGCAGGTCGCTGGGACGCATCGCTTCCAACTGCTCCAAAAGAAGCCTCACCTTTGAGGCGCATCGCGCAAGTTTTGCAGTTTGGTTATCAAGTCTTTCGCCAATTTGGGAGAGGCGGCTCCGGCTGTCAGTTCTCTCAATTTGCCTGAGACGAGCGGCCTGGCGCTTGAGCGGTGGGTGACGGTGTAGTTCCACATCCAGGTCAGAAACGGCAACGTGACTTCAACCACCAGATCGGCCTCTTTCTCGTCGTTGACTATCTTCAGCTTCAACGATTGAAACTCAGGCAGTTTGTTCAACTCGGCTTCGAGCGCATCCGGGTTGAGGTAGACCGTCTTTGAGCGGACATAGATGGTTTGAGAGTTGCGAACCAGTTCGGCAGGGGATTGCGCGCGAGGCTGTCCGCTGCTGTCAGGCGAAAACATCACCAGGTCTTCCGCGTCGTAGCCATCAAACACAGCCGAAGGCGATTGCTGAACGCTCGTTCCCAATTCCCGCTGCGCCTCTCGCGGCACGGCGGTTTGCAGGTATTTGATCAGGTCGTCCAGCGTCACGCCGCGATTTTTGCCGGCGGCTTTTCCCCTGACAGCTTCGAGAAAGACGGATGTGAAATACCCTTGTTTCCTGGCCGGCGATTCCTGCGCGCGCTGGCCTGCGCTTGCGGATAGGAGTGTGGCAAAGGCGGTCACTTCATTCTTGCGCACGTCGAAGGAAAGCTGGCCGGAGAATGTCTCGCTGACCGGCGCCCGGCGGAATGAATCGAAGATCAGCACGACCTGTCCGGCGCCGCTTGCGCGAATCAGTTCCTTGAATCGCTCGACGTTGATGGCGGTGTCCGAGAGCAGCGATTCATTGGTCGTCAGTGAATCCGCAGCCAGCAGATAGTTTTTTCCGGCGTTCTCGTATGAATGGCCGGCGAAATAGATCAGCAGCAGGCCATCCTGCTTGACTCGGTTCGGCAATTCCGCGAGTTGTTGCAGGATCACGCTGCGAAGCGGCAGCCGCTCGCCCGCTTCGCCGGTGGCGAGCAGGACAACGTGATCTTTGCGAAAACCGCCGTATCGAACCAGCGCGTCGGCTACGTCGCGGGCGCCGGAAGCCGCGTAGTTGAATTTGCCGACCTGTTTGTCCAGATAATCTTCCACGCCGATGACCAGCGCGGAGCGGTTCTCCTCGCTCGGCAATTCATCTATCAATCCGCCGCGACCGCTCAGGCAGGGGCGGTCGCCGGTCGCCAGCTTGATGATGGCCTCCTGCGCTTCATCTTTTAACTGAGACGAATTGGCGCGGCTGCTCAAAGAGACGACTTGCGTGTAATCCAGAATCAGTTGATTGACGAGCGCTGTGATTCCGCTGCAAAGCGATTGCCCCTGTCTGCCCACACGCTGACTTTTCGGCAAGGCTCGGTATTCATCGCTCAATCTCTGAAAATTCATGTCGCGGGCGAGCGCGCGCAGCCAGTAGGTGATCGGGTCGTTGGCGGCGGCGCTGTCTTTCAGCTCCGCGGCTTTTGTCAAATAACTGATCGCCTGCTCCGAATTCGGCTCTGCCTGTCGCAATTGGTAAAGCCCCAAACTTTGATAAACCAGGCTGAGGCTGTCGGCGCGCAGTTGATTGTAACTTTGCTGATCCATGCCCGGCGGCGGCGAGGTGTCCTCCAAAAGCCTGAGCGATTGATCGGCGTAAGCGCGGCTCTGTTCCAGATCGTTGTAAAAATTGCCGATCATTCCTCTGCCGGTTGCCAGAGCCAGCTTTGACGTGATTTGCGCGACGGTCGCGCGGTCTGGTCGCCGGCGGAGGATTTCGCGGCCCAGCGTCAATACCTGCTCCAGGCCGGATGATCCTGGATTGTCTGAGAAAGATCGGTAAGCCGCATCGAAAATTTCAAGCTCGACTTTCCGAAGCTCGGCGGCGACTTTAGCCACCTCCGAACTGCGCGAATGTTTGCGCAAAAACTCCTGGCCCAACGCCAACCGCTTCGCCGGATTCTTTTCGTTTGAAAATTCCGCGTAGGCCGCGCGCTCCTCATGTTGCAGCAGCGCTCGTCTGGTTTGTTCGCCTGCGCCGAGTTTGCCCAAACGATCCAGCGTCGCTTGATCAACTCTGAAATCAACGCCGAGTTTACGGATTTCGCGCGCGATGTTTTCATCTTCGAGTTTGAGTTTGAGCAATTGCTCGATCTGACTCAGATTCAGCGGAGAATCGGCCTGCAAATAGCCGAATGCCGCTGTCAAAAATAGTTGGGGCAATTGCGGAACTGATTGAACTGACGCAGGGAGATTGCCCGCGAGAATGACGAATATCAAAAGCGCTTGAGCCATAAACAGCTCCTCTTCGGATTGGACGCCGAACTCAACGGCGGTTCAAAACTTTGATGATGTCGTTGATCTTGCGTTGAAGCTGGCGAGCTTCGACCTGTCGTGGGTTGAGCCTCAGCGACTCATTACATTCACGGAGCGCGCTCTGATACTCGCCCTGTTGATACAGGTCGCGCGCGCGTCGCAAATGCTCGGCGGCTTTCCGTTGATTCGCCTGTATCTGAGCTTGATTGACAGTCGGAGCCGGGGATGGACGTTGGCTTGCCTGTGTCGGAGTCTGATTTGGCGATGTTTCGGGAGAAGCGCTCGCTGTCGTTTTCGGTTGCGAATCAGCGGCGTTGACTGGCGCAGGAGTTGGAGTCGCCGCCCGCTCCTGAACATTCTTGCCATCGCTGAAGCGGTAGCGATACGAGCCGTAGCCGCCCGCCAACAACGCCGCCGCGATTATCACTCCGTAAAGCAAATGTGATCTGTTTCGCCCGGCTGATACGGAAGCGGGCAGAACCGCTTCCGTCCCGGCCGCCTGCTTTCGCGGAGACCGGAGACGTGTTTGCGCGCCGCTGTCTGATTTTGGAGACGCCGGAATCCACGATATGTCTTCCGTAGTCTGATCGGCCAGTTTAACCGTTTCGGCTGCGAGGGAAGCGCCTTTTGCCTCCTCGTCTTCAAGTCCCTCAGTTGTCATCTGGCCGAGAATTTGATCCAGCCGTTTTTGTATTTCGCCGGCGCTCTGAGGCCGCGCGGCTGGTTCCTTCGCAAGCATCTCGCTGACCAGACGCTCAATTGCCGGAGGCGTCTCAGGCCGAATTGCGCTGAGCGGTTTCGGCGCGGCGGTCAATTGCATTTGCAGCAGTTCGCCCATCGAAGAGCAATTGAACGGCAGATGGCCTCCGAGCAGCCTATAAAAAATAACGCCCAGCGAATAGATGTCCGAACGCCCGTCAACGTGCCCGCCTACGGTCAATTGCTCAGGGCTGGCGTATTGCGGTGTTCCGACCAGGGCTGAAACCGGCGAATTGGCCGTCGTCTCTTCGATTATCTTGCCGATGCCGAAGTCGAGAACCTTGACGTGGTCGCGGCCATCAGGCGTATCGAGCAGCATGATGTTCGCCGGTTTCAAGTCGCGATGAACGACGCGTTTTGAATGAGCTTCGCCGAGCGCCGCCGTGATCTGCTTGACGACGCCGATTGCGCGCTTGAACGCGAAGCGTCCCTGGCTCGACAGTTCTTCATCCAGCGTTCGCCCCTCAAGCCATTCCATAGCGATATACGCGATGCCATCGGGCGTGTGGCCGGCGTCTTTGACGTCCACGATGTTTTCGTGCGTCAGCCTTCCGGCGAGTTTCGCCTCGCGCTCGAACAATTCCACGACGTATTCGTTGCCGACGGCGATGTTGGGCTGAAGTATTTTGAAAGCCACGCGGCGATCAATGCCCAGATGGTGCGCGCAATAGACGGCGCCCATTCCACCCAGCCCGACAAGCGCAATGATCTTGTATTTGTCTATCAGCGTGCGGCCCACCAGATGGTAAGGGTCTTTCAGCGAGAGAATTTCCTGATCGTCGCCGCAGAAACGCTGGGACCTGGGGTAGGTTCGATTACACTTCGGACAGTATTTAAATTTCGTTGGAGAAATAACCGCTGATTCCTGAGGCGTGGCGGCAGGAGCATCAAGGAAGCTCTCGGTGTTGCGGTTCGCTTCCAGCAACGACTGAACTTCGCGGCGCAACTCTTCATCACCGGCGCAGGCCCGCCGTACAAAGTCATTGCGCTCGTTTGGCGGCAGTTCCATCGCCGAATAGAAGACTTCTTCAATTCGCCGCCACTGATCTTTGTCCACAGAGGTAATCTCCCGTTTGTGATTGCGCCGCTGCGCTTACGATTTTCACTTGGCGGCCCCGTCGTTACTCAACTGCTTATACATCCACGATTTGGCCAGTTCCCATTCGCGCGCCACAGTGCGTTCTGAAACCCTGAGCGCTTCGGCGGTTTCCGCGACCGACAAGCCGCCGAAAAAACGCATCTCGATGATCCGGCTTTTGCGCTCGTCAAATTCAGCCAGCGCGTCGAGCGCATCGTCGAGCGCAATCAGATCGGGCTGTTTGCCTGAAGGAACCAGATCGGCTTCGGACAGGGAGACTTGAATGTCCTTGCCGCCGCGTTTGAGCCGCCCGCGCCGTCGCGCTTCGCCGACCAGAATCTTGCGCATCAGCGAAGCCGCGACGCCGAAAAAATGCGCGCGGTTTTGCCACGAACTCTTTTGCCAATCAATCAATTTCATCCAGGCTTCGTTGACCAGCGCGGTGGTTTGCAGAACGTGGCCTGGTTTCTCACGACCCATGTAGGCTTCCGCAATGCGCCGCAACTCGGCGTCAACCATCGGGATCAACCGATCCAACGCGATGCGGTCGCCATCTCCCCAGGCCATCAGCAATCCCGTTACTTCAGAAACTTGTGGTGTGGAATCTGCTGTCATGGCCTCTCTCCGGTCCCTGGTCTTCAGGGCAAAAAAATATTTTCCTCGGTGTGGCAGTTTTCAACCTCGGGCGGCGCCTGCCAGAGTGGATGGAACGACAAAACGGGAAGTCCTTTGAACTTATTGCGTGATGTTCCCTCGCTGACCTGACGAAACGCGGGCAAATTGTAGTGCAGCGATTCGGCCGGGGCAATCAACAGGCGAACGTCGCGCAAGGCAAAATTGAAGGAGGGGGAACTCATCAGAGGAGAGACTATATGGGTCAAATCACATTTATTCTGCTATTGCTCATGTCGCTGCCGCTCGCGGCTGCGGCTCAGACTGCCGCGCCAAAAGCGCAACAGACGACGAACGAGAAGGGCTACGGTTACGGCTACGTCTTTACCGCGCCGGGCGGCGCTTCGAGCGGCGGCGGGACGTTGCACATTGGCGGAGGCGGCGAAGGCATACTCAGGAACGGCGTCGGCATCGGCGCGGAGTTGGGCTACATAACTCCGTTCGAAGCCATCGGCGACGGCTTGGGGACGTTCTCGGTCAACGGCTCTTATCATTTTTTGAAAGCGAGCAAATCCGAGAAGGTCACGCCGTTCGTGACCGCCGGTTACACTGGGTTCTTTCGCGGTGGGTACGCGAACGGCGTCAATTTCGGCGGCGGGGTAAATTACTGGTTCAAGGAGCGCGTGGGCTTGCGCTTCGAGTTCCGCGACAACATTTTCGCCGCGGACGGCACGGCGCACTTGCTGAATGTCAGGATTGGCTTGACGTTCCGCTGATGCGGCTCATCATCAGGCGTATCTGCTCTTGGCGATGTTGACCGAGCTTTCGATGATGAAGTCCATCTCGTCGAAGCTCAGGTCAATCTCGCGCTGTTTCTTCAACTCGTACAGATAATCGTCAATTCGATTGCGCATCTCGTTCTGAACGTCGAGGTTTGAGGTCCAATCAACGACCTTGCAAGCTTGAATGATCCGGTCAATTTCGAGCGCGGCTTCGGCTGCGATCTTCCGCGCGTTGGGCGGTGTGGTTTTCATCCTGGCGAAGAGTTCGTTGACCGCGCCGTAGAGCGCTTTGGCCGCCTCGCGGTTCTGCAATTCAGGCGGCAGGTCGTCGCCCGAACGATCTATGACCTTGTTCATTACTTCGGTGACTTGCTGCAAAAATTCCGCGTCGGGGAGTCGTCCTGCGCGCCAGGCTTCGAGCGCATCTTCCAACGCCTTCGATGAACTGCGGTAGAAGAACGGGTCTTCATCCATCTTTTCGGCAATCGCTCTCTTCGTGCGGTAAGCGATGGTTTCAGCTTTGGACGCCGGAGATTCGAGCTTATCAAGCTCCGCCTGAAATTCTTCCCGATCGAAGATGTTCACGAGCGGCGCGATCTGCAACGCTTCATTTGAAGCCGCGTGAGCGGCGATCAGCTTCTGCGCTTTCGCTTCGTGTTCGCGGAAATCCATCTCGTCGGCGTAGCGACGCTTCACCGCCACGCGCAGCTTTTGAAAGAAGACCAGGTCTTGCTTGTATCGCTCCAACTGCTCGCCCGGCGTGTCGCTGATGAATCTGGCGCTCGAAAAAGCCACGCTCATCGTTCGATTGAACGCCGAAAACTTTTCGTAAAATCGCTCGCGCAATTCATCGCCGGCCAGCAGCCGCTCGAACGATTCTTCATCTCTACGCTCGCCCAACTCTTTGAAGATGTCCCGGAGTTCGGCGTATCGCTGCGGCAGTTTGGCCGTCTCTTCGGAGATGTCCGTCAACGCCAGCGCCAGGTCTTCCTGCTCGAATTCGGGCAGCGATCTGTAGAGGTCGAGCGAGCGCCCGAGTTCGCTGAGCACACCGAAATAATCAATGACGAGGCCGAATTCCTTGCCCTCGTGAAGACGGTTGACGCGCGCTATGGCTTGCAGCAGGCTGTGCTCTCTCAAACTTTTATCCAGATACAAAACCATGTTGCGCGGCGCGTCGAAGCCCGTCAGCAGCTTGTCCACGACGATGATGATCTCCGGCTCGTCGCTCTTGTTAAAGGCTTCGATCAGCGAGCGGTTGTACTCTTTCTCATTGCCATATCTTTCCATCATCCGTCGCCAGAAAGCCTGAATCTCATCGTCGCCCTCGCGCTCGAAAGCCTCGTCGCCTTCGCGCGTATCGGGGCCTGAAATCAACACCTCGGATTTGATCAGGCCGATTTCGTCCAGACGCTGTTTGTATCTGATCGCGGCGAGCTTCGATTGCGTAGCGAGTTGGGCTTTGAATGGTTTCGGGATGTTCTTGCTGAAATGCTCGCTGATGTCGCGGGCGATCACAGCAATTCGCCGGGCGTCATCCTCTGAGATGGGCGAGACGCGGCGGGCTTCGTAAAGCAGCGGGACGACCGATTCGTCGCGCACCGCTTCATCAATCGTGTAAGCGTCAATGAGGCCGCCGAATTTCGCGGCTGTGTTCTTGTCTTTTTTCCTGAGCGGCGTGCCCGTGAAGCCGATGTAGCAGGCGTTCGGCAATACTTTTTGCATCCGCGCGTTGGTTTCGCCGTACTGGCTGCGATGGCTTTCGTCAACCAGCGCGAAGATGTTGTTAGACGTGTTCTGGTAATTGGACGCTTTCACCGCCGTCTCGAATTTATCAATCACCGTCGTGATGATCGCCGCTTTATTTTGCGCGAGCAGTTCCAGCAGATGCCGGCCCGTAGTCGCCTTCACCGGTTCTCGACCGCAACTGTGAAACGTGCCCCAGATTTGATCGTCCAACTCGATGCGGTCGGTCACGAGCGCGACGCGCGAATCGGCGATGCCGGGTTCCAGCGCAATCGCCTTAGCCATCATCACCATCGTCAAAGATTTTCCAGACCCTTGCGTGTGCCAGATGACGCCGCCCGCCCGTTTGCCGTCTGCGCCAACCTGCTTGATTCGTTCGAGCGTCTTCTTGACGGCGAAATACTGCTGATAACGCGCGATCTTTTTCCTCCCGGCGTCGAAGACAATGAACTGGCGCGCCAACTCGATCAGCCGCTCAGGCCGGAGCAGGCAATAGATCGCCCTGTCCTGCTCCGTGATCGAACGGCCTTCGATCTCCAACTCGTCGAAATACCGCCGCGCATACGCGAAACGGTCGGCGAAGAGCCTCTCCTTATGCTCTTTCGTGAGCGGCTTGTTGACCAGCCTGTTGATTCCGTCGTTGATGTTTTTATTGCCGCTGGATCGTTCCCGCCATCGCGCCCAGAATTCAAGCGGCGTTCCCGTAGTCGCATATTTCGCCTCGTTCTGATTGATGGCCAGAAGCATTTGCGAATAGATGAAGAGTTGCGGGATGCCGTCGCTCCGGTGATTGCGCAAGTGTCGGAGGATGGCGGTTTTGATCGCGTCCTTCTCGCCGGGCCGCGCGCATTCGATCACGACGAAGGGAATGCCGTTGACGAAAAGCGCGATGTCAGCGCGACGGGTCTGATGACTGCCAGCGCGCTCGACCTCGAACTCTTCGGCGACGTGAAAGACGTTGTTTTCGGGGCGCGTCCAATCAACGTAATTCAGCGTGAAGCTCTTCGTGTCGCCCTCAATCGTCTGCTCGAAGCTTTTGCCCAGCGAGAGCAGGTCATAAATCCGCTCGTTCACCCTCATCAACCCGTCGGCCATCGCGACATCCTTCAACGCCTGAATCGCCGCCTGAATGTTCGCCTCGGAAAATTCATGCGATCCGCCTTTGAAGTTGATCCGGTTCAGACGGCGCAACTGTTTTTCCAGAACGCCTTCGAGCAACACGTTCGACAGCTTGCCCCGTCGTTCAAGATGAATCTCCTGCGGGCGCAGGTAGACGTAGCCCATATTTTGAAGCAGTTGCAAGGCGGAAATCTGCGAGATGTGGTCTTCCAGAAATGAGGGATGCGACAGATTGTGTTGGGTCATACAACCTTCACGCGAATTCGACCCGTCAACAGCTTCCGCATCAGCCCGCGCTTCTGCCGCTGAATCGCTTCAAGCTGCCGGGTAAGCGAGTCAATCTCATTGTCGCAGGTGTTCAGGACGGCGGCAATGCGGCGTTGTTCGGGGAGAGAAGGCAGCGCGACTTTGATCTTCGCGAAATCTTTCCAGCGCAATCCGCCGCGCTGATCAATCGTGCCGCTCGTGTTCGCTTCAAAGATGCGCCGGTAGAGTTCGGTCTTGAGCAGCCGGTAGAGAAAAGAATCGTCCACGCGCCCATTGGTTTCAAAGACCGTGTACATCGGGCTGATCAGGGCTTCATCATACAAATCCTGATAGCC
>JAJVID010000164.1:0-5050 GCA_022072205.1 Acidobacteriota bacterium
ACGTGAAATCGAAGTACTGCGCCAGCTCGCGCACGGATGCACCAACCGCGAAATCGCCGAGGCGCTGTTCATCGGTGAAGAAACCGTCAAAACTCACATCGGTAACATCCTCGGCAAACTGCATCTAGCGCATCGCACGCAAGCCGTGATTTATGCGATCAAACAAGGGCTGGTTTCGATTGATGATCTTTAGCTGATCAGCGTTCATTCGCCGCCGGTTGCTTTTTCAGCTTCGACATAAACTGCCGGCGGAATTTGATGACCTTCGGCTCGATCACCATCCGGCAATAACCTTGGTTCGGATTGCGTTCGTAATAACGCTGATGATAGTCCTCGGCTGGATAGAACGCTTCAAACTTTGTCACCTCGGTGACAATCGAATTTTTCCAGATTTTCGCGGCTGCGATGTCGGCGATAACTTTCTCGGCCTCGGCCTTCTGCTCCGGCGAGTGATAGAAAATCGCTGAGCGGTATTGCGCGCCGACATCGGCTCCCTGACGATTCAGCGTCGTCGGATCGTGGATAGTGAAGAAGACTTCGAGCAACTCCTTGAATGAGATCACCTGTGGATCGAATGTGATCTGCACAACTTCGGCGTGGCCTGTGTTTCCCGCGCTGACCTGTTCGTAGGTCGGCCTGATTACGCGACCACCGGAATAACCTGAAATGAGTTTTTCGACGCCGCGCAGGTCGTTGTAGACCGCTTCCAAACACCAGAAACAGCCTCCCGCCAATGTAGCGACCTCCTTCTTCCTGTTCGCCGGGACCTTGCGACTTTTGGCGCTGCTGTCCTTTTCCTGATAAGCAACGACTGACGAACGATTGCCTGGAACTGCAAGGATGAATGCCGCGAAAATCGAAACTGCGGCGAGCGACGCGAGCAAAACAGATTTCATAAGATCACCTCGTTAGATCACCTCGTTGTCATTTATTTCAGATTTAAGGATCGGATTGAACAGGCGGACTTTAGCAAGCCGCCTTGGTGTGGTGTCACCGGAGGACACTTCTATCCTGAAAAATCCTGCTAAGCCTGTCTACTTCTGGTTCACACCTTGATGATCAGCTTGCCCTGATTCGATCCGTCGAAGAGTTTGTTCAACGCGCGCGGCGCTTCCTTCAATCCTTCGACAACATCCACGCGGTATTTGAGCTTGCCCTCCATGTACCATTTGATCAGTTCCGGGATGGCTTCCGATGCGCGAGGCATGTAATCGGTGACGAGAAAGCCTTGTATCTTCGCCCGTTTGGGTATGACGTTGATCAGGTTGTACGGGCCGGGGACGGGCGCTGTGGCGTTGTATTGCGAGATCATTCCGCAGACGCTGATGCGCGCGTGCAGGTTGATCATCGCCAGCACTGCGTCGAGTGTTTCGCCGCCGACGTTTTCAAAGTAAATGTCTATGCCTTTGGGACAGGTTCGCTTCAGCCCTTCGCGGATGTTTTCGGTCTTGTAGTTGATCGCGGCGTCGAAGCCGAGTTCGTCAACGATCCATTTGCATTTCTCGTCGCTGCCCGCGATGCCGACGACGCGGCAGCCTTTGATCTTGCCTATCTGGCCGACAATTGAACCGACGGCTCCGGCGGCGGCTGATACGACCAGAGTTTCGCCTGGCTTCGGGTTCGCGATGTCGAGCAGACCGAAATAGGCCGTCAGCCCGATGTGTCCGAACAAGCCCAGATAAGCCGTCAGCGGAATCGCCGGGTTGTTCGGCAATTTGTTTAAGCCCGCGCCGTCAGTCACGGCGTATTCCTGCCAGCCGAGAAGGCCCTGCACGTTTCCGCCGGCCTGGAAATTCGGATTGCGCGATTCTTCTACGACGCCGACCGTTCCGCCCAGCATCACCGAGCCGAGCGGGATCGGAGCCATGTAAGAACCTTCTTCGCGCACCCAGCCGCGATTCGCCGGGTCGAGCGAGAGGTAGAGATTGCGGACGAGGACTTGCCCGTCTTTCAATTCCGGGACGGGTTCTTCGGTCCACTGAAAATCGGACTCTTTGATATTTCCGACCGGGCGCGCGGCCAGCCGCCATTGATGATTGATTCGTTGTGTCATTCGATTTCCTCCTTGTTTAAATTTCTCGTCGCGGCGGCGCAATGACGTTGGCCATCAGCGTTCCGGCCACCAGCGCCACCGCCGTCAAAATCATCTTGAACGTCGTATCAACTCCCGAAACTATCTTTTCGTCCATCAGCGCCGCCAGCCCACGAAATCCGACGCTGCCGGGCACGAGCAGCAGAATGCCGGGAACCTGTGTGATTGTCGCCGGACGGTCAAGCAATCGCGCGTACCAGTTGCTGGCCACGCCGACCGTCAACGCTCCCAGGAAGACGCCAACCTCAGGGCCGAAGAATTTTACGCCAACGTGGCCGCCGCCGACCGCCAACGCTCCCGCGGTGATGATCCATATCGCGTCGCGCAAATGGGCGCGCAGCAGAACGGTCAGCGCAATCGGCATTGTGACCAGCGCGATCATTTCAGTCCATTCGGGTAGAGGCGTGGCGCGGGCCGCGCGCGGCGCGCCGATCAGCAAATCGGGAATGGCTCCGCCGACCGCCACGCCGAACCCGATGCCGAGAAAGACGACGAACGCGCCGCTCAGTCGCGCCGTTCCCGACGACAGGTTCTTTGTCGAAAGCTCGATCAGCGCGATGGTCAGCGTCAATCCCGGCATCAACACGATCAGCCCGGCCAGCATCGCGTTTGAAACAGCGTAAGGCCCGATGGCGAAAGTCAGCGATTCAGCCAGCGCTGACGCGGTGAAGGCCACGATAAACTCGAAGACTTTGCCGAGCGATTGATACTTGCCGGCGAGCAGCGACAGCAATCCTGTGATCAAACCGATCAGGGCCGAGACCGCGATCTCTTTCAACCCTCCGCCCAGAAAGCGCGACGCGGCGGCGGACGCCAGTCCGAACGCGATGATCGTCAACGCCCTGCCGTAACGATGCGGCGCGGAGAGAATTTGCTCGATCATCTCCGACCCTTTGGCCGGATCGAGCGAACCGCGTAGCACTTCGGTCGTCACTTCGTCCAGATCGGCGATCTTGCCCAGGTTCACTTCGCCCGGCGTGACGCGCATCAGAAAAGTCTGCTGCTGATCCTGCGGCCCGAACGAAGCGAAGATCGAGGTCGGCGTCGAGAAGAACTGCCCCTCAAGACCGAGTTTTTCGGTGGCTTTCCCCATCACCTCTTCCAGCCGGTGCGCCGGGATGCCGTAGGAGTGCAACGCGCGACCAAGTCGCAGCGTGAACCCGATGGCGTCGCGCGATCCAGTAATTGATTCGTCAGCGGTTTTCAGTTGTGGCGTGGGCATTATGGAGAATTTCAGATTTGAGATTCAGGATTTGAGATTACCGGCGTGGCGTCAAACAACGCAGTCTGAACCGGCTCCAGCCCCAAAACCTCGCGGACGGGCCTGTAGCTGCGGCGATGTATCGGCGACGCGCCAAGACGCCGCAGAGCTTCAAAGTGTTGCGGTGTCGGATAGCCTTTGTGCGCGGCCAGGCCGTAGCCCGGATACTGCTCATCGAGTTCGATCATCATCGCGTCTCGCGTCGTTTTTGCAATGATTGAAGCCGCCGCGATACTCGCCGACAGCGAATCTCCGCGAACAATGCCGCGTTGAGGCGCGGCGCAATCGGGAATCGTGCGCGCATCCACCAGGATAAAATCGGGGAGGATGAAATCGGACTTTGTTTTCAAGCCTTCGACCGCCCGCCGCATCGCAAGCAAACCGGCGTGATAAATGTTCAGTTCGTCAATTTCCTCGACTTCAGCGACGCCGATTCCCCACGCGACCGCGTCGGCTTTGATTTGTTGAGCCATTTGTTCGCGAGTCGCTTCGTCGAGCTTTTTTGAATCATCAAGTTCGCGCAGTTTGTAATCGCGCGGCAGCACGACCGCGCCAGCGACTACGGGGCCGGCCATCGGGCCGACGCCGGCTTCGTCAACACCGGCGATCAGATTGAACCCCTGCGACCAGAGTTCCGATTCGTATTTCAACAGATGCCGCAATCGCTGTCCTTCGGCGCGGTTGATACGCTCGCGCGAACGCAACCTGGCGGCAAGCTCACGCGCGCTTCGGCGCGAATCGGTTTCGAGAGCTTCGAGCAGGCCTCGCGGCGCCGGCTCCTGGCCGTCTAAAAAACGCGCCTTCAACTGCGACACCGATTGCTGAAGCAATTCTTCCATCTGCGATACTGGCATCTGTTCTGGTTGCGGAAACGTAGTTTTGAAAGAGTGGCGATTATAAGCGCAAACCGAGAGGAGTCTAATGGTCGGAAGGGAATAAATTCTCGCCCTCCGCGCATTCAAGAGTGTAGGGAGGGATATGCGATAATCGCCGCGTACTGATCGAGGCGCTACTATGATCTTCAAAAATCACGACAACATCAAAAGCAGTGAGATTACCGACGAGAGCCTTTTCTGGAACCGCCGCACATTCATTCGCGGCGCGGTGATTACCACAACCGCGGCGGCTACGGGTTTGCTTTATCGCAAGCTTGCCACGCCGAATCAGCAATCAAAACCGGTTGATGTGACGCAGGCCAATCCCGTCAGCGGCTATTCCACTCCCGCGGGCGAGCCGGCGAGTAATCTTGAAGACATCGCCAACTACAATAACTTCTACGAATTTTCGACCAGCAAAGAAGGCGTCGCGCCTCGCGCGAAGGACTTCATCACGCGCCCGTGGACTGTCGAAGTCGGCGGGATGGTTCATAAACCAAAGACGTTCGACATTGACGATCTAACAAAGATCGCGCCGCTGGAAGATCGCGTCTACCGCTTCCGCTGCGTCGAGGCGTGGTCAATGATCATTCCCTGGCTCGGTTTTCCGCTCAAACGATTGCTCGATGAAGTCGAGCCGATGGGGTCGGCGAAATACGTTGCGTTCAGCACGCTGTTTGATCCGCAGCGGATGCCGAACCAGCGCCGCGACGTGTTGCCCTGGCCTTACGTTGAAGGTTTGCGGCTGGACGAAGCTTTGCATCCGCTGACGATCCTCTCTGCCGGTTTATACGGCAAAATGCTATTGCCGCAAAACGGCGC
>JAJVID010000164.1:5150-16356 GCA_022072205.1 Acidobacteriota bacterium
GCGTTCAAGTTCGGGGCGATTGCTGATGACACGCTCAAACGTCCGTTCATTTTTCTTGGAATGTTCGCCTTCCTCGTGTTGATTCCACTGGCGATTACTTCGACGAACAAGATGGTTAAGAGATTGGGCGGACAACGGTGGAATCGCTTGCACAAGCTGGCTTACGTCGCGGCCATTTCAGGTGTGGTTCATTACTATCTGCTGGTTAAAGCCGACACGCGCATTCCCATCGGATTTGGAATTGCGGTGGTGGCTTTGTTAGGTTACCGCCTGCTCAATAAGTTTTTCCCTTCCCAGACACAACGAATTCCGAACAGAACATCCGTCCAGAAATCTCAAGTCAGCTAAAGCGATCCTGCGTCAGGGCACATTTTGTAAAAACATGTCCAGGTTGAATTTAGCTGGCGGGACGAGATAGTCCCATAAGCTCAGATCGTGTGTGAGCAAGCGCAGGACGGCGCTCGACAAACTCGCTTCACAATGCGTGCCGCGATCAGCGCAGACTCTGCGCAATTGCTCGGACGCTTTCGGATCGAGCGCCAGAAACGCGCACCCGATGATTGCCAGGAGCAGCATCGCGACGGTAACCAGCACAAACATCCGTGAGAAGGCGTCCCCCAATTGGTGTCGGCCTGCTCCGATCCGAGCAGATGTTTGGCGGCGCGGAGCGAGTTTGAGGGCACAGTCGCGAAAAAGGCATCTGCCGGAAAGCGGTTCTCAGGTAGGCTGATCCCACACGAGAGGGAAAATTTATTTTAAGGACAAATCCCGACCGGAAAACATTAAACGCTTTATTGCTTCGCCGGAGCTGACGTCTTGCCCTCGCTCTTGAAATAGGGTTTGACTCTGACTCCTGCCCCGGTGGCGTCGAGCGCAGATTCGAGCAGTTGCCGGACGGAAACGATCGCCTGGTCTTTCGCAGTCTTGATAATTTCGGGCGATTTCCCGAGTTCTTCCAGCGCCGGGCGCACCATCTTTTCGGTAGCCTCCTCCAGCGCGTTGCCCGTCAATTGTTCCGTGCGCAACGTATCCAGATTCCTGATCACCTCCGCCTTGTTCATGTCCGGATCAATCGAGAGGATATTGACATCCGGCAGCGGAACCCAGAGCGTTTCTGATTGCTCGTCATATTCGATCTTGGCGCGGTCAATTTCGTTCAGATTGACCGCGTAATGGATCGTCGCCGGAACGATGCGAATGACCTCGGCATTACCGTACCACTGCTCGTCGCGTTGTCTGACCACGGCCTGAACGAACGCGCGGGTCGTCACGAGTTGGTTTTCGCGCTCTATCTTCGACAGCGTCGTGGTCGCCGTTTGAATGACTTTCCCACGCGGCGCAAAAGCGTCATAAACGCCCCTGCCGGTCATAAACGCGTAAGAAGCCAGCACGGCTACGCCGATGCTTACAACGGCGATGAATTTCCAGAGTCCGCCGCCGCTCGGCCTTCTCTCCACCTCGTCGTATTCCCAGTAGCTGTCGTCCGCTTCTCTGACTGGCCTGACTGGCCTGCGCGGTTTCGGATACCTTCTGTTCATTAGCTGCCTCCCTTATTTGATCTGTTCCAACTCTCGCGCGAACGGGTTGCTGTTCTGCCAGCCGGTTCGCCCGGTCTGGCGAAAATGTTCGATCCGCCGGATGGTGATTTCGCAGAAGATCGGGTCAATGTCCATCGTCAAACATCTCCGCCCGGTCATCTCCGCCGCGAGCAGCGTTGTGCCCGAATGCGAGAAGAAGTCGAGAACGTTGTCGCCGGACGACGAACTGGCCTGGATGATCCGCGCGATCGCCTTGAGCGGCTTTTGCGCGTAACACCCGTTGACGTTCTCCTCCATTCGGTAAAAGACCTGCTGCACATCAATCCAGACGTTGCCTGCGCGGATGGTGTCGGCTCGCCCGCGCTCGGTGTTTTCAGTCATCTGACCATTGACCTCTTTGTAATAGCCCTTCAACGCCTTCGGTATGTCGGTGTACTGCGGCGCGAATTTGGGCGAGCCTTTCGTGTAATAGAGCAATTCCTGCCGCACACTCATCCAGTTTTTCTGCGTGCCGTAGCCGCGCTGGTTGCGAAGCGTAATGAAGCTGCGCGCCGTGAAATTGGTATCGCGCATCATCAGCATCAGTTCGGGCAGCGGGGTAAAACCGTTTTTCTGATCGGCTCCAATCCACAGATAAAGGCTGCTGTTTTTTGCCAGAACTTCATCCGTGTTGGCAATGACCGCGTAGAGCCATTCGATGAACTCATCCGTCTTCCGGCTATCGAACGCTATGAAATTGTAGGGAAGATCGTGGATTGCCAGACTGGCGCGCCGCCTTCCACACAGACTCATTACATCTTCGCGCGATGCGGCTTCAAAACAGCCGACGCTGTGCCCTTTCCGCTCATCGCGCCAGACCTCGCCGGGCTTGAGTCTGCAAAATGGCAGCAGCCTTTTCCTCAGTTTTCCGTCGCGATCCAGACGCGCTAGCGGGTGGTTGAGCATAGCTGTTTGGCGACCGGAAGCTCCGGCTTCCGGGATTTGACTTTATGAAACAATCGAAGCTTAATAGCCAATCATTCTACCGCTGCGAAATAGCGCTCCACACATAACCCGAAGGAGAGATATGGATTATAACCTCGAACTTGTTAAACGCTATGGCCGCGTGTTGATGGGCGGTGTCACTTCTCCTGTCATTTTGAACATTCTGATCACGTCGGTCTGCGACATGCGATGCGTACATTGCTTCTTCACCGAAGAGTTGGACGACAAGCCGCGCAAGAAATTGCAGATGACTACTGAAAATCTTACGCGCATCAGCGAAACGTTAGGTGGCAAGCTCCCGATCCTGATCATCGCCGGCGGCGAGCCGTTCACGCGCAAAGATCTGCCCGAAGTCGTCCGCGCGTTTTACGAAAACAACGATCTCGAATCGGTCTACTTGATGTCGAACGGCGGCATCCAGCAGCGCATCATCCCTGATGTTTCCCGCATTCTCGAAGAATGCCCCAAGCTCAACGTCACTGTTGCGCTCGGCATTGACGGGTTGAAGGACGAGCACGAGAAGATTCGCGGCAAGGCCGGAAGCTGGGACAAGGCCATTGACACTGCGCGCCAGCTTCAGGCGATCCAGCGCGAAATCCCGCGCGTTGACGTTCAGACCTGCACTTGTTTTATGAACTCCAACCAGGATCGCATCTTCGAGTGGTACGACTTCCTGCGCTACGAACTCAAACCCGACAAGATCAATGTCAATTACATCCGCCCGCCTTCGGCGAAGGCCGAAGAATTGAATATTGATTTGAGCCGTTACCGCAGGCTCGCGGCGATGATTGACGATGATTCGCGGCGCGGCTTGATCAAAAACCATTACAAAGGCGACGGCGGATACTTCAAAGCCGCAGTGGACATTTACATGCACGAGTTGATCGCCCGCACCGAAGAACAGCACAAAGCCCAACTGCGCTGTTTCGCCGGAACGACCGGCGGCGTGATCTACGACGAAGGCACTGTGTCGAGCTGCGAAAACCTCGATCCAATCGGCAACCTGCGCGATTACGACTGGAACTTCTGGGCGCTGTGGAATTCGCCGGAGATGCAGGTTCGCCGCGAGCACGTCAAAAACGGCTGTTATTGCACGCACGAATCGAACTGCTATTACCCATCGCTGGCTTTCAACCCGAAACACCTGATCCAAATCAAAAAGTTGGAGCGGCAATTGAAGAAGTCGCACAGGGCTGAATCTGAGCCGGTACTGGCGCCGCGAACGGCATAAGAGGTGGCGAGATGAATACTGTCAAAAAAGAGGTCCTCGTAATAGGAGATATTTTCATGAACAACTCATATGAAATCACAGAAAGGATGCAAACCGCTTAATGGTCTGAAGAAGCGAGCAAGCTACAATTATAGGACTAGGATTTTTCCCAAGATTTACGGATGTATAGCGCAAGCGATCCTGGAGCTGCTTGATATCTATTACGACGACGGCATCCATGCAGAGCGGGTGCCCAAGAAAATTTTCGGTTCACTCGTCCTTCCTCCACAGCTTAAATGCGGCGATCTGAAATCCTACAGCAAGATTGTAATAGAAGACTTGAAAGCCTATGGATTGATTCAACAGACCCAAAACAATTTAAAACCCAAAAGACTGAATGACTGACGAACCCACCAAAAAATTCCTGATCATCACATCTGAAACCGGCGGCGGCCACACCAGCGCCGCCACTGCAATCGCCGACGGCCTGAAGCGTTTCGCCGCTCCCGATTGTCTGGTCAACATCGCCCGCGCGATTGAAGAGTCTCATCATCTGGCGCAAAAACTGGCGGAGTTCTACAACTACCTGCTGCGCAATCACCAGCATTTGATGAAGTACTATTACTGGGCGATTGAGCATTTCCGACCGAATGAATCGAGCCTGTTCTACAGGATGACTTCGCGTTACGTGCGGCAGTTGTTTGAAAGATACTGCCCGCAGGTCGTCGTTTCGGTTCATCCTATGACGCAGCATTTTCTGGGGCGCATGCTGCGCGAGCTTGGATTGCTTGACCGCATCCCACTCGTCACCGTCGTGACCGATCCGTGTTACGGGTTCTGGCGCGGATGGGCCTGTGATGAAGTCAGTCTCTATCTGGTCGCCACCGAAGAGGCGCGGCAGCAGTTGATTGATTACGGCGTGCCCGCAGAGAAGATCAAAATCTGCGGCATCCCGATTCATCCGAAATTTCAATTTCAAGGCGAAGAGGACAAAACGGCCACGCGCGCCGAGCTTGGGCTTGATCCCGAAAAGTTCACCGTCTTCATCAACGCCGGCTGGATCGGCGGTGGCAACATCCCGCGCATCTTTGAAGAGATGGTCGAACAAGGAAGGCATCTCGAAAATACTCAGGCGATTTTTCTGGCTGGGCGCAACGATGAATTGCGCGAGCGCGCCAGCGCAATCGCCCGCCGGTCGCCCTTTCCCACAAAAGTCATCGGCTACACAACCGCGATGGAGAGGCTGATGAACGCGGCGGACGTTATGGTGTCGAAACTCGGCGGGCTGACTACGTTTGAAGCCCTGGCGACGCGATTGCCGATCATCGCCGATGCGACCACGCCGCCGATGCCGCAGGAATCGCAAACCGCCAATCTCATCTCGCGCCACAACGCCGGGCTGCTGCTCAAACGCGCGGGCGATGTCGTGCCGACGATCCGGCGTTTGCTGCACGATCCGGCTGAGCACGCGGCGATGCGATTGGCTGCGTCACGCATCGCCATTCCCGACGCAACCAAACGCATTGTTGACGAACTGATGCGCAAGGTCGAAGAGCGCGTCGCCATTCGCAAACAGGAGCCTGAATCGAACGGATATTCGATTGCAGGATAGTTTTCCGCTTCTTTATCAAAATTCATGGGTTTACTCGAAGGAAAAAAAGCAATCATCACCGGCGGTTCGCGCGGCATCGGGCGTTCGCTGTGCGAAGTCTTCGCGCGCGAAGGCGCCGACATCGCGTTCAACTACAACGTCAGCGACGAGCGCGCCGCCGCCACCGTCGAAAAGATCGAATCGTTCGGACGCCGCGCGCTTTCGTTTAAAGTTTCAGTCACCGATCGTCCGGGAATGATCAAGATGGCGCGCAAGGTTCACGAAGAGTTCGGGCGCATTGACATTCTGGTCAACAACGCGGCGATCAATCGCGGCGACAACTTCGCCACGATGACCGAGCGCGCCTGGGATGAGGTGATTGACACCAACGTCAATGGAATCTTCAACGCCACCAAACCGGTCTTCAAATTCATGATGCGCCAGCGATCAGGCAATATCCTGAACCTGAGCAGCATCGGGGCCGTCCGCGCTCTGCCCACCGCTGTGCATTACGCCACGTCGAAAGCCGCCGTCATCGGCTTCACCAAATGTCTGTCGCGCGAAGCCGCGCCGTTCGGCATCACGGTCAACGCCATCGCCGCCGGAATCTTCGACACCGATTTGTCGGACGCCCTGCCGGAGCGCTTGCTGGAGATGCACAAATTCTGGTGCGCGAAAGGCCGTCGTGGCCATCCCGAAGAGCTAGCTGAATTCGCGGCGTTCATGGTTTCAGACAGGAACAGCTATATGATCGGCGAAGTGGTGACTGTGGATGGTGGGAGCATAACCTAAAAACATACCCTCGCGTCTTATTCCTCTCCCAAATAGACATATCTCAGCACGAATAACACCGCCAGGATGTAAACCAGCGGACTGGCTTCTCGCCATCTTCCCGTCAGAACTTTCAACAGCGGATAGAAAATAAATCCGAGCGCCAGTCCGTTAGCTATCGAAAACGTCAGCGGCATCGCCAGCATGGTCAAAAACGCGGGAATCGCTTCGGTCATATCGTCCCACTTGATCGAAGTCACCGCGCCGATCATCAACGCGCCGACAATGATCAACGCGGGCGCGGTGGCGATTGGCGGAATCGCGCCAGCAATCGGGGAGAAAAACATTGCCAAAATGAAAAGACCCGCCACAGTGACCGCCGTCAATCCGGTTCGCCCGCCTTCGCTCACGCCCGTCGCGCTTTCGATATAAGTCACGACTGTTGACGTGCCGAAGATCGAACCGGCGATGGTCGCAATCGCGTCAGCAAAGAGCGCGCGGTTGACTCGCGGCATCGTCCCGTCGGGCCTGAGATAACCAGCCTGCCTGCCCAACCCCATCAACGAGCCGATGGTGTCGAACAGATCAACGAACAGAAAAATGAAGATCACGTCGAACGCGCCGAGTTTCAACGCCCCGCGCACGTCCAACTGCATAAACGTCGAACGTACGTCGGGCATTTGGATCACGCTCGTGGGAAACTTGGAAAGCCCCAGCAAAATCGCGGCGGCGGTGACGATGAAAATTCCGATGATGATCGCTGTCTTGTAACCACGAGCGATCAGCGCCGCCGTGACTACAAGCCCGCCGAGCGCAAGCAACACTGATTTCGACGTGATGTGGCCGAGCGTCACGAACGTCGCTGGCGACGCCGCAATCACGCCCGCGTTTTTCAAACCGATGAATGCGATGAACAGGCCGATGCCTGCAGCCACAGCGGTCTTCATCGTCATCGGGATCGCGTCAACGATCATCGCCCGGATGCGGGCCAGCGTCAGAATAAAAAACACCACGCCGGAAATGAAGACTGCGCCCATCGCAACGCGCCAGTCGTAACCCATCGTCTTCACCACCGTGTAGGTGAAGTAGGCGTTCAAGCCCATCCCCGGCGCCAGCGCGAATGGATAGTTTGCAATCAAGCCCATCATCAGCGAGCCAATCGCCGCCGAGAGACAGGTCGCAAACAGAGCGCCTTCAAAAGGCACGCCCGCTTCCTTCAAAATTCCGGGATTGACGAAGATGATGTAGGCCATCGTCAGAAACGTCGTCAATCCGGCGGCCAGTTCGATTCGGACTGTGGTGTTGTTTTCCGAAAGCTTGAACAATCGCTCAAGCGTCTTGCTGATCGGGCTTGTCATTCGTTTGAGCCTCGTTGAATTCTTCGAGAACAGGAACGTCGTCTCTTTCGAGCAGGCTGAGCGCGGCGGCGATGATTCGATGCTGCAACTGCGGGTTGTTCGGCTCGCCGAGCGGATGGCCCATCGGGAACGGGACGAACAGCGCTCGCGGAGGTTTGAGCGCCGAAGTCACTTCGCGCAGCAATGAAATTGAAACTGTGGCTATACCGGCGCGTTCAATAGCTGCCTGAAGCAGACAGACCGTCTGCTGGCACATCGGTCAGACGGGCGTGAGAAAGACGGCGTCCACGCGGTCTTCGGCAAGCATCCGCGCGACCTGCGGCGCGGTTTCGTCAATCAGCTTTCGCGGGCCGACAATCGAACCCATGAAACTGAAATGGCGGTGATTCAATTCGCTGATCACGCCCTGCGATTCAAGCTCGCGAAAACGATCGAGCGGAAACGCCAGATTGACATCCGATTGAACCGCCGCGTGGTCGAAAGCGTAGCTGCGATGCGATTCCACCAGCAGACGGGTTTCAATCGTGTTTGGAATCTCCCGGAACGACGGGTCGCCTTTTTTATTCGAGCGGTCGAAATCGTTCTGGCAGGGCGCGCGAAGACCGGCGGTGGTGACCAGCGCAACGCGCGACCCGCCGAGCGGCTTTGCCAAATGCGCGCGCGGTGTCGGGTCAATCTCATAACGCCAGAAAGGGTAGCCTTTCATGAAGAGCCTGACGTGAAGACTCAGATCGTCGTATGTAGCCATTCTTTTTATGACACTTTGGAAAACTTTCGATAGAATCGAGCCGAGATTTTACGCAATTCCTTCCCCATTCCAAATCCCCTGAAGTTATGAGCGCTTGCAAGCCGTAGCGGATCAAAATAAGCTTGCGGCCGCAGCGTCGCCAATCAATCGCCAAAATAGTCCGCAAGAAGTCACTCGTAATATGAGCAAGCTCGCCAGGAGTATCATCGCCGTCTTGTTGATCGCCGCGCTTTCGCCACGCCCGGAGGCCGGTTCGTCCGGACTACAGGCGGGTCAGTCGGAAGCGCAACGCGCGCTCGTGGGAGCTTATGACGGCGCGCAGTTCAACGGCATCGTGTTCATCGCAAATGAGCAGAATGTTTTCGGCCTGCGCTTTTTGATTTACCGCCCGGGCGGCGCCGTCGAAGACACGCCGCGATCATTCGAGTTGGGCGATTGCGCTTCCGATGGCTCTTACGCGCAGTTGAGCTGGCGCTCGCGTTTCGACGACAAGACTCCGGTTACGTTGCGGTGGAGCCGCGTGAGCGCCAACGTGGTCGTCGGTAGGTTGTCTGCGCCGACGAGCGTGCGCGTGGCGATTGAGGCTTACCGTCCCTGGAACGATCTGCGCGGCGACACCGGCTGGGCCGCGTTCTCCGCGCAGGGAGATCGCCGAACGATCTTCGGCGAGCAGATCAACAATCAGAAGACCAAACCTCCTCTGCGGAATTTTCTCCTGCGGGCGGATCGCACGGGCGCAGGCGCGGCGGATTACAGCGATCCGCAAGCGATGCGCAAAACGCTGGTCAGAGAAGGCCACGCGCAACAATCCGGCCCCAAACAGGAAGACCGCGAGGTCAGCCGTTTCGCCGCTTTGAGTTTCGATCCCATTCCGAGTTCGTTAAGCGGTGTCGTGGGCGCGGGCGCCTCCGCCAATTCCATTAGCTTCGTGGCGATGATCGGCGATGACTTCAACGCGATGGAGGTCGAATCGAACAAACTCCTGCAAAATCCGGTCGCGGAAATTCTCGATCAACAGGAGAAGAAATACGAAGACTCCCGCCCGGCGAGCGGCGGATCGTTTGGCGACAGTTTCACGGCGCTCAGCCGCACCTTGAATTGGAGCCGCGCTTACTTGCCCGAAAGGAGGCTTGAATACGTAGCCGTAAGCCGCCGCAATGACCGTGACGCGCGCAACGCAGTCTTGAGTTGGGATACGTTTTTCAATGCGGCGTTCTCCGCGCTGGTCAGCGACGCGAGCGCGTCGGCGACCATGCGGCTGCTGCTTGAAGGCCAGGCCCCTGACGGACGCGCGCCGCTGCGCCGTTATCTGCAAAACACTCGGCGGGACGAAGCGGCGGTGACCGCCGGCAGATCAATGCCGCCGATTGGGGCCATGTGCGTCTGGAAGGTTTATCTGACGACGCACGATCTGGGCCTTCTGGCCTGGGCTTATCCGCGATTACGCCAGTGGAACGATTGGTGGTTCAGCAACCGCGGAGACGGGCAGGCGTGGCGCGACGGCAACGGCGACGGATTGCTCGAATGGGGATTCGACGCGGAGTTGGAACACGGGCAGTTGGGCGCGCGAACGATGTCGAACGCCGCGAAGCAGCGGCTGGCCTTTTCCGAATCGGGTCTGGAAGACAGACCGCAATGGATCAACAGCCATCCCGCAACAGCTTCAAATCAACCTGATCCACAATCAGAGTTGGGCGATGAGGCGAAATACAACGACAAGACTCACACGCTCGAATATTCGACGGTCGGGCTGAACGCGCTTTACGCGCTCGACACTGAAATACTGATGATGATGGCGCGCGAGTTGAATCTGCCGGTTGAAGCTGACAAATGGCAAATTCGTTACGAACGGATCAGAACCAGCGTCAACGACAAGCTGTGGAGTGAAGAAGACGGCTTGTATCTCAATCGCCACTGGGACGGGCGTTTTTCGCATCGCTTGTCGCCCGAAAATTTCTATCCGCTGGTGGCGGGGCTGGCCGATGAAGAGCAGGCGAAACGGATGACGGCGACGCTGCTCGATCCGACAAAATTCTGGGGCGAATATCCGCTGCCTTCGATTTCGCGCGACGATGCGGCTTTCGCGGAAAAGGCTCCGGGGCGGGGCGCAATCTGGGCGCCGATGAGTTATTTGATTTACCTGGGACTGAAGCGTTACGGATACCAGAACGAGGCCGCCGAACTGGCGCGCAAAAATCTCTCAATGGCGCGAACTGCGCTGGAAAAGAACGGCAGATTTTACGACCAGTATTCAAGCGCTGATGGACGACCAATCAGCGAAAAATCGGATGAAGAAGGCGACGGGCAAAAAACATATTTCTTCGGCCTGATGATCTGGCCTGCCGTCGAGGAATTGATCAGCGCAGACCTCTGGGCTGGTTTGTCTTTCGGCAGCGTCGCCGCCGCTGAAGAAACACGGCTCGAACGCGTCAGTTTTTCGGGAGTGAAATTCGACGTGATCGCGGGGCCGAAGCGAACCGTCATCCGTCGCAATGGCAAGATCGAAATCGAATGTGAAGCGCCCGTCAGATTGCGAGCCTTCCGCACCGGCGACCGCGCAATCGCTTTCGCCATCGAAGCGAAAGAACGAACTCATGTCCTGATCCCCGCTTCGGAGGGAAGAAAGATCACTGTCTCAGTTGATGACAAAGTGCTGGGCAGCACGTCGGCGGGCGCGGCAGCGACTTTCAAAGTCTCAGCGGGAATCCACAAGGCGCTGATCGTTAAGTGAAGAGGGGGAGACAAGGAGACAAGGAGAAGGGGAGACAAGGAGAAGGGGAGACAAGGAGACAAGAAGATTGACCACGCCTATTTTTTCTCCTTGTCCCCTTGTCTCCCCTTCTCCTTGTCTCCTTGTCTCCTTTTCCGGCTACAGCCGGATGATCTTCTCCTCGAAATCTCTCAGTCCGCGTGTCGAGTTGCGGGTATCAACCACCAGCTTCGCGCGTTCGGTCAGCCAGGCGTAATCAACCTTGCGATGATCGGTGACGATCACCACGCAATCGG
>JAJVID010000164.1:16456-33813 GCA_022072205.1 Acidobacteriota bacterium
ATGATCTTCTCCTCGAAATCTCTCAGTCCGCGTGTCGAGTTGCGGGTATCAACCACCAGCTTCGCGCGTTCGGTCAGCCAGGCGTAATCAACCTTGCGATGATCGGTGACGATCACCACGCAATCGGCTTCGCTGATCAATTCTCCGCTCATCTCGATTCCGCGCATCCGATGGCCGTTTCCTTCCAGGTGAATCTCTTCGACGTAAGGATCGTGGAATTGCACGTCGGCGCCGAGAGATTGCAATTTCTCGATGATGCCCAGCGCGGGGCTTTCGCGCATGTCGTCAATGTCACGTTTGTAAGCTACGCCCATGATCAAAATCTTCGATCCGTTGACCGGCTTGCGATGATTGTTGAGTCCACGCGCCACCAGATCAACCACGTGATCGGGCATGCGCGAATTGACTTCCTCGGCCAGCGAGATGAATCGCGCCTCGAAGCCGTGCATCCGCGCCTTCCACGACAGGTAATGCGGGTCGAGCGGGATGCAATGCCCGCCGATGCCCGGCCCCGGATAAAACGGCATGAATCCGAATGGTTTGGTCGCCGCCGCCGCGATCACTTCCCAGGTGTCAATGCCCAGCGTGTCGCAGAGCCGCGCCAGTTCATTCACCAAACCGATGTTGACGGCGCGGAACGTGTTTTCAAGCAGCTTGCACGCTTCGGCCACGCGCGCGGAACTGACCGGATGCACCTTTTCAACAATTGCGCTGTAAACCGCCGCCGCTACTTCGGCGCTGGTTTCAGTCACGCCGCCGACAACTTTGGTGATGTTTTTCGTGTTGAACTTTTCATTGCCCGGATCAACGCGTTCAGGCGAGAACGCCAGGAAATAATCGTCATCGAGCTTCAGCCCGGTCTCATCAAAGATTGGCTTCAAGACTTCGTCCGTCGTGCCGGGATAGGTCGTTGATTCGAGAATGATCAGTTGGCCGGGACGCAGGCAGGCTTGAATCTTTTCCGAGGCCGTCAGGATGTATGAAACATCAGGGTCTTTGGTCTTCCTGAGCGGCGTCGGCACGCAGATGATGATCACGTCCTGATCTTTCAGCAGCGAGAAATCTGTCGTCGCGCTCAGTCGTTTCGCGGCGATCATCTCGGCTACCTGCCCGGTCGGGACATCAGGAATGTATGACACGCCCCGGTTGATGGCGTCCGCCTTCTTCGCGTCAACCTCGAAACCTGTCGAGTTGAACCCTCCGCGCGCGAATTCGACGACGAGCGGAAGCCCTACGTAACCAAGCCCGATTACGCCGATGCGCGCCGTTCGCGCAGAAATCTTGTCCAGCAGATGTTTTTTGTTCTCAGCCACAGAATATTTCCTTTTCAATTCAATTCAGGTTTAGGAGACCGGAGGAGAGGATAAATTCGATTTTTAGGTTATTAATCGGGAGCGGCGACGGAAGACAGGTTTTACACCTTTGCAGGCCGAGGCTCAAGGGCTTTTTTATTCCGGGTGTACGAAGTCAAAGTTGGTAAGCTCAAGCAGCCTTAGCCCGCTCGATCTTGACTTTCGGTTTCTGGCATAGTTCGCCCAGGCGATCATTGAGTCCACAACACCGCAGCGCCAGGACGTCTCCCAATCCGTCCGGCGTTCAACGCATCCCGGATTGTTTGCGACGCGCCGCCACCAAATGTTTGCAGGGGCCTCAATTGTGCCCGAACCAATTGGCAAATTCTCGGCCCAGTAGCGGTCGTAGGCCATCAAGACTTCGCTCGCCTGACCTGCTTTGAGCGCTTCCGGTTTGCACTCAGCCCGGGCGTGAGCGGCCGAAGTTCGCTCTCCGTAGCGCCCATTGGCCACCGACCACACGCGTTCCGACCAGCCCAGCCCCCTCGTAAGCTTTGCCAGGCAATTTCAACAAACTTCTCAAGGTGGCTTGGGCGACCCGCTCTGCTAACTTCCTGTGTCTGGTCGCCTCTTCCATCTCCCGGTATCTTGCCTCGCTTAATTTCTGACGTTCGGTCTCTTGTTGCCATGGTTGGACTGGCGTGGTTGGCAAGCCCTTTTGTTGCGCCAAGGCTCTTTCTGCCTGCAGCGCAACTATGTCTGGTTGCGCTACTTTTCTTTTTTTGAAGCTATACCAACTTTCATTTCATACGCCCCGCCGCGAAAATGTTGACTCTGTAGAGCGCCAAACATAGAATGGCCTCGCTTTAATTCTCATGTCCAGAACATCAACAACAGAAGTTGAATATCGTCGGCGACCCTGTCTTCTTTCGGTAGTTTATATCAACAAGTATAGGCAGCACAGGAGGAAATCGTGGGTATTACAGAGATCATCTGGATGGCCATCTTCGGGTTGATTATCGGATTCATCGCCAGGTTCCTGATGCCGGGCAGGGATTCGATGGGATTGATTATGACGGCGGTCCTCGGCATCGCTGGATCGCTTCTGGGAACATTCATCGGACGCACGTTGTTTGGGAAAGGACCTTACTATCAGGCCAGGTGGCTGATGTCCATTTTGGGAGCGCTGATCCTGCTTTTCCTTTACCGGGTACTCTTCACAAGGCGCGAGTAGCGACCACAAAGACCGCGATTGTTGACCCATACCGGCGCCTGGTGTATTTTGAATCTCGCCTGCACCCGTAGCTCAGATGGATAGAGCGTCAGCCTCCGGAGCTGAAGGTCCCGCGTTCGAATCGCGGCGGGTGTATCACTTAAATTTTAACTGCATCTGACGGGTGGAGCTGTGAGGCCTCACCCTTTTCACTTTCAGGCCGATGAGAGCATCAGCTACGCGTAGCGCTCTTAACTTCCATATCCATCCTGCCTGTCAGCGTCAAGCGCCACATCTTCCAATCAGCCCGGAACGACCAGAGCGGATATTGAAAAGTCGCCGGTCTGTTGTGTTCGATGAAGAAATGACCGGTCCACGCGAAACCATAGCCCAGCGCGAATCCAAGCGGGATGAGCCAGAGATTGCCAGTCGCGAATGTCGCAGCCAGGCAAACAAGGCCCAGTGAACTGCCGATGAAGTGCAGCGACCGGCATCCGGCGGTCGAATGTTCGCGCACGTAGTAGGGCCAGAACTCGTCGAAGTTTTTGATGCGGTCTTCCTGATTCATTGTCGCCTCTACGGATTTTGAGATTGGTTGTTAGTTGAAGTGATACGCCTCTGCGCGCCGGGCAATTCTAGCCGCATCGGGCGCTGGTGTCAGCTTTCTTCGCGCTTTCACCGCACCATGCGTTGATTTGCCGCTTTTGGTTTGCGCGCTACGCCTGGGCTTCAATATCATAGCGGCGTTTTCCGAGGCGCCCGATGAAAGATCGAATCATCACAGGAATGTCGAAGCCGAGAGGCGTTTTGCCGGTAATGATCGCCGTGTTTGCGGTCAGCCTGCTCTCTGTCATGGCCGGCGAAACGCAGATGGGATGGTGGCGGTGGCAGAATCCGCGTCCCCAAGGCAATCCGCTTTACGCCGTAGCCTTCTGCGACGAACGGCGTGGCGTCGCCGTAGGCCGCGACGGAGCGATTTTGCGGACTGAGGACGGCGGCCAGAAATGGTTGTCGGTTCGCAGCCCCGTCAACACGCCGCTTTACGGCCTGGCCCTGGTCGGCAAAAAGGCGTGGGCGGTCGGCGCGCGTGGCGTCGTTCTGGCCAGCGATGATCGCGGCGAAAACTGGCGCGAACAGAAGAGCGGCGCGAAGAAACATCTTTACGCGGTCTGCTTCATCAACGAAAAGCAGGGCTGGGCGGCGGGCGTTGAAGGTTTGATCCTGGCGACGGACAACGGCGGAGAAGTCTGGAGAGAGCAGAGGAGCGGCGTGAACAAACATCTCAACGCTGTGGCTTTCGTTGATGACAGAAACGGGATCGCCGCCGGCGCCGACGGGACATTGCTGATGACTCGCAACGGCGGCGCGGCCTGGCAATCAAGACCTCAGATTTCAGATCACAATTTTCTGGCCGCCTCCGCGATTGCGCCGAGGACGTTTCGCGTAGTAGGCGGGAACGGAACCATCCTGCGCAGCGATGACGCTGGCGGAGCCTGGAAAGCAGAGCAAAGCAATTCATCCTCGCAATTGAACGCAGTTTCTTTCATCAACGAAAAGCAGGGTTGGGCGGCGGGAGCCGACGGCGCAATTTTATGTACAGTTGACGGCGGCGCAACCTGGAGCGCGCAAATCTCGAACAGCGCGCAATCCTTGAGCGCGGTCTGTTTCGCGGACGGCAAACGCGGATGGGCCGTAGGCGAAGGCGGCGTGATTTACGCGACTACGGACGGCGGCGAGAAATGGGCGCCGCAAACCGAGGGGTCGAAAGAGATGCTCAACGCCGTGGATTTCGCCAGCGAGAATCACGGCTGGGCAGTCGGGATGAACGGCTTGATTCTGGCCACCGATGATGGAGGGAAGACCTGGCGCGCGCAGGAGTCGTCCACGACGGCCAATCTGCGCGCCGTGAATTTCATTGACGCCAAACGCGGCTGGATCGTCGGTGAGCGCGGACGGATTTTGAGAACCGTTGACGGCGGCGCGAAGTGGGAGTCGAAATCAAACGAGGCGGAACTGAATCTGAATTTCCAAGGCGCCGTATTCATCAATGTGGGCGATAGCGCGAATAATAGTTCCAGCGCTGATTTCAACGAGAGTCAGAATAAAAACTGGCTCGCCGGTCTTTATGGCAAACTTTCCCAATCTCCGCTGAAAACGAGCGCCAACGAAGGACAGAGTAAGGGGTGGATTGTCGGGGAAGGCGGCGTGGTTTGGCGTACGGACGATGGCGGCGAAAGTTGGTCGCCGCAAAATTCAGGCTCGCGGTTTTGGCTGGAGACGGTCACCTTCATTGATGAAAAGACCGGCTGGGCCGCAGGCGAAGCCGGCTCGATCATCCACACTGAAGACGGCGGCGCGACATGGCAAAAGCAGGAGAGCGGCGCGCGCAGATGGCTCTATTCGATTTCGTTCGCCGATGCGAAAAACGGCTGGGCCGTAGGCGAGGACGGTTTGATCCTGCGCACGACAGACGGCGGAGAGAACTGGGCGGTTCAAATCAGCGGAGTCCCGAGCAATCTGCTGGGCGTCAAAGCCGTGAACGCTAAACGCGTGTGGGCCGTCGGATTGAACGGCATCATTCTTCATACCGAAGACGGCGGCAGATTGTGGCAGCGTGACGCGAGCGGGACGACCACACCGCTGCGCGCCGTTGCGTTTCACGATTACGAAAACGGCTGGGCGGTCGGGCGCGACGGCGTGATTCTGCGGTACGCGGGCAAGGGCGCGGATGGCGTGAGAACCGTTTTCGACCGAAAGTAGAAAAGGTGAGACAATTTGCCAAATTGTCCCACCGAAATGACTCAGACCTCGAACTTCTTCACAACCAGAGCCGAATTCTTCGATCCGAACCCGATGCAGTTGCACAGCGCGTGCTTGATCGCGCCGGGCCTCGCTTCGTTCGCCACATAATCAAGGTCGCATTCGGGGTCTGGCTGTTCCAGGTTGATCGTCGGCGGCAAAAATCCTTCAGCTATTCCGCCCAGTGTCGCAGTCAGCCCGGCGGCGCCTGAAGCTCCCTGCGGATGGCCGATCATTGATTTCGTCGCGCTCATCGGAATGCGCATCGCCGCGTCGCCGAAGGCCTGCTTGATCGCGCGCGTCTCGATCCGGTCGTTGAGTTCAGTCGAGGTGCCGTGCAGGTTGATGTAATCAATCTCTTCAGGCTGAACGTCGGCGTCTTTCAGAGCCATCGTCATCGCGCGCGCAGGCTCGACGCCGGTTTCATCCAATCGCACGCGATGATGCGCGTCGCAGGTCGAACCGTAGCCGACAATCTCAGCGTAAATCTTCGCGCCGCGTTCCAGCGCGTGATCCATGTCTTCGATCAGGAAAAAGTAAGCGCCCTCGCCGAGCACGAAACCGTCGCGGTCGCGGCTGAACGGGCGCGAAGCGCGTTGCGGTTCGTGATTCCACGATGACGTCATGACCTTCATCACGCAAAAGCCGAGCATGATGCTGTGCGCGAGCGGCGCGTCAACCCCGCCAGCCAAAACCTGATTGATGCGCCCCATCACGATGTTTTGCGCGGCGTAGGCGATGGCGTCCGTCGAAGACGTGCAGCCGGTGGAAATCAGGTGGCTGAAGCCTTTCAACCCGAACGGCATTGACAATTCACTCGGCAACGATCCCGGCGTCGCGGTGGGGATGGTGTAAATGCTGGCTTTCTTCGCTTCGTTGGCGAAGTAGTAGCGATATTGTTTTTCGATAAAGCCCAAACTCGCTCCGCCGCTGCCGAGGATGATTCCGATGTCGCGGCGTTCGTCCAGAGTCATCTCCTGCGGATTCAAACCGGCGTCCTGGAACGTCAGACCTGCGGCGGCGATGGCGAACGCGACGGCGTGCGAAACGTGCTGGCGATCTTTCGGCGGGATGAACTGATCGGGGTCGAAACCTTTGACCTCGCCAGCGATGCGCACGGGCAAATCGGAAGCGTCGAAGCGTGTGATCTCGCTGATGCCGCTGCGGCCTTCTTTGATTGATTGCCAGAACTGTTCGCGTCCGATGCCGATTGGTGAGACACAGCCGACGCCGGTGATGACTGCGCGGCGCAGCCGTTTGAGTGTTCGCATAGATTGATCCTCGTAATGTGAGTTGGGAAGATTGAATAGCGAGCCGCCACTTTAACAGCAAGCGGCGAATCTGATAAGAGATTACGGAAAAAACGGAAATAACGGAACCACACGGAAGAGAGGATTAAAGATCAGCTCTCTTCCGTGCGGTTCCGTTATTTCCGTTTGTTCCCTAATCTCTCTTCGCGCGCGCTCAATGAATTTCCGGCTCCGGCGTCTCGGCCCCGGCGTGCAGAAAATCGAAGTCGCAACCCTGATCGGCCTGTGTGACGTGTTGGCTGAACAACGCGCCGAAGCCGCGCTCGTAACGCGGCGGCGGAGGCGTCCACGCGGCGCGGCGGCGCGCCATCTCGTCTTCGCTGATTCGCAGATTCAGTTTTCGATCCGCAACGTCAAGCTCGATCAAATCTCCGTCGCGGACGAACGCCAGCGGCCCGCCGATAAAGCTTTCCGGCGCGACGTGCAGCACGCAGGCGCCGTAGGACGTGCCGCTCATCCGCGCATCTGAAATTCGCACCATGTCTCGCACGCCTTTTTTCAAAAGCTTTTTCGGGATCGGCAGCATTCCCCATTCGGGCATTCCCGGCCCTCCGAGCGGCCCCGCGTTTTGCAGCACGATCACTGAGTTCTCGTCCACTTCCAGATTCTCGTCGTCAATCCGCGCGGCCATGTCGTTGTAGTTTTTGAAAACAACCGCGCGGCCCGTGTGCTGATGCAATCGTTTTTCAGCCGCCGTCGGTTTGATGACTGCGCCGTTTGGCGCAAGGTTGCCGTACAAAATCGCTGTGCCGCCTTGCGGCGCGACGGGGTTGTCCATCGCGCGAATCACGTCGGCGTTGTGAACCTTCGCCCCGGCGATGTTTTCGCCGAGCGTTGAGCCATTGACCGTCAGGCAATCGAGACGCAGCAGTGGACCGATCTGGTTAAGCAACGCGCGCAAGCCGCCAGCGTAATAAAAATCCTCCATCAAATACTGCTGACCCGACGGGCGGATGTTGGCGATCATCGGCGTGCGATGCGCGATCTCGTCGAATTTTTTCAAGTCAAGCTTGATCCCCGCTCGCCCGGCCATCGCCACCAGATGAATAATCGCATTCGTCGAACCGCCGATGGCCATGTCGGTCGTGATCGCGTTCTCGAACGATTGCATTGTCAGAATGTCCGACGGCTTCAAATCCTCCCAGACCATTTCGACTATCCGGCGGCCACACGCCGCAGCCATCCGCTGATGATTCGCGTCAACCGCCGGGATCGAAGAGGCTCCGGGCAAAGTCATTCCCATCGCTTCGGCGATTGAAGTCATGGTCGAAGCCGTGCCCATCGTCATGCAATGTCCGGGCGAACGCGCGATGCCGTCTTCCATCTCGTTCCATTCGGCGTCGCTGATGTTCCCCGCGCATCTTTCGGCCCAGAACTTCCACACGTCCGAACCGCTGCCCAGCGGCTGTCCGTTCCAATTGCCGCGCAGCATCGGTCCTGCCGGAAGATAGATCGCCGGCAGATTAATCGTAATCGCGCCCATCAACAAAGCGGGCGTGGTCTTGTCGCAGCCTCCCATCAACACTACGCCGTCAACCGGCTGACATCGCAAAAGCTCTTCGACTTCCATCGCCAGAAAATTGCGATACATCAGCGGGCTGGGCTTCATGTAAGTTTCGTTGACCGGCATCGCTGGAATTTCGACGGGGAAGCCGCCAGCCTGCCACACTCCGCGCTTGACCTCTTCGGCGCGCTGGCGGAAGTGGCTGTGACAGGTCGTGAGGTCGCTCCACGTGTTGATGACGGCGATGACGGGTTTGCCCGCGTAATCTTCACGCGCATAGCCCATTTGCTTCGCGCGCGAACGATGGCTGAACGAGCGCAGGCTGTCGGAGCCAAACCAGCGATGGCTGCGCAAATCCTGGGGAGACTTTCTGAGTTTCGCTATGTTTTTCATTTCCACTCGCCCTGCAGCGTGAAAGCGGCCCAGTAATAAGGCGCCGACCATTGTTTCGTCTTCGACATCTCGACCTGCGCCGCGCGCAAGGCCGCAGCCGGACGCTGGCCGTCACGCAACATCTTTCGATAAAACCGCGCCATCAACTCCGCAGTCGCCCGGTCGTTGACGTTCCACAAACTGACCACCACGCGCGCCGCGCCTGCGTACATAAATCCGCGCGTCAATCCGACCAATCCCTCGCCTTTGAAATCGCGGCCAAGCCCGGTCTGGCAGGCGCTCAGCACGACCAGATCGGCGGGCAAATTCAAATTGTAGATTTCGTGCGCGCGTAGAAAACCGTCTTCAGCCTCGCCGCGCTGGTTGACCAGCGACAAGACCAGCGCCGAAAGCCCCGGACGCTCGCTGTCCAGATAACCGTGCGTGGCGAAATGAATGTAACGATATTGGCCGAGTTCGGCATTCAATGCCGTTGCGCGGTTGGCTTGGAAACCCATAGCCTTCAAATTAGTTGTGCCCGGCGCGACGGCCAGAATCTGATCGGCTTCCTGCTGCGTGAACGGCAGTCGCGGGATTCTCAGCCGCCCGCCTTCAATCGTGATCTGGCCTCCAGTCGGCTCTTCGGTGTGTTCGATAATGCGTGAACCGCTGGCGCGCGCGACCGGCGATTGCCCGGCGGCTTTTGGCCTTACGGCTTTCACGCGCGCGTCGCTCTGATCGAAGACCGGGTCGGCGATCACCGCCAGCATCTTCGGCGCGGGCCGCCGTCCGGCCACTTCCTTCCTCAGAACGTCCAGAGCGGAAGCCGACGGCAAGCTGATGATTTCGTGCCGAACGACCAGCGGAACGATGGATTGCGGATTGCGGATTGTGGATTGCGGATTGCCTCCTGCTCGCCCGCTCTCCCACTCTCCCGCTCTCCCACTCTCAGGTTCGGGCAGCATACCGAATGGAACGCGCTGTAACGCGCCGTCGGCGACGATCACCAGCCGTCGTTCGCCAAGTTCCGAAACAGCAGGCGCCAGAATCATCCCGGTCAACTCCTCAGCGGCGGATGGCAATTGCGCTGCGGCTTGCGCCAGACGATCACGACGCGCACGCGCGAGTTCGTTGCGCTTGAAGACGCTGGGAGCCGTCACGAGATCATAAACGCGTTGCGCCGCCTGCTCGATCACATCGCGTTTAGGCAGTTCGTAAGTCTTGATCGAACTCTTAGACACGGCCCACAAATAACTTCGCTCATCGCCCAGCGCGTATTCGAGCAGCAGCGAATCTTCATCCAGCAATCTTTGTTGAATCTCGGCCAGGCCGAGCGGCTGCGGTTGAGTCAACGCCGAATAATGCGGGCTGCGGTCGCGGATCGTCGCCCGGACTTGCTGGTATTCGTCTTCGAGCGCGTTGATCTCTTTGTTGAGGGCCGAAAGCTGCGCCTCGCCCCCGCGTTGCCCCTGAAGTTCCACCTGGCGTTTCGCCTTTGCGTTGAGCGATTGAGCCAGTTCGCGTTCGCGTTCGAGCAGCGCGGCGTCGGCGCCCTGCCGGATGTCAACACGAGCTTCGGTCAGAAGTTCAAGCAGGCTGCGGGCGCGGGCGCGTTCGCTGGCTTCGAGCGCCAACGCGTCGAATCCTTCCGCCGGGCGCGATTGATGCATCCGCATCAGAATGTCGAGGTTCAGTTCGTAATATCTTCGCCTCGACGCCAGATAAGAAGCGCGCGATTGCCCGCCGCCGGCGTCGGCGCGCACCGATTCGATCAAAGCGAGCGCCGCTTCGATGCGCCGCCTTGCTCCGACCAGATTGCCGCGATCACGTTCGGCGCGGGAGATGTCATAAAGCGTATTGGCCTCGCCGCGCCGGTTGCCTATGGCGTGAAAGAGCGCCAGCGCCTGGCCGAAATACTCCATCGCCTTCTCTGTCGCGCCGAGCGAAATGTGAACTAAGCCGATCCTGCGGAGTGTGCTGGCCTCTCCGACACGGTCGCCTGTGGCGCGCCGAAGCTGCAATGACTGCTCGTAGTATTCAAACGCCTTTCCGGGATCAGCCGACGCGGCCTTGATATCGCCGATGTATCCGAGCGTAACCCCCTCGGTCAGGCGATTTCCCACCTCGCGGTGAAGCTTGAGAGCCTGCTGGTAATAATCAAGCGCCTTCTGCGGCTCATTCATTTCCGCGTAAGCCTCGCCGATGTTGCTGAGCGCGACTCCCTCGCTGAGGCGGTTTTCCGCCATCCGCCACAACGAGAGAGCCTGATTGTAATACTCCAGCGCCTTCTTCCATTCGCCAAGCAGTTTATTGATGAAGCCGATACTGTTGAGTTCAGCCGCTTCTCCATTTCGATTTTGCATCGTCCGTTGCAGAGCGAGCGCCTGAAGATAATGCTCCATCGCTTTTTGAAACTCGTCTGTGTCTTCATAAGCTCGCCCGATTGCATGGAACAAGGCGGCTTCCTGCTGACGATCATTCATCTTCCGCCAAAAAGCGCGGGCTAAATTTAAATGCTCCAAAGCCTTTTGTGGCTCACCCAAAGAGAGGTAAGAGAGTCCCATGTGGCCCAGCGTCAGAGCTTCAGCATAAGCGTCTCCCATAGCCCGCTGTTTTGTGAGAGCCTGCTCAAAACATTTGAGCGCCTCTCGCGTAGCGCCTGTATCCCTGTGGTTTAAACCAATCAGGAGCAGCGTGCTGGCTTCCTCCCGCCGCCCTTCCCCGGATTGCTGAAGCCGCAGGGCCTGGTTATAGCTATCAAGCGCCTGCCTCGGATGGCTCATTGCGCGATAAGATGCGCCAACGCCTAAGAGAGCGTGCGCTTCCATCACGTGATCCCCCTCAACCCGCCAAATGCGCATCGCTTCCTCATAACGCCGGACAGCCTGGGTCAAAGACCCTGATGTTCCCAGCCGGCGAAGCCTCTGACCTTCGGTATAGCTGTCTTGCGCGGCAATCCAATTGCGATCGCTTTGGGTAGCCATTCGGAGCGCCGCGACTTTCATCTCATACCGTCCCGCCAGCGCTTCTTTTCTGAGAGAGCTTATCTCGACGCGGTAACGACCCGCCTGCTCCGCGATCACCGACGCGACCTCTGGGCCTTGTGTGCTGTTAGGGCTGTCCATTTCCACCAGACTCTGTCCGTGAGGCCCGATGATCTTCAGCAGAATATCAATGCCGCGCTGATCCGCCGCGACGCGCAGGCATTGACCGGGCACAAGAGTGACTTGAAAAGCGTGTATTTCGCCGCCCGCCAACTCCCGACCAAGAGTGAGGCCTTCCGTTAAATCAGGGATGCTTTGTTGAACAAGTCCGAAGTCGGATCCGGCGCTGTATAGGGAGCGGTAGCGACCTGATTCTTTCGGAGCGGACAACTCACGAGGCGCCAGGTCGCTACCGCTCCCTGTACTGTGCCAATGCTGTGTTTTGTGATGGCAGGCCGAGGAAGTTATCGCAGGGCGCGTCAGCCAGACAGGAAGAAACAGAATCAGAGCGGCAATCAAACGAACCGGGATTGCAAGAGAGCCATTTTGTAATGATGAAAGGGGCGACCGGTAATCCACCTTAGTTGTTACCTCAGTTCGTTCTGTATGTGGGTTGCCGGGATTCTCTTACAGGAAGGTAGAGCAGTCAATTATGAGCGGGGAGAAATGTGTGTGGTTGGCGGGACGCCGATCGGCCATACCGCGCGGGCCAAGAAAGATTGGGATAATGCGCAGTATTGGCCGGTCAGCGAATGTTACGAAAGCTGGTTTTGAAATCAGGTACGAATCGTGGCCATACCCGGCTGTGATCCGGGTGATCGTAGCTACTTTTCGCCTCCCCTGTCACCAGAGTTTCCGCCGGCCGGTGGCGGATCCTCTCCACCCTCTTCGGAAGCAACCGGCGGAGCGCCTTCAGCCCGACCGCTGCCCGGCGACGAAGACAAATCTTTTTCCAACTCATCAAGGGTATCTTCAGCGACATTCGACATAGCAAAACCTCCTACAGTTTAGGTCGTTTGGTTCAGGCGTCCCGTTACGGGCCGCCACAGGCCTCGGTCGCGCGACCGGGGCAACGAAAATTCAAGCGTCAAAAAACTCTTCCGCCTCAAGCTCGCGTTTCGCTTCGTCTCTGAGCGCGGCCTGGAACTGCTCGACGGTGTAAGTCTGCGGCCAGGGCTTCAGGCACGGCGGCGTGGGCGAGATGGGGATGATCAACTCTTTTTCCGGTTTGTCCGATTGCAGCCAGACGGCGAAGACTCCCATCGTGTTGATCCTCAGAACCGAAAGATTCAGAGCTTCCTCTTCGATCTTCCGGTCGAGGTTCTTGTCTTCGAGTACGCTGCACATCCCTTCGATGAACGGGCCTTTGTCCAGTTCCGAAAATCTGTAGTTGGAACCGTCGTCGTCCTGCTGAATCTCGACGGCGTGGTTGCGGTCGCCGTCCGATTTCACCAGGAATCGCCATCCAGCCAGCCGCGCGTTACTCAAGCCTTCATCTTCGGTCGCCATCGCCTTGAGGCCGACGACATAGACCGGATGCGGCCAGTGTTCATCGGGGCGGTTATGCACCCGGTTCAGCATATTCGCTATCTGCGAATATTCGCGCGGCATGGTCTCAGCCGTGTCCTTCAATTCGCGAAGCGATTCATCCGGCGGTTGCTGGTGTTTGATGATCATCGCGTTTCCTTTTTGATCAGGTATGTGTGCGTCCACTGGCCCTGGCATTTGTAATTGTTCTTGAGCGCGCCGTAGGTGATGTATGAAGCCACCTTGTCGTTCGGGTCGGCCACTCTGATCCAAGTCTGGTCTTCGCCTCTCGGATCGTCGGGGCCGACCGCCGTCACGGTGACGAAATGGCCGCTGCTGCTCAACTTGCCTTCACGGTCGCGCCATCCGATCCTGATCGCCAGCGGGACTCCACGACTAATCTGCTCTCTCATCTCAGCGAGCGTCAGCGCGCGATTTTCGTAAGTTTCGAGAATGCCCATCATCTCCAGCGCCTGCGACAGCTTGAACGTTTTGTTGCAGGCCTCGACGTTTCCGCTCTGGCAACAATCCATCACGAGTTTGCGGGTCGCCGCGCTGTCCGTATTCGCAGCCTGGGCCTGTTGACCATTTTGATCGAAGCATTTTCTGACCACCTGGCATTGAGTCAGAGCGCTTTCGGAGCCGAAGAAGCTCAACAGGCTGGTCGTCACCGCCGCCCAGCACCACTTGGTTTGTTGCTGCATCTGCAATTTGAACCGCATCACTGAAGCCGACTTCAGCAGAAGCTGATAATCAGCATCGGGCGGCAGGCTGAGCGTGATCAGATTGTCGCCCGGTTGCAGCAGGTGATGAAGCAGATACCACGACTGACGGTGAAAGCCCGCCGCCGGCGTCTCGAAATCAGTCCTCCATTCCGAGCCGTTGACATTGATGACGACTGCGCCATTCCCGCCCGCCGCGTTACGCAATTCGCAGATCAGAACCAGGCCATGCTGGTAAAGCAATCTGAGCTTGAACTGCGCGAAACCTCCGGCGCGGTCAATCCGCCAGACGCCTGAATCCTGTTCGCCGGAAGCCGGTTGAAAGCTCGCCCCATCGCGCGCGTTGAGCGACAAACTGGCCGACGGTTTCGGATCAGGCGTGGACAAGTCCAGCGTCTCGACTCCGGAGAAGCTGCCGACCACCGAATCCGACAATGGGCCAGTCTGCATATCCATCATAGCCGTCTCCTGATCCCGTTGAATTTCCTGCTTATAACCGCTCTCGATAAATAAAACGGGATTCCCGCTCTGATCCCCTCATTCGAGGCGAAAAATATTGATGATTTGTAGGAATGATGCGCAGACTGTGCCACAGGACGCGCGCGGCGCCAAGAGAGACGGCTCGATTTCAGCGGATATTGATTCTCACGGTGTTCGCCGCTTTCCCGTCCGCCGTCAGCGCGACGTCAATCTCACCTCGCCCTATCAGATTTCGCGGCACGATCACGTTGACCTGATCCAGCCCGACGAATCCGGGCGCGGATGAAGCGTAGAGCGCCATTGCGTCTTCGCCGCCGAGTTTGACGCTGACCGCCGATTGCGCGCTGCGATTGCGGACGCCCGTGCCGTAGAGAACAAGAACTACTGTGTCCGTCGCCGGGCCGAGATCAATCGGGATTGTCACGAATCTGTTTTGCGCAGCGTCGAATCGCGCGACAGGTTCAAAAATTTGCGTACCGTCCGCTTTGACTCGCACTGCGACAGCCGCAGCCGCGCCTTGTCCGCTGGCGTTGGCTGCGAACAACCCCGGCGCGACCGCCGCGATCTGTTCCGCCCCGGCTGAGATTGCTCCGTCAACGGCGCTGATCGCCACAGTCGCATTCCCGGCGGCTACGCCCGGCGGGATTTGATAATTGACCTGCGAAGGCGCGACGAAAAACAGCGGGGCGAGACGATCAACGCCCGCGCTGTCTCTGACCACAACGCGAGTTCCGCCAAGCGTTGTCGGCAGCGGTGTCGAAGAGGCTATTTGCACCCCGGTCGCCAGCCCTGAGCCGAAGGCTGCGGCGATTGATTCGACGGCCAATCCTCCGGCGCGACTGAAGCTCGCGGCTGAAACGCTCGCCACTGTTTGCGGCGCGGGCAGCGTCAAACGATAAACGCCGCGACCGTGCGTGGCCGCCACCAGACTTCTCGAAGCCGCGTGATAACGCACCATGAAGACCGCGACTTTCGGCATCCCGGATGAAAGCCTGATCCACGTCGCGCCGCCGTCCGCCGTCCGAAACACGCCCAGATCGGTTCCGGCGTAAATCGCGCCTCCGGGTTGCGTGTCAATCGCGATTGAATTGACTGGCGTGTCGGGCAGATTGCCGCTGATGTCGCGCCAGGCCGCGCCCTGATCTTCGGTGATGAAAACGTGTCCGGGTGTGGCGGGCGTGCTGGTGTTGAAGCCTGAATAGCCGGCGATTGCGCGCTGTTTGTTGTTCGGGTCGAGCGCAATGTCGGTGACGTAGCGATTGGGCAACGGGGCGCGAGTGACGTTGGTGAATGTCGCGCCGGAGAGAGCGCCTGCGTTGGCCGTCATCTGCACAAGTCCATCGCCCGTGCCCAGCCAGACGGTCTCGCCCGCCGGATTCGCGCTTTGATCGAGCTGCGGATGCGCCGCAATCGCCGAGATGTAAGAAGGGAAGCCATTGCCGTATCTCGGATCGGGAATGTTTTTCGTCAAGTCGGCGCCGAAGCCGTCCGCGCTTGCGCCGAGGCCCGTCCACGTCACGCCCTGATCCGCCGAACGGTAGAGCCGGTGAGCGCCGAAATAAATGACGTTGCCCTGCGCGCCCGTGAAGCCGATGTGCCCGGCCATCGGCGCGTAATCGCTCAGCCGGTCCGCCGGATTGAAATTGCCTTGTTGAGCGGCGCAGCCGAAGCAGCCACGGCGCGTCCAGGTATTGCCGCCGTTGAAAGAGACCTCTGGGCCGATGACCGCGCTGGCGCCGCCCACGTTATTGCGGTTGATGAAGGTGTGGTACATCACCTGCGGATTCGATTGATCAATCAGCGCCGCGCCGCCATCGCCGCCGCGCGCTTGAAACCAGTTCTGGTTGCCATCATACCGGTCAGTGCCGTTGTCCTGTGTGCCGCCGAGCAGGGTGTTCGGATCAGTCGGATGCGGCGCGATGGTGTAGAACTGCGTGATGTTGAGCGATTGATTCAGGCTCGTCCAGGCGATCACATCGGCAGTCGCATTTTCTGTTCGCCAGACCCCGCCGTCGTTGGCGGTGAAAAGAATGTTGCGGTTCGCCGGGCTGACGGCGATCCAGTGCGTGTCGGCGTGCAAGCCGCCGCTGGCGCCGTTGCCCGCGCTGAGATCAGCCCAGGTCTGGCCGCCATCGCGGCTACGCCAGAGTGTGCCGCCGGTGTTGGTAGCGTTGACCAGCGTACCGTAATAAACGATGTTCGCATCAACGGGATCAACTGCGAGCGCAAGGGCGTAGTAAGCGCCGTTGGTGGTTGGCGCGGGCGTAGTCGTTTGCGCCCAGGTCTCGCCACCGTCTGTGGATTTGAAGACGCCGAGGAGGCGGGTGTTGCTGGCGCGGCTGATCGCAGCGTAGAGTGTCGAATTGGTTGAAGGCGCGAGCGGCGGCCCTGCGGCCAGCTTGATGCGATCCAGGTCTGAAGTTGGCAACCCGGCGGTGAGCTTCTCCCAAGTGCCCGGCTCGCCGCTGGCGGTCGAGCGATAAACGCCAAGCCCGCTGATCGCAGCAAACACGCGGCGGGAATCGCGCGGGTCAATTACTACATCGGTTCCCGCGCGGTCGAGAGCCGCTAAATTCGCCGGATTGACGTTTCGCCACGTCACCCCGCTGTCGGACGATTTCCAAATCCCACGATCTCCCAGCGGCGGAAACTCGGTAGCGCCTGTGGCGCTGGAGATGATCGCTTGTTCGGTTGCGGCGTATAACGTTGACGGCGTCATCGGATCAATGACAAGCGCATGAAAAGCGGCGTTGAGAAAAGCCGGCTGTTTCGGCTCTCTTGCGGAAACGGGGCCGGTAATTTGCAGCCACGTCGCGCCGCCATCGGTGGATTTCAGCAAGCCCGCGCCGTAATAGCAGTCGCCTCCCAGATGCGCTTCACCTGTCCCGGCGTAAATGAGGTTCGGATTTGTCGGATCAATCGCAATCACGCCCATGGCCAGCGAAGGCTGATCGTCGGTCAGCGGCGCCCACGTCGCGCCGTTGTCGCGTGAACGCCACACGCCGCCCTGCGCCGCGCCGAGGTAGACCGTCTGGTTCGACGAACCGGTGTAGCCCGGATCGAAGACGACGGTAGAGACGCGGCCTGAGACGGCTACGCGCGGAAGGCCGAAAGTCTGTCCTTCGCCGATGGGGGCGGGGCCGAGCGGCGTCCA
>JAJVID010000220.1 GCA_022072205.1 Acidobacteriota bacterium
ATTTTCACTTTGGGAGTTGGCGGCTCGACGCCGCAATCCAAACAATCAATCGCCGAGCCGCTTTGTCTCGGCGCGTTCGATGACCAGCGTGACCGGCATCTCGCCCGTCTCGCTCGCTTTCGGGCAATGTCGCAAGCCTTTCGGGATGACGACGCCTTCGCCCGCCTTCACGATGAAATCGCCCTGCTCGGTTTGAAAGTTGATCTCGCCGCTGAGCACGATGAAACATTCGTCTTCGTTCTCGTGCGCGTGCCATCGCTCGAACTCGCCCTGGAATTTCACCAGCCGGATGGCGAAATCATCAACGTTGGCCAGATTGACCGGCGAATAAGCCTGCGTGATCTCGTCTTTGGTTTTGTTGATCGAAAAGAGTTGTACGTTCATCTATTTCTTCGCAACCGCGCCTCCTTTCATCACCCACTTGACGCGCTCAAGCTCGGTCACGTCTTTCGTGGGATCGCCGTCAACCGCGATCAGGTCGGCGTATTTTCCGGCTTCGATGGCGCCGATGCGGTCTTCCCATCCGAGCAGCTTCGAGGCGTGAACCGTCGCAGTTTGAATCGCCTGGACGGGCGTCATTCCGAGTTTGACGTAGACTGCGAACTCGTGTCCGTTCAACCCGTGCGGATAGACAGCCGAATCGGTGCCGAATGCGACCGGAACGCCTTGTTGGAACGCGCGCGCGATATTCCTGCGCGCCGCGGGCATCACCTCTTTGGCTTTAGCGACCATCGGCGCAGGCACGCCCATTCGCTGGTAGTTCTCCAAAAACCAATCGCCGAGATAGAGCGTCGGCACAAGGTAAGTTCCACGCTCTTTCATCAACTTGACGGCTTCGTCGTCAATGTACGTGCCGTGTTCGATGGAGTCCACGCCTGCGATTACGGCGAGCTTGATGCCGTCGCCGCCGTGCGCGTGGGCGGCGACTTTGCGGCCCAGACGATGCGCTTCGGCGACGATTGTTTTCATCTCTTCGAGCGTGTACTGCGAGGCGCGCGGGTCGTCGCCGAGCGAGAGCACGCCGCCAGTCGAACAGATTTTGATCACGTCGGCCCCGTACTTGATCACCTCGCGCGTTTTGCGCATCACCGCGGGCACGCCGTCGGCGACGCCTGCATCAACGTGATCGAATTCGGGCGCGAGCAGGTTGTTGTCGCAATGGCCGCCAGTGATGCCGAGCGCGGGGCCTGAAGCGGCGATGCGCGGCCCGGGCACATCGCCAGAGCTGATCGCGTCGCGCAGCGCGATATCTGCGTAACCGTTCGCGCCGACGTTGCGCACGGTCGTGAATCCGGCTTCGAGCGTGAGCCGCGCGTTTTTTGCGCCGCTCAACGCCGAACGCGGCGCCGAGACGCCGAGCGACGAATAGCCCATCTGGTTAGGCTCGAATGTCAGATGCGTGTGGCAGTCAATCAATCCGGGCAGGACGGTTTTGGAGCCGAGGTCAATCACTTCGGCGCCGGCGGGGATCGAAAGGTTCGAGCCGAATTCCTTGATGCGCTCGCCTTCGATGATGATCACGGCGTTGTTGGTCACAGCGCCAGAGCGCACGTCCAGCGCGCGCGCGGCTTTGATGGCGACGACCTTCGGCTGTTGAGCATAGGCGGCGAACACGAGCAGGCAAACGATGAGTGAGGCGGCGAAAAGTCTGAACTTCATTTTTCAGGTCTCCTAAAAATGTTGGTTGATCCCAGGTCGGTTAATTGAGTCGTTTGGCTTTGATGATTTTGATCGGTGGCGTCAGGCGTTGAGCTTCGAGCGGCGACTGATGAATCTTCTTCACGACGTCCATTCCTTTCACGACGCGACCGAACGCGGCGAAGCCTTGCCCGTCGGGGTTGCGCTTGCCGCTGAAGTCGAGTTCAGGCTGGTCGCCGACGCAGATGAAGAAATCGGATGTGGCGGTGTCCGGGCCGCTCCGCGCCATCGAGATCGCGCCGTTTTTGTGTTTGAGGCCGGTCACGCTGGTGCGTTCGAGTTTGATTGGCGGAAATCCCTGTTTCTCTTTTTCCGGATTCACTCCGGCTTGAATGACTTCGATCTTGATCTGGTTGTTGGGCTGGTTGTCGGGATTGAGTTTGACCGTGCGGTGGAACCGCCCGCCGTCGTAATGCCCCGCGTCAACGTATTTCAGAAAGTTTTCTACGGTGACGGGAGCGCGCGCCGGCTCGACTTCGACGGTGATGTCGCCGAGTTCGGTTTGAATCAACACTCGCGCCGGTTTGCTTTTCGGCCTCGCGCCGGTTTGCGAGAAAGTTATGGTGTGAAAGCCTGCCAGAATCAGCAGCAGGCAGGCGAGCAGATAAATGTTTCCGCGTGTCATCTTCGGATTCCTTCCGCGTGAAGTACGGCTAAACGAGATGTGTTTGATTGTTCTGGGTTTCGATTTCGATTGCGGCCCGCCGCGAAAGGATGATAAGCCGGAGTTGGTTGGGAGTCCAGAATCGTTGGCTCGATTCCGCGAGCGCGTTATACTGCGCGCAGATTCGAGGAGCGGCCAGGCCATGAGAATCATTTTCTACCAAGCCAACTTTTGCGCCGAATGCGGAAACGCGATGAAGCCGCGTTTCAGTTGGAGGCCGCGCTATTTTTGCGATGAATGCGAAGCGCAGATGGGTCGCCGGAGTTATTTCAAGCCCGCCGCAGGATTGTTGCTCTGCGCGACATTGGCCGTCTTCGCATTGAACAGGACGCGCCCGCCGGATCAACCGAATTCAGACAATCAAACTTCGTTTGTGTCGGCGCGCGATACTGTGACGACTCGGAAGTCTGAGCCGGAGACTGCGACCGTCGAGCGTGTCCTGTGTGGCGCGCGAACGAAAAAGGGGACTCCCTGCAAGCGTCTTGTTCTGCCGGGACAGCGTTGCTCGCAGCATCGGGGGATGTCGTCGTTGCTGGAGAAAGCGTCAGGCCGGGCTGCTCCGGCGGACGACGCGAAAATCGCGCGATAATGGCGCCGGCCAAAATTTCGCCGCGCGAAAATTTTCAGACCAGATTCATCTTTGCCCGGTCTTATCGCGCGTGACGTAGCAATGCGCCCCATTAAAAAATAACGGTTGAGCGCGGCGACCGACCGTAAACGCCGCTTCTTTTGAACAAAGGCTAGAACAGGAGGAAATAGAAATTTATGAAGAGAATGGGTTCAATTTTTAGCGCACTCAGCATTTCAATCATTTTTGCAGTCGCCGGCTTGGCCCAAACGCCGACGCCAACACCGGGCACAAAGACGCCCGTAGTCAGACATCGTCAGAAGCATCAACAGAAACGAATCAGCCAGGGTGTCAATTCAGGCGAATTGACGGCCAAAGAAACCGTCAAGTTGGAAAAAGAGCAAAGGGAGATTCAACAGGATAAGAAAGAGGCCAAGTCCGACGGCACTGTGACAAAAGAAGAGCGCAAAGAAATCCAAAAAGACCAGAACAAGGCGAGCCGCCACATCTACCGCGCCAAACACAACAGGAAAGACCGCAATTAAAATGACAAGAGGCCAGGCTGGGATAAACATCGGGCCGCGCGAATCATCTTCGCGCGGCCCGATTCTTTTATGAATATGAAGGCCCCGGCTCGCTTACTGGTAGAGTTCTTGACGGTCACAAGTGTGTCCACTAAGATGAGCCGCGTTTGAGATAAACGCATCTTGATCTTTGTAATGGCCCCTTAGCTCAATGGTTAGAGCAGCGGACTCATAATCCGTTGGTTGTAGGTTCGAATCCTACAGGGGCCATCAATCCCGCTCGACGACGCAAACTCACCTGCCTACCCCCCGCTTCAAACTTTCTCTGAGGCAAACTAGCGTACAAATTTAAATCTGTGTAGAATGACGACTTGCTTAGGGGCGCGCATCGGCCAATCGCTGCTAATCGTTGTACTCGATTTCCGCCGCCACTCTTTTTGTGGAGACGCCGGGCAAACGCGATTGATACAGGCCAGCCCCTTTCAGAAGCCCTTATCGGAGGCCTTTTGAGGAAACTTGATGATTCCAGAGTTTTCGCTTGAGCGGAGGCTATTGCAGCTATGATCCGATGTTATCACTGCGGTATTGATAATCTCGATGGCTCGGAGTACTGCGACGAGTGCGGGACGAAATTGAGCGCGCCCAATGTGTCCAATGCGTCCAATATATCGGGCGCGTCCGGAGCGCCGCCGCGCCAGGCATATGCGCCGCCGCCACAGTTCATCACGCAAGTCGCGCCGCCCCCACCGCCATCGTTCACAAAAGACACGATTACTCCTAAGCCTGCGACGCCCTATACGCCGCCGCCGCCGCCAGTGCATCCTCCAACAGATCGGGCAGCGGATCGGGTGATAGACCAGTCAAAAGACCGGGGCGTGGATCAGACTCCGAACCGGGGGGCGTCTCAGGCCTCGAATTTTCCGGCGCCGCCCAGTATGCCGGAAGCGCCTGCAAATCAACCGCAGGGCGGCGTTCAACCACCGAATCAGACTACGGCATTCAACGGGCAGACGACTTCGTTGCGTGGCGGCGCGCCAAATGCCGACAGCGGAAGACAGCAAGCTATGAGTGGAGAAAACAGTGGAGGAATCTCACCAGTAAGCGCCAGGCTGGTCATTCAACGGGGCGGCAAGGTCGGCAAGGAATTCCCGATCATCAACGCCGAGTCAATGATTGGCCGCTGGGACGCCGACGGCGGCATCTTTCCGGATATTGATCTTGACCAGGACGATCCCGAAGCGAAAGTCTCGCGACGCCACGCGCGGATACAGTTTTTGAACAATCAGTATCTGATCGAAGACCTGGGCAGCACGAACGGGACTTTCATCAATCGTGGACCGCGTTTGTTGCCAGGCGCAAAGCAGCCGCTGAACAACGGTGATGAAATCATCGTAGGCAAGACGTTTCTCAAATTCGTCCTGAGTTGACTGGAGAGTGACTAATTACGGATAGCCTATGCCATTCTGTCCCGAATGCGGAGCGCCCACCACGGTTGGTGATCCATATTGTGGCGAGTGTGGCGCGTGGCAGGATACACAAATCAATTATGCGGTCGCGCCGGCTTCGCCCGCGCGCACCGGAGTTATGAATATGACCGTTTCCGGCAATACGCCAACAGGAATACAGCTAGCCCCAGGAACTTTGCTGGTTGATCGGTACAAGATCACCAAACGCATCGGTGGCGGCGGTATGGGATCGGTCTATTTGGCGGAAGACCTCAATCTCGCCAGCCGTCCCGTAGCCGTCAAAGAGATGATCGAGATGTTCGCTGACGAAAGCGCGCGCGTCAAAGCTATAGAGGATTTCAGGCGCGAATCAGAACTGCTCGCCAAACTCGATCATCCTTCGATCCCGACGATCTATCAGTATTTCTTCGACGCCAACCGGGGCCGCTACTACCTGGTGATGAAATACATTGACGGCGGCGATCTGGCCGCCCGCCAGCGTTTGTCCGGGGGCAAGGTTGATGAACTGACTGTCACCAAATGGGCGATAGACACCTGCGATGTGCTCGATTACATTCATTCGCAGGAGCCACCGATCATTTACCGCGATCTGAAGCCGGCGAACCTGATGATTGACGGGCGGACGAACCGCATTATGCTGGTTGATTTCGGCATTGCGCGCTTTGTCGCGCCGACGCAGAAAGGCGTGACTGCAATCGGCACGATGGGATATGCCCCGCCGGAATTGTTCGCCGGAAATGTCGAGAAACGTTCGGACATTTACAGCCTGGGCGCGACAATGTTCCATCTGCTGACCGGTCAGGACCCGCAGGACAACCCGCTGCTGATCTTCGATTTTGCGAAGAACCCGAAACCGCGTCAGATCAACCCCGCCATCACATCTGAGATGGAAGATTTGCTCTGCCGCGCTGTCGAGCATAATCCTGAGAACCGGTTCCCGTCCGCCGCCGCCTTCGGCGAGAGTCTGAAAGAGCATCTGCAATTTCTGCAGCAGGGCAAGCGTTCGGAACGTCTGGAAGTCGCGCCGCCCGGCCCGTTCGAGACGCAGCAGAGTTTCGGCCCCATCTTCACCTGTGTGAACTGCGGACGTGAGCTGACCAAAGACGATGTCTTCTGCGCCTATTGCGGGACGCGCCAACCTTCAAAACGGACTACGGCCAAGCTGGTCGTGATGGGCACCAGCGAGATGAGCGCGCAATTCTCGATCAATACCGACAGCGAAAACCTGATCGGACGGATGGACCCGAATCGCGGAATCCGGCCCGAAGTGGATCTGTCGAAATACGACCCGGCGGCCCGCGTCTCGCGCCGCCACGCGAAGATCATCTCGCAGGGCAATCAGTTTTTCATCGAAGACCTGGGCAGCGCCAACGGCACTTTCATCAACGGCTCGATGCGCTTGTCGCAGGGAAAACCGCACATTCTGGTCAGCGGCGACGAACTCAAACTCGGTGAGACCACGCTCAAATTCGTCGTTTCGTAAGACGCAGTACAGAGAGCGGTAGCGACCTGGTTAGTTCCCGCATGAACAAAATGGAATCGAGTGAGTATTTCACCGCCGGCCCCCGGCGAATAGACCGGTCATATGATGAATCATCAATGGCTGGTTTGGGTTTGCGTTGCAGCGCGTTCCTGCTTGATTACATCCTGACGCTGCTTATTCCGGCTGTGACGCTGGTGCTGGCCGTTTACATCAAGCGGCGGTGGATGGATTCGTCGGTTGCAAGCCTGATCGTGAGCGTCGGCTATCTGGCGACGGCTGGCGTGATCTACTTCAACTACGTCCATTTTTATGTGCGTCACGGGCAGAGCTTCGGCAAACGCTTCATCGGAATACGCGTGGTGAGAACCGATGGAGAGCCGGTAACTTATCAAACCGCCGTGTTGCGGCACATCGTCGGATATCCGCTCTCTGTCCTGGTGTTCGGGCTTGGGGCGCTTTGGATGTTGTGGGATGGCAGGCAGCAGGGATGGCACGATAAACTGGCGAAGACCCTCGTCGTCAGAGATTGAATCATCAGACCGAAATCAAATCGAACAAGCAGTAATCTTCGTTTGACCGTACGGCGCAGGTTAAGACACCAACGGGGGAATACCCTCACAGAAGGTCGTAGGAGTTACTGTCAAACGTTTCAACTTGCAGTCAGAGAAAACCGCAAATCACCCAAGCGCGCCGCCTGGACCGAAGGTCGCAGCCGCGTTATCGAGCGGATTTTTCCAGAGGATGAAACCATGACAATGAATTACTGTGGGAGATGCGGATCGGCCAACGGGACGACCGCGCGTTTCTGCCGTCAATGTGGAGCGGAATTGGGCAGCCAGGCGGCTATTTCCTCTTCGTCGGCTCCTCTCAATGTCGAGTTTTCCAGCAAGCCAGTAATGAAAAACCCAGGAAAAGATCAAAAGCCGTCGCCCCCGGAAAACAAATCAACCAGGTCTGACCCGCGCAATCAATCGAGCGCTGCCCCGGCGAAATCCGAAAGCGATGACCAGGACCCGAAAGCGATCAGCGAATCGCTGCGCCGCATTCGCACCTCCGGGCCGTTGATCATCGAAGCCATCAAGCAGAAAAATGAGCGAGTCAATGAAATCATCGCGCAGGCTGTTCAAGGCATGAGCGAAAACAAGGCGGACGCTCAGCGTGAAGAGCGCCCATCGCCTCCGCCTCCACCTCCGCCTCCGCCGGTTCACAAAGGTAAAAAGGCGGACAGACCGGCGAACCAGAAAACGAAAGCTCAAACAGCCCGCCAGGCGAACGCCAAACCGGCGAACGTCAAATCAGCAAATACGGGGTCAGCAAATAGCGGGTCAGCAAATACCGGCCCCATAAACGCCGGGCAAAAAAATCAGGCGGAGGTTCAGGCCGCGTCGCAGACCATCGCGCAATCCATTGTCCAAACCGGCGCTCAAACAGTCGCCGCCGCCGTCGCGGCCACGCAATCGGTCGCGCGCAAGACATCGGGCTTTTTGTCCGGCCCGGTGGCCAATCGTTCGCAGGCGCAATCGGCGGGGAATTCGGGACAACTTCCGCCGAACGGCCCTTCGACAGTGCTGGTGCAGGCTTCAGGATTCAAACCGCAGTCCGGGTTCGGCCCGAAAGTTCTCATTGGACTGATCGGACTCGCCGTCCTGTTCGCCGCCGGAATCTATTTTCCCTTCCGCGATAAATTGCTGACGCCGGCTCATTCGGCTGACAACAATCGCAATCTGGTCAGCCCTGAAGATCAGAGCGCGCAACTGGTCAAGCTCGGCGAGCAGGAGCGCGCTCTGGGAAGATTCGACGCCGCAGCGGAGAACTTCAATCGCGCGCTGGAGCTTGCGCCCAACAGCCCGAACACCCGGTTTCTCCTTGCGCAGACTTACCTGAGCGCCGGGCAGACTGATGAGGCTTTGAGAGGTTACCAGGAGCTTTTGCGGATTGCGCCGGAACATCTCGATTCGAGATTGCAGTTGGCCGAAATTTACCACGCTCGCGGCAATTGGAACGCTGCTTACAAGGAATACCGGAACATCATCGAGCTTAATCAGAACAGCCCTCAGGCCGCCCGCGCGCTCGAAGCCATCGAAAAGCAGCAGGCTGAAGAGCAACCCGAAGGACAGAAGGCCGAGGCTTCTTTGCCCCGGCGCAACCGCGCTCAGCAGAAAGTCGCCCCGCCGCTTCCGCGCGCGCTTCCGGGCGCTACTGTCCGCGCGCAAGTCCCGCTGTTGACGCAGCGGATAAATACGCCCTCGGGCATCAATCCTCCGGCGGCGCTCAGCGGCGCCAGGCCTGAAGATAAACCTGATCCGCGCGCCCTGTCCGACACTCACAAGAAACTCGGAGTGCGTTATCTGAACGTCCGCGAGTTCCGCGCGGCCATCAACGAATTCCTCCGGGCGCTCAGTCTGACGCCGGACGACAAAGACCTCTATTATTTCATCGGCTCGTCTTATCACGGCCTGGGTCAGTACGCCGAAGCTTACGATTATTACAGGCGCGTGGACAGCGGCCCTTACGTCGGCCCCGCGCAATCCGGCACAAAGCAGACCGAGAAGGCGGCGCGTGACGCATCCAAACGCCGCGACAATCTGAAATTCCAGACGATGAAAGACGAGCCTGAAAATAACAAAGCCGGCAAATCGGTTATGAACAGGATTATGGACACTTTCAGGTAATGAACCCGGATGGGGGAGCGGGGGAGCGGGAGAGCGGGAGAAGAAACTCTTTGTCCCAAACTCTCCCACTCTCCCACTCTCCCACTCTCCCACTCTCCCGCTCATTTGCTCTATGCCACGTTTGATTGTCAGAGCCACTCCGGCGCACGGCGATTCCGTTGTTGACTTGAACCGTCCCCGGATAACGATCGGCCGCTCCGCCCGCAACGACCTTTGCGTCGAAGACCCTTTCGCTTCACGGTTGCACGCCGAGGTGCGTAAACGCGGCGATGCGTTCTGGGTCACCGACCTCGGCAGCGCCAACGGGACGCTGATCAACTCGGCCAGGCTGACTGCGCCCGTGCAACTGCGCGACCGCGACATCATCCGCATCGGTGAAACCGAGATCGAATATTCCGAACGCGCCGACACCGCGCCCGCGCGTGGACGCACGAGCATCCTTTTCTCCGATTCCAGTTACGCGTCGCTGCCCGAAGCGACGATTGTCGCGAGCGCGCGCAATTCGGCGGCCAATCTGATCTCATCTCTGGAAGGTTCGCACAAGACTCAGCTCAGCCCGCCTGTCGGACAAGTGACGATTACCCAGGCGCCCGTATCGAAGGCCGTTGAAGATGACGCGCTAGCCGTCATCAGCCGCGTCAGCCTGACGCTGCTTTCGCCGCTCTCGCTGGACGACACTTTGATGCAGGTGCTCGAATGCGTTTTTGAGGTTATTTCAGCCGACCGGGGCTACGTCATGCTGTTCGAGACGCCTGAAGAAGAATCGAATGGCGCAGTCGAATTGGTGTGCAAAGCGATGAAGACCCGAACGCCGGGCGCCGCAAACGACACGAGCAACGTCGAGATCAGCCGGTCAATTTCCGAGCAGGTGTTGAAACAGGGCGCGTCGGTGCTGACTTCGGACGCGCAGCAGGATCCGCGTTTCCAGGAACGCCGCTCGGTCGTGCTTGGCGGGCTTCGCTCGGTGATGGCCGTGCCGCTGGCTGTGGAGGGGCGCATTTCTGGAATGATTTACGTGGACAATCCTTTCCACACAAATCGTTTCACCGAACGCGACCTGCAACTGCTGGCGCTGATCGCCAGCGTCGCCGCAATCCGAATCGAAAACGTCCGGCTGCTCGAAGTTCAGCAGGAACAGAAGCGGCTGGCCAACGAACTCGCCGTCGCCAGCGAAATTCAATTCAGGCTGCATCCCGAAACGCCGCCGGCGATTCCCGGTTACGACGTGGTGGGAGTCAGCTTCCCCTGCTATGAAGTCGGCGGCGATTACTACGACTTCATCGAAAAGCCAGATGGCCGCACCGTAATCGCGCTCGGCGACGTTTCAGGCAAGGGAACCGGCGCTGCTCTGTTGATGTCGTCTATTCACGCGGCGGTTCGCGCGCACACGCGGACGCGCCTTTCGGCCAGCGAGATCGTCAGCGAGATCAATCAGTACATTTACGACAACACGCCCGCCAACCGCTACGTCACACTTTTTTACAGCGAACTTGATCCGCGTTCGCATCAGTTGACCTATATCAACGGCGGGCACAATTCGCCACTGCTGGTGCGGGCTTCGGGCGAAGTGACTCCGCTCGACATCGGCGGTTTCCCGGTCGGCATCACGCCGTTCGGCGATTACCGCGAAGGCTGGGTCGAACTTGAACCGGGCGACGTGCTGGTCATCTATTCCGACGGCGTGACCGAAAGTTTGGACGAGCAGGGCGAAGAGTTCGGCGAAGCCCGCCTGATCGAAATCGTGCAGAAGAACCGCGGACGCACCGCAGCCGGCCTGCGCGACCGCATTGATGAAGCCCTGACCAAATTCGTCGGCAAGGCGGATTCGGTTGACGACCTGACGCTCGTGATTTTGAAACGAAAAAGCGGAGAGGAATGAATGCTGAATGCTGAATGCGGAACGCGGAGTGCGGATTTCATTCCGCAGTTTATTTGTGAACCCGCGAACCGCCATCGCCGGCTTGTCGCGCCATTGCCATTCCGCATTCCGCATTCCACATTCCGCAATCGAAAATGACTGCGCTCTCACAGCTCATCCTCGTGCCTCTGCTGTCGCTGCTGCCGTGCGTGCTGTGGCTCTGGTATTTTTCCAGCCGCACGCTCTACAAACGTCCGGCGGTGGGCGTGCTGGGGATGACGTTTTTTTTCGGAGCGCTGGCGACATTTCCCGCCCTGATCCTGAACCTCATCGGCCAATCGCTGTTCATAGACCTTTTCGGACGCAACCAGTTTTCGCACATCCTCGTGCTTTGCTTCGTGGTCGGGCCGATTGAAGAATTGCTCAAATTGCTGGCCGTCTTTTTTTACGCTTACCGCCGTAAGGAATTCGACGAACCGCTGGACGGAGTGATCTTCAGCGCGACAGCGGCCCTGGGATTCGCGGCGGTTGAGAACGTGGTTTATCTGGCGCAGAACGACGAGAGGCTGGTGCTGCTGCGAGGGACGTTGTCGAATCCTGGCCACGCCCTGTTTTCGGCGATGTGGGGATTGAGCCTGAGCAAGGCCAAGGCCTCACCGAATATGGCCAGCCGAAGAGCGCCGATTGTCGCGCGAGGGTTCCTTCTGGCCTCACTGCTGCATTCGCTCTTCGACGTGATGCTGGTGGCCGCCAAGGATCTCACCATCGTCTTTTTCGTGATCCTCATCGCGGTCATGGTCTGGCTGTTTTTCTGGGTGCGTTCGCGCATCAAATTTCACAGCGAGACGTCGCCGCACCGCGAAGGCACTTTGTACATGCCGCTGCGCCGTTACTGCCAGGAATGCGGTTTCAAGGGAACCGCTGGAATGCGCTGCGCGAAATGCGGCGCGTTCATCCCGGAGCCTGAAGAACTGGAACTCTGCTCCGTCTGCTCGACCGCTCAACGCCCCGGCGCCAAGTTCTGCTCGCGCTGCGGCGCGAACATCAAACTCCCCGCGAAAGAAAACCTCGATACGCGTCCGCATTTCGTTTCGATTTCCCCCACCGGCGAGGAACGCATCGCCTACATTCTCAATGAAACCGAAGTCAGCGTCGGGCGCACGCTCAACAATGGCTTCGTGATCGAACATCCTTCAGTCTCGAAACATCACGCCAGATTGGTAGCCGAAGAGGACGACTATGCTCTTTACGACCTTGAGAGCAGCAACGGCACCTTCGTCAACGGCAAACGCGTCAAAGAGACCAGGCTGGAAGACGGCTGCGAAGTGCGCTTCGGGCGCGCGCATTTCGTTTACCGCGCGCAGGTCGGCGCAGAAGCCAGGAACCTGGAGAGTTGGCGGAATCTGGAAGAGGCGCAGAACGAATAACCTGCGATCCGTAAAGCGTTATGAGTTCACAGAACAAATTCAAGATTTTCATCCTCGGTCAATGCATCGCCAGCGCCGCCGGAGTTGACGAAAGGGCATCTTATCCCGAACTGATCCGGCGCTTTCTGAGTCTGCGTTTCCCTGAATTGTTTTTTGAGACTTCCGTGCTGCCGCTGTTGCATCCGACAGGGTTGAAGGCTCTGATCAGAAGTTGTTTGCCGTCGCAGCCAGACGTGATTCTCTTGAGCCTGCCCGCCGTCTTCGCTTCCATTCCGTATCGCGCCAATCACATCTACCTGCAAGCGCCAGAGATTATGCGTGTGGCGCGCAAATTCGTTCAGAAGATCGAAAGCAGGATTCGCAGTGATTCGGCTCTGGCGAAACTCTTCGACAGACGCGCCGCCCTGATGCCGACATCGGTCATCGCGCCGCTCGGCATTGCCGAATATGAAAGTCTGGTCGCCGAAGCCATCGCGTTTTGCAAAGGCGCGAGCGATTGCCGCATCATCCTGCTGGGGCCAGGCGGCTTCAACGAAGACACGGAGACCTCCGATCTGAAATCGCCGGAGTTTTGCTCCGAAGTCAATCAAATGATTTTACGCGTCGGAGAGAAATACAGCCTTCCGGTCATCAACGCCTACGACTGGGTGACAGCCCAGGGCGGCAAGGTTTTTCAACGAGGCAATCACCGCTGGAACGAGGCGGCGCACGAAGCGATAGCGCGAGAGATCGAATCGGTGATCGCGGCGCATATCAAGTTTTACCCTTAACTCGCCATCGGCGAAACGCAGATCATCGCCTTTCCTGAAAACAATATGCATGGGAAATGGCTCAGGGGGTCTCAGCAACTCAACCACGCCCAGCCGAAACAATTCTCTCTCCGCATTGCGCCATCTCGCAATCAGCGACCTTCATCAAAAGCGGCTGGGTCAGAACCCTCCACCTCAAACAGCACGGGCAGGAAAGGAAGGCGCGTTGCGCCGATACAAAGGCCATTCGTGGACGGTGACCGATGGCTTCGGGCGCGCCATCGAAAGCTGGACACGCCATCCGCAGGGCGATGTCAAAGTTTCGACGGCCTACGATGCTTTGGGCCGCGTGAAGCAGACCAGTAATCCTCACCGATCAGGCGAAACGCCGGTTTACACGACGACGAATTACGATCTGGCTGGGCGCGTAACGTCGGTCACGACTCCCGACGGCGCGACAGTCTCGACGGCTTATGACGGCGCGCGCGTGATGGTGACGGATCAGGCAAACAAGAAGCGCATCAGCGAAACGGACGGGCTTGGCCGGTTGCTGAAAGTCTGGGAGATCAGATCAGCCGACAGCGACACGGTCAGCGTCACGTTCCCGCAAACAGGCGGAACCACCTACAACGCCTATCTGACGCAATACGCCTATGACGTTCTGGATGATCTGACGACCGTTTCGCAGGGCGCGCAAACACGCACGTTCGTCTACGATTCGCTCAAGCGGCTGACTTCGGCGACCAACCCCGAAAGCGGGCTGATGTCGTATGTTTATGACGCGAATGGGAACCTGCTGGAGAAGACCGACGCGCGCACGGCGAAGACCACTTTCAGCTACGACGCGCTCAATCGAGTGAAGTCGAAAGTCTATTCCGGCGCGACCAGCGAAGGCATCAACGCGGCCAACGCCACGCCGCCGGTTTATTTCAAATACGACAGCCAGGCGTTCCCATCAGGCGCGCCCGCCGGCTTCAATCGCGGCCTTGCGACGGGGCGATTGGTTTCGGTGAATTACGGCGCCGGAAGCAGCGCAGGAAATTATTTTGGCTATGACGAACTTGGCCGCACAGTGCGCAAGACGCAGCAGATCAACGGAAATAACTACGCCGTGCCGTCGGTCAGCTACAACCGCGCTTCGGCGATGACCGGCGAGACTTATCCTTCGGGACGCACGGTCAGCTACAGCTATGACATCGCCGGAAGGTTGAACACCTTCAGCGGGACGCTGGGCGACGGAGTCAATCGGACTTACGCGACGGTCACTCAATACAGCGCCGCCGGATTGAAAGAACGCGAGACTTACAACGGAACAACAACGCCGCTCTTTCTGAAGCTGCATTACAACAAGCGGCAGCAGATGGTTGATCTCAGGCTGGGGTCGGTTCAGGACGAATGGAATTATGATCGCGGCGCGCTGATTTTCTACTACGGGACGAACGCGGTGGCGAACTGGAATCCGTTTCAGGACGACGCGGACAACAACGGCAACGTGCGACGGCAGGTGAATTATGTGCCGAAGCCGGCGGGCGGCGGAGATGTGATCCCGCAGCTTGACGATTACTACTACGACGACCTGAACCGGATTTCGAGTTTCACCGAGTGGCAGTTGAACGACACCGGCTCGTGGGCCTCGAACGTGGTGACGCAGAATTTCGCTTACGACCGTTACGGCAATCGGCGAGTGACGAGCGCGACAGGCGGGGTGAGCGCTTACAACCCGGCCTACACGGCGACGAACAATCGGATCAGCGGGTTGACCTATGACGCGGCGGGCAACATCACATTTGACGCGGCGACCGGCGGGACGATGACATACGACGCTGAGAACCGTTTGCTGACAGCGACGAGCGGAGGCGGCGGAAGTTATGCTTACGACGGCGAAGGCAAGCGTGTGAAGCGGACATTGGCCGGGGGACAGACCTGGTGGTATGTTTACGGCATCGGGGGTGAGTTGGTGGCCGAATACTTGGCAAGCGCGCCGACTACGGTGAAGAAGGAATACGGATACCGAGGTGGGCAGTTGCTGGTTGTGTGGAATGCGGATGAGGCTGCGGCGGACAAGAAGTTGAAGTGGCTGGTGACGGATCATCTTGGTTCGACGCGAATGGAAGCGGATAAGTCGGGGAGTCTGGCGGGAATGAGGCGTCACGATTACGCGCCGTTCGGTGAAGAGATGTACGCGGGAATCCGTCAGAGTGGTGGGGTTGGGCAGTATGGGTATGAGCCGCCGCAGAGCAATGTGAAACACCGCTTCGGGTCGAAAGAGCGGGATAATGAGACGGGGCTGGATTACTTTGGGGCGCGGTACTACGCATCAGTGCAAGGAAGATTTACCTCGCCAGATCTTCCTAAAATGGACTTGGTTCCTCAAAATCCGCAATCAATGAACCGATATGCTTATGTGCGCAACAATCCTTGTGCAAATATTGATCCAACCGGGCGTTGTTCTGCCCCATCTGGGCTGAAAGCGGGTCAAGTAGGAATTTGCGTCGAAGCATATATTGCGACCAAGAGGCTGCCTGGTATATATGTTTTGGGGCGTGGAGATGGGAGAGGACCGGGTGGAAATGATCCAAAACTGACTTCCAGGATTGAGGCCAAACTCATTGCCTCACCAAATGCGGATGGGAAAGGGTATAGTATCGGGGATCCTCAGGTTAAAGCAGCGAAGAGCGAGGTCGATATCCCATTCCCTGTAAACGTAGCTCACCCACGTCATCCCGCAGGTGGTCCTACCACTATTAGTCTTCAGGGAACTGGTAACACTAACACCCCGGCTGGAAATGTTGATCAAAGTGGTAACACGAATTTTACGCTGACAGGTACAGCTCAGAATGGTTTTCAGGCGAATAATATCCCGGGACCAGGTGGAACTATTGACTTCAAATTAGACTTCCAAATTTCCCCGGATGGCGCGGCGAGTGTTAATGAAGAAACTAGCACGACGAGAGAATATCCAACATATGCGGCATACTCATACGTGGTTGATGGCCAAGGAAATGTAAAGGTCACCAAACTGTTTGTACGAGATGAAAAGGATATTGGTGGCTTGAAGAGAGAGCAAACGCCGATTAGAAAGAAGGAACAATGAAAATGCTAGGATGTAAGTTTGTGAAGAAATTTAGATGTAGCCCGAGCAAGCAGAGAATATGGCGACAAGTCACTTTAGTGCTGGCTCTTACACTGGTAGCTATTAACTGTAGCCCCGATACAGGTAAGATGGTGCCACTGTTACCGAATGGAGTGGCGAACCTAGTAATTGTTTATAAGAAAGAGGCGACAAATGAACAAATAGAGTACTTCCTGGGCAATGTGCTGGCTCATCCAAGAGCAGACGGCAGGGGGGAAGAATTGCTACCGGCCATTGGATTACAAGTAAGGTTAAGGAACATAGACGGGTACGAAGCAACGGCCATAGCTTACCATTCCTACGCAACACCAGAGCAAAGGAATGAGGTAAAGCGTGCCGCGTTAAGCTCGCCAATAGTTTATAAAATATTTGAAGATGTTGTGCCATCACAGATCAAGAAAATAGAGTGAGCCGCCCAGAGTTACATCGGCGGCGTCTTCCAGGAGACCTACCCTTACGCGCAATATTTCAACTACGACCGTTACGGGAACCGGACGCTGGGACTCGCCACCACAGGCGCGGCGAGCGGCGTGGGAGCGACCTTCATCAAAGACACGGTGTGGGTGGAAGACAGTTTGCCGACTGAGCGTGTCAGAATTTTTGTGTAAACGCCTCTCCTTGTGTCGCCAAAAATTTGATACAGGGCGAGTCGCTCTTGATCCTGACCACACCCAGATAGGCTTTGATTTGAGAGCGCGAGCGATCCGGCAGAAAATTTATCGCGATTACTCGGACAATGCGGTTTTCCACTTGATCCGTGGCGATGAAATGTGGATCATCGCCCTTCCCAAAACAGAACGAATTGAAAAGTCGGTCATCGCAGCCGTCAGGATTGAAAGAAAACTCTCGTAGCCCTTTCCCGCGTTCGGGCGGTGTCTTTAGCCAACTCACGCTGCTGCCCCGATGCGGTCGTCGCAAATTCTTTCCCCCAATTCTCAACCAGCTTATCGAACCAAACCGGAGGTGTGTATGAAGTCGTCTTCAGCTTTTTCGGGATGGGAAATGGCGCAGGGGTTCTCAGCAGTTCAATCAGTAAACGCCAAAGCTACTCTGTACTGGCAAGGCTCTCAACCGCAATCAGTGATCTTCATCGAAACCGGCTGGGTCAAGCTCGTCCGGGTGGAAGAGAACGGGCGGCAAAGGATCACCGCGCTGCATCCGCCGGGATCGCTTCTCGGCGTGGCGGAGTCGGTTGCCGAGCTAAACCATCCTGAAACGGCTGTCGCGCTGTGCTCGTGCCGTCTTCACTCGATCACGGCCCCGGCGTTCCTCAATCTCGTCACAACCGACTTGCGACTCTCCGCGCAAATCGCACGCGCCCTCAGCCGGTGGAGCTACGTCCGCGACATCTGCTCGACGCAAACGGGCAGCGTCTCTCCACAACTGCGCTTGCAGCAATTGATGTGGCAATTGCTCCGGGTGCAGAGCCGTGATGGCGAAACCGGGAACGGACAGCGGGAAGGGACTCGGCTGCTCGCGCCTGTGGAATACCAGGAGCTTGCGCAAATGCTCGGCGTCTCTCCTGAACACTTCAGCCGAATGCTCGGAAGCCTGGAGAAGGAAGACATCCTACGCCGCGACAAAGGCTGGCTGGTCTTCTTCAACCTCAAATGGCTATGGCGCGCGCCGGAGGTCGAAGATGTGATCAAACCCGATCAGTGTCGGCCCAGTCAGTTTATGCGGGCCGATCCGGTTTGTGCTTGATCGGGATCGGGGACAAGCGGGGTCGGTCGGGAAAAGTGAGGGGCGCGAACCAAAAGCGATCCGCGCCCCGGTTTTGAATTGATGCGGGCCTCAAGCGACCGCCGGATCAATCGCTTCAGTATTAACACCCAGATCAATCATCGCCTGCGTGGCCTTCTTCGCGTTGAATTTGCCTTCACGCGCCAACCGGGACAGCGTCGCCGCCACGATTGCTTCAGCGTCTATCTCGAAATGCCTGCGCAGATATTCGCGGCTGTCGCTGCGTCCGAAGCCGTCCGTGCCCAGACTGACCAATCTGCCGTTCAGCCACGGCGCGATCTGATCGGGCACCATCTTCATGTAATCGGTCGAAGCGATGATCGGGCCTTCGGTCTTTTCCAGCGTTTGAACGATGTAGGGCTGTTGTTCAGGCTCAGCCGGATGCAGCCGGTTCCAGCGTTCGATCTGCAGCGCGTCGCGTCGCAGTTCGTTGTAGCTGGTTACGCTCCACACGTCGGTTTGAACTTTGTATTGCTCGGCCAGGATTTGCTGCGCGCGCAGCGCCTCGTTGAGCATCGGGCCGCTGCCCCACAGATGAGCTTTCGGTTTGCCGTTTCCGGCCTTGAGCTTGTAGATGCCTTTGATGATGCCCTCTTCGACGCCTTCGGGCATCGGCGGCTGCGCGTAGTTTTCGTTATAGAGCGTGAGGTAATAGAACACGTCCTCGTCTTCCTGGTACATCCGCCGCATGCCGTCCTGAATGATCACGGCGATTTCGTAAGCGAACGCCGGGTCGTAGCTCAGGCAGGACGGAACAGTGCTTGACAGCACGAGGCTATGGCCGTCCTGATGTTGCAAGCCTTCGCCATTGAGCGTCGTGCGCCCTGCGGTCGCGCCGCACAGGAAGCCGCGCCCGCGCGCGTCGGCGAACGCCCAGATGAAATCGCCCACGCGCTGGAACCCGAACATCGAATAGAAGATGTAGAACGGAATCATCTCGACCCCGTAGTTCGAGTAAGCGGTGCCAGCCGCCGTGAACGAACACGTCGAACCGGCTTCGGTGATGCCCTCTTCCAGAATCTGTCCGTCCTTCGATTCCTTGTAGTAAAGGAACATGTCGGCGTCGTGCGGCTCGTAGAGCTGTCCCTGGCTGGCGTAAATGCCAATCTGGCGGAAGAGCGATTCCATGCCGAACGTGCGCGCTTCGTCCGGAGTGATCGGAACGATGCGTTTACCGACGGTTTTATCTTTCAGCAAATTTGTCAGGACGCGGACGAAGGCCATCGTGGTTGAAACCTCGCGCCCTTCGGAGCCTGCCAATTGCTCTTTGAAGAATTCCAGCTTCGGCGCTTCGAGCAGATCGTTTGTCGTTTCGCGCACCGGGTAATAACCGCCCAGCGCTTTACGGCGCTCGTGCAGGTAGATCACTTCCGGGCTGTCCGGCGGCGGAACGTAGAACTTCGCGGCCTTCGCGTCCTCTTCGGAGATCGGCAGGTTGAAGCGCTCGGTGAAGTTGACCAGATCGTTCTCGTCCAGTTTCTTCGATTGGTGCGCCAGGTTGCGGCCTTCGCCGCCTGACGGGCCGAGGCCATAGCCTTTGATCGTCTTTGCCAGAATGACCGTCGGCTGCCCTTTGTGCTCGAAGGCGCGCTTGTAGGCGTTGTAGACCTTGATCGAATCGTGGCCCCCGCGCCGCAGATTCCAAATATCTTCGTCGCTCATGTCGGCGACCATCGCCGCGAGTTCGGGATATTTGCCGAAGAATTTTTCGCGCAGGAACTTGGCCTCTTTCGCGCGGAACGATTGATATTCGCCGTCCACGCATTCTTCCATTCGCTGGAGCAGAATGCCGCTGCGGTCTTTGGCGAAGAGCGGATCCCAGCCGCGTCCCCACAGAGTCTTGATCACGTTCCAACCTGCGCCACGGAACGCGGCTTCGAGTTCCTGAATGATCTTGCCGTTGCCGCGCACAGGACCGTCGAGCCGTTGCAGGTTGCAGTTGATGACGAAGATCAAATTGTCGAGATGCTCACGCGAAGCCAGCGTAATCGAGCCCATTGATTCAGGCTCATCCATTTCGCCATCGCCGAGGAAAGCCCAGACCTTTCGGTCGGTCGGAGCGATCAATCCGCGGCTTTCCATGTAGCGCATAAAGCGCGCCTGATAGATCGCATTGAGCGACGCCAGTCCCATCGAGACTGTCGGGAAGCGCCAGAAATTCGGCATCAGCCGGGGGTGCGGGTATGAAGAGAGTCCAGGGTCTTCGCGCAATTCGTGACGGAAGTTTTCCAGTTGATCAAGCGACAAACGCCCTTCCAGAAAGGCGCGCGAATAGATGCCCGGGCTGGCGTGGCCTTGAAAGTAGATAAGATCGCCCGGCTGATCGCCAATCTTCGCGCGGAAGAAATGATTGAAGCCGACCTCCATCAGCGTTGCGATTGAGGCGTAGGTGGCGATGTGGCCGCCGATGCCGGGGTCTTTCTTGTTCTGCTGCACGACCATCGCCATCGCGTTCCAGCGGATGATGCTTTTGATCTTGCGCTCGATCTCCAGATTGCCGGGATAAGGCAGTTCGTCTTCGACGCGGATCGTGTTCCAGTAGGGCGTGTTGAACGACGGCGGCGGCAGTCCCAATCCCGCCGAGCGGGCGCGTTCCGACAAGGCGTTGAGCAGATAGGCCGCGCGCTGCGGACTTTCTTCGTTGAGAATCTGATCCCAGGCTTCCAGCCATTCGGCGGTCTCTCGCGGATCGTCATCTGAAAAGTGAGAGGGGGCTTGTTGGTTTGCGCTGATTTGTTGTTCCAGTTGAGCTTTTGCTTGCATTGTCTTTCTTAATCCTTCGTTGCGTATTTGTCATTGCGTCCGGCCGCACTTCAGCAGCTTAATGCGCGCCTCCGCAATCGTTCAATGTCACATCAATTGAAATTGAAGCTGATGTCATTTTGGTCTGACTATGAGAGCAGTAGGCCGATACTATAGCTTAAATGCGCCGCTTAGTCGAAGCGTGAAAGGAATTGGGGTGTACGAAGTGAAAGTTGGTAGGAAGGGGATCAAATCAGGCATAGTTCCGTGAAGCAATAAAATCAACGGAATGGAGTGATCTGAAATGTCTTTGAGCGAGAAGATACTTGCATACCCAGGAGCGCGCTTGACTTTGACCTGCTCCCTCGCGCGCGCTAGCAATCTAAACCCTGAGCCGGTAAACTGCGCGCATTCGTAATTCAAATTCACTAAATCAAAGGTGGGACATGGAAAACAACAAGATCAGTCGTCGCGCGTTCGTGTCGGCTTCGGCGGCCTCAATCGTGGCCACAGCGGCGAGCGCAAAAAGAGTTCTGGGCGCAAACAATCGCCTTCGAGTCGGAATTATCGGTTGCGGAGGTTTGGCGCAGGGAGCGCACATCCCTTCGCTGATGAGGATGGCGGAGACGGACAACGTCGAGATAGCCGCAGTCTGCGACGTTTATCAGAAACGTCTCGATCAGGCGGCCACCAAAACAGGCGCAAAGGCGATCAAGAATTATCACGAACTGCTCGATCAGAAAGATATTGATTACGTCGCTGTCGTCACGCCGGAACACTGGCACGCGCGGATGACGCTGGACGCGGCGGACGCGGGCAAACACATCTACTGCGAGAAACCGATGACCTGGTCAATCGAGCAGGCCAAACAGGTCGTCAAAAAAATCCAGCAGACCAAAGTCAAAATGCAGGTCGGCGTGCAGGGGATGTCCGACGACTCTTACGAGACCGCGCAGAAATACGTCAAGGAAGGCAAGCTGGGCCGCGTCGTGCAAGCCCAGATTGATTACTCGCGCAATCACAAACGCGACTTCTGGGTGAGCGACGAGCCGGACAAAGACGTTCGACCGGGCGAGAACCTGGACTGGAACGCGTTTCTGGGGCCGGCGCCGAAACGCCCATTCGATCTCGATCGTTTTCTGCACTGGCGGCGCTACTGGGATTATTCCGGCGGCATCGCGACCGACCTCTTCGTCCATCGCATCACGCGCATTATTCGCGCGCTCGATTTGAAATTCCCGAACCGCGTCGTCGCCGTCGGCGGCAAGTGGGAATTTCGCGACAGCGCGGCGGAGATTCCGGACACGTTCGATATGATGCTGGATTATCCCGAAGGCCTCTCGGTCGTCGTGCTCTCTTCGATGGCGAACGACACTCCCATCCCGCACGTGTTGCGCGGTCACGAAGCGACACTCGAATTCACGCGCGACGGCTTCGTCATTCGCCCACAAGGGCGATTCAACAAAGAGGGCGACAAGACGGAGATCGTTCACAAAAAGAGCGGTGGCGAAGACATCCTGCTGCATCACCGCAACCTGCAAAACGCCATCCGCAACGGCGATGCTTTGAAATGCGACGTGATGACCGGATATTACGGCGTGGTGGCCGTGAGGCTGGCAATCGAATCGTACCGCAAGAGCAAATACATGAAGTGGGACGCGCGGCGCGAGAAGGCTGTCGAGGCATAAGGCGCATCGGCGCAATGGCGTTAAGTTTCACGCGGACAAGCGCGAAGCTATGGGGTACGGCGGGTTCGACGCCATTTCCCATAGCTTCGCGTTGATTTGGATGTTTGCGTAGAGTCCGCGGGACGGCCCTGGCTCTCATCGGTTTTTTTCAATCAGCCAGCCGATTTCGGTTCGCGCGGCTTTCAGGATGGCGCGGCTGATGGCGCTGATTGGTGAGCTTTGAGTGAACGCGGCTGCGACGGCGTAAAGCGTCAACGGCGAGAAACGCGATTCGTTGGCGATGGCGAACACCGGTTCCCAGCGCTCCGGCTGAAACTTGGCTTTGAAGGCGTCGAGTCCGTCGAAATTATAGAACCTGCGTCCGTGCGCGCGCACCCAGCCGAGCAGGAACCGCAACCAGACAGGGTTCGGCGCAGGCTCGACAACAGCTCGGCTCGATAGCGGCGAAAGGCCGAGCGTCACAAATTCGCCGCCGTCCGCGGCCATCGCTCTGACCGCCGCGTCAATCAACAACTCACTCACTCCGTTGACGGCTCGTTCGCCCCGGATGATCTGCTCGATCAGCCACCCGCCGCGTTGCGGAATGGGCGAGGCGACTACGAAGCCTACAATCTCGCCATTCATCTCCGCTACGAAGACGCGGCGATCATACAGCCGCGCCAGCGTCATCGGTTCGACCAGGAAATGAAGAATGGGGAAAGCCCGCGTCGAGAGCCATTCGCGCAAACATCGCAGCAGCGCGGGATCGGAGCCGGCCTTTGCCGGCGGCCATTCGCTGACCGTCACCGATTTGTTGCGCGCGCGATTCAGTTGCGCTTTCAGCGAGGCGTGATGCTTGAAAATATTGGGCCAGAGGCGCGGCTGCCAGACGGGTTGCGCACCCAGCAGCGCCATCGAGTGCCGAGGCGAATCGCGCAATAAATTTTCGAGACGCGATTCAGCGCAGAAATAACAAACGCGCATACCGGCAGCCGCCGATTCGCGCTCGAATTCATCAACAACTGACTCCAGCCTATCCTCGGCGCAAACCGGCGCGCCAGCGACGACGCGGACGTTGTAGTGTTGCGCAAAACCGATGACCGTGTCGCCCTCTTTGGAAAACCAGTGTGAGATGCCGGGATTGATTATCTGGTAGGCGGTCGAGTTCCAACCGTAGCGCAGCACAAGATCGCGCGCGCGTTGTGGCAATGAGGAGTCCTGATTGGCCCGTTCGTCAATCACCCTGCGAATTCCCGCATCGGCAGTCCACGCACACCCGGACGGCATTTGAAGACGCTGCCGGCGAGAGGCTCGGCGGCGAGTTTCTCCGCGCTCAGCCGTGTGCGCGCCGAAGTGATGTAAAGAGTCCCGAAATCTTCTCCGCCGAAAACGCACGAGGTCGGACGCGAAACCGGGACTTTGATTTCCGCCATTTCTTCGCCGGTGCGCGGATTCCACCGGCAGACGTGGCCGCCGTCCCAGTGCGCGATCCAGAGCATTCCCTCTTCGTCAATCGTCATCCCATCCGGATAGCCCATCTCGCTTGCGGGAACCGTGATCACCGTGCGTGGATTGGCGATCTCGCCCGAAGCTTTGTCGTAATCGTAGGCCACGACTTTCTGCGCAGGCGAGTCAATGTAGTACATCGTGCGCTCGTCCTCGGTCCACGCCAGCCCGTTTGAAATCCACACGCCGGGAATTTTCAACTCGACGCGATGATCGGCGCCGAGGCAATAAAGATTGCCCTTGCCCGCGCCGTTGTCTTCATCCAGCGCCAGCGTGCCCGCCCAGAATCTCCCCGCCGGATCACACTTGCCGTCGTTGAAGCGATTGTCCGGCAGATGAGACTCGGCGTCGGCGATCGGAGTTATCTCGCCGGTCTCAGGATCGAGCGTAGCGAAACCGCTCTTCAACGCGAGGACGAGGCCGCCCGATTTTCTGACGGCGAGCGAGCCGACGAACTGCCCGACATTGATGGCTCCGTGATCGCGCGCGACGGGGTCGTAAAGGTGTACCGCGAAACCTTCAATGTCCACCCAGATCAGCCGCCGCGCGCGGGCGTCCCAGACCGGCCCTTCGCCGAGCAGCGACTGGCTTTCGTATTCGAGTTCCGCAGTGAGAATCGTTTCAGCTTTCATAGCCGTACTATTTTTGATCAATCGCTGATGAGCGTAGCGCAACCTCGACAGGTTGCGCTACTTTTCCGGCAAGTTCAATCTCAATCGGCGTAAGCTTCAGCCTTCTTTTCTGAAGCCGCCGCCGGTTTGTTTTTGAAGAGCAGGACGAACAGAACCAAAATCGCGGCGGCGAAGATCGCCGGTTTGGCCCAGAGCGGCTTCCACTCGATGGCTTTCAGCGCCGCGATCCCCTTCTCGTTCTTCTCGGCTTCAACTTGTTTCATTTGCGCTTCGATTGCCGCGCGGTCAGCAGGGATTGCGGTCGCCAGCCTGTTTTTTAGCAGATCGAGTTCGGCGCTTTTATCAACCATCTGCTGGTTCAGCGCTCTGGCGGTTTCAGGCGTGTATTGCGTTTCAATGTATCCGGCCACTTTCGCGCCAATGGCCATGCCTAAACCGAGCGTGAAGAGGACGAGCAATCCTTGCGCCTGCGCGCGAATATGCTTGGGCGCAATCTGGTCGGTGTATATCTGGCCGGTGACAAAGAAAAAGTCGTAGCAGATGCCATGGAGCACAATGCCTACAATGATCATCCAGCGCACTTCGTCAGGAGCGCCGAGCGAAAACAGGGCATAGCGGACGACCCAGGCCAGCATTCCCATCGCCAGCATCCATTTGACTCCGAGCCGGCGGAAAAAGAACGGCATCACGATCATGAAGATAATTTCGGCCATCTGCCCGAATGACATCACCAGGCCGATGACATCGCCGAAGCCGACTTTGGTCGCAATGTCGCCGAGGCCGGCCACTTTTTGGAACTGCAGCATTTCAACCACGCGGCTGGTAATCTGGTAATAAAAAGCCAGCGGGATACAGATCAAAAATGACGCCGCCATAAATGTCAGGTAGTTGCGGTCTTTCAAAAGCACAAGAGCGTCAAGTCCCAGAATCTGTCGCGCTGAAACCGAGCCAGTCTGTGTCGGAGGTGTGTGAGGCAGGGCAAAGCTGAACAGGCCTAGCGCGAGCGCCGCGGCAGTCGTCAAATAGAACATATTGATCTTGGTGCCCCATCCAAGCCAGCTCAGCAGCAGCCCGGCAATGATCCAACCAATGGTTCCCAGCACGCGGATGCTCGGAAATTCTTTCTCCGGATCGGCGATGTTCCGCATGGCGAGAGTATTGGCCAACGCCAGCGTCGGAAAGTAGGTCAACTGATAACCGAAGATGGTGATGATAATGGCCGCGGGCGAGGCCTTCTGCGCCATCAACGTTGTGGCGAAAAGCATGATCGCCGCACCAAGCAGGTGCATCGCGCCCAGCACGCGTTGTGCTGCGAAGAAGCGGTCGGCGATCATTCCGACGAAGAAAGGAGAGATGACCCCGGCGATCGGCCCGACGGCGAAGACCCAACCGATGTGGTCACCAGTAAAACCGATCTCCTTCAGATAATTCGGCGCCGTCACGTACCACGCGCCCCAGACGAAGAACTGGACGAACATCATCACGGAAAGTTGCAGGCGAAGTTTCAGATTCATTGTCTATCTCGCTTTGCGTATTAAGTTGTGAACATTGCTTGCGGTTTGAAAAGATGGCGCGGATTTTACAGGAGGTCACGTGGTTTAGGCGAGCGCTCGAACCTTAAAAATCTTGCCAAGCGCGTGCGGATTGGGTAAAAGCAACACTGGAATCAAATCAAGTACGACAGGTTCAATTAACCTATGACAAACAAAAAATTCTTTATCGGAATTGATCTGGGCGGCACGAATATCAAGGCCGCAATGGTGAACACGGAGACTGGCGAGATTACGGCGACGCATTCTAGGCCGACACGCGCGCGCGAAGGTCACGACGCCGTCATCAGGGAGATGGCCGTTTTGATCGAAGAAATCGCCGCCGCCAGCAAAATCGCGAAGGACGAGGTGGGCGGCGTCGGCATCGGCATTCCGGGCGCGCTCGACCTTGATCGCGGGATGACGATTTTTCTGCCGAATCTGCCGGACAACTGGCGCAACGTGCCGGTGCGCGATCAATTGTCGCAATTGACCGGTTTTCCCGTCGCGATACTCAACGACGCGCGCTCGATGACGCTCGGCGAATGGAAATTCGGCGCGGGTCGCGGTGTTGATACGGCTTGCTACACACTGGGCACCGGGATAGGCGGCGGGCTGGTCATTAACGGCAAGTTGCATCTTGGGATCAAGGGATCGGCGGGAGAACTGGGTCACGTCAGCGTTGACCTGAACGGGCCGAAATGCGGTTGCGGCAGTTACGGCTGCATCGAGGCTTACGCTTCAGGCCCGGCTATCGCCGCGATGGGGATGAAAGCCGTCGTGCAGGGACGCAACACGACCATCGCTGAAATGTGTGAGAACGATTTGAACCGCATCACGCCCGAATTGATTTGCGAAGCTGCAAGACGTGGTGACGGGGTCGCGCGCGAAATTTACGAATTCGCCGGAAAGATCATCGGCGCGGGCATCGCCAACGTGATTACGGCTGTGACTCCGCGCCGGATCGTGATCGGCGGCGGCGTAGCGGCGGCGGGCGAATTGATCCTCGATCCGATTCGCCGCTCGATGCGCGCTCGCGTCTTTTTGGTTGATTCGCTCCAGGTCGAAGTCGTTCTGGCGCAGTTGGGCAACAACGCCGGGTTGATCGGCGCGGCGTTGTGGGCCAGAGAAACGATTTCACAGGTTGGGCAATGATCGAAAGGATTGAACAGGCGAAGCCGCAATCGCTCTTCGCCCGCGTCTTGAAATACTGGGGGCCGCCGATAATCTGGATGTCGGCGATCTTCTATTTTTCGACCGACACTTTTTCGGGGGACAACACCGGCTCGTTGCTCTGGAAAATCTTCAGCTTCATCTATCCCGGAATCACGCAGGAGTTGTTCGACTCGATCCATTTTTACATCCGCAAAGGCGGGCATTTCACCGAATACGCGATTCTCGCGTTGCTGCTCTTTCGCGCCTTTCGTTCGGGCGGCGCCGAGCGATGGCGCTGGAAGTGGGCAGTCGGTTCTTTGCTGGTCGTGGTTTTGTACGCGTTGCTGGATGAATATCATCAGACATTCACGCGCCATCGTGTGGGTTCGGTCTATGACAGTTTGACTGACACTTCGGGCGCCGTGACGGCTCTGATTCTGTTAGGGCTGGTTAGGCGAAAGAGTGAAACGAAGCGGGAAGATTAACTTTCAGAATGTTCGATGCGGAGAGCTTTGACGGGCGAAGTGATGATGCGCTGTCCGCCCGCGCAGATTTCCATGCGCAAACCGACGCCCAGAAAACCCATCTTCAGCATGCAGCCGCCGAAAGTTGATCCGCTGATAGTCGCTTCAATGGGTTCCTCGAAATAGCGCCCGCCCTGCACCAGGGCTTTGCCGGTTTCAGGATCAATCATGAAAATGAAATAGTCGTTATTGAGCGTGCGCGCGCAAACCATGTCAAAGGGAGCGAGCGTTCGCAAAGCGACGCCGTCCATCGAGTGGCTCAATTCAGTGAAGCCGTCCAGTGAACAATAGCGAGGAATGTTATGCACGCCCGCCTCCTAAACTTTTAGAACTTACCGCCAATCATGTTGTCTGGGTGGGGAACAGCGGCGCCGTTGATAATCAATTCGACTCGATGGTCAACGACGGCCTCAGTATCACCTACTGAATTACGGACGGTCAAGTTTCAAATGACGGCCCGAATCTTTGGCTCGATTCTAATTGCATGCCCGCAAAATTTTGCCGGGCATTGTTGGAGCTTTGTTTGAGAGTTCTGAGGCGCGCGCCTTCTGCTAAAATGCGTTGCGGCAATTCCCGATGCATTGAACAGGTTTCAAAACGAGGGATGCGTTATGGCAAAAAATGGAAGAAGACGTCCTGTGATCGGTCTCGCGCTTGGCGGCGGGATGGCTCGCGGCTGCGCTCACGTCGGCGTTTTGCGCGAGTTGGAGAAGAATGAAATTCCGATTGACCTGATCGCAGGGACGAGCGTCGGTTCGTTGATCGGCGGCGCTTACGCGTCGGGGCTTTCGCCCGACCAGATCGAACAGTTGGCGCTGACCATCAGTTGGAACGATCTGGGCCGCGTGACGATCTCGAAGCTCGGCTTTTACAACAGCGAGCGCACCGAAGATTACGTCCGCAAAAATTTCCCCGTGACCGAGTTTGAAAAGGTCCGCCTGCCATTCGGGGCCGTCGCCACCGACATTCAATCAGGCAAGATGGTGATCTTCACCGAAGGCAGTCTGCCGCTGGCGATCAGGGCCAGTTGCGCGATGCCGATCTTTTACACGCCTGTGATGGTCAATGGCCGGATGATGGTTGATGGCGGATTGGTCGGCCACATTCCGGCCTCAGTCGCGCGGTTGATGGGCGCCGATGTGGTGATCGCAGTTGATGTCAATTCGCAGCACCTGCCGATCCCGCCACCCACGCACCTGTTCACCGTTATGTCGCAGGCGCTGGCGGTGATGGGGCGCAGTTCGGTTGAGTATCTATACGCCGACGCCGACATTGTCGTCCGCCCGAAGATCGAACAAGTCCGTCCCGACGACCTATCGAAAGCCGCTGAAATGATAGCCGCTGGCGAAGAAGCTACCCGGCTCGTCATTCACAGGATCAAACGATTGCTGGAACCACGCCGTCAGGGACTATTCAAACGCATTTTCTCGCGCGAACCCGACCACGACAAACGACGATTGACGATGCTGAGCGAGTGATTGATGATCGCTGAAAACTTGCGAGGCAGGCGCGCGGTTGCCGTTTGTTCGGCGGCTGTGATAAAAACTCCGCGCCGGATCAATTGAGGATCAATTGAAAACACGCGCCCGTAGCTCAGTTGGATAGAGCGCCGGCCTTCGAAGCCGTAGGTCGCAGGTTCGAGCCCTGCCGGGCGTATAGATTTTACAACCAGGCAACACAGGGTTGATTGATTTTGACGCCGCGTTGCTTGTTTGTCTTTCTGCCCACATCATCTACCAACCTTGAGACTTCCATACAATTCTTGATTTTACTGTTGACAGTAAGTTCTCGTTGTGAGAACTTGTCGTTGTCTTAAAATTCAAACTCAAACAAGCTGTACGTCAGAGGCAGCGAATAAGAGATGTAACCAACAACACGGAGAAAGCTATGTTCACAAGCGGGCCAATCGAATTGCGAATCAAGCAAGGGAAAAAACAAAATGAGAATTATTTCTTATCGAAAGCTTCGAGAGTTTTGCGAGGTACATCCTGACAGCGAACCCTCTCTCGACGCTTGGTATGCCGCTGCTGAGAATGCTGACTGGAAAAATTTCTCTGATGTGCGGAAAACTTTTCGCAGCGCTGATGTTTACGGGACTTGCACGATTTTTAACATCGGAGGCAATAAGTATCGGCTGGTAGCCTGGGTAAATTACAAGACGCATGTCGTCTACGTCAGAAATATTCTGACCCATTCAGATTATGACAAAGAGAAGTGGAAAGATGATTGCAGTTCAGGTTGATCCGAAGAAGTACGCCTCGCTGCTCTCGATGGCGTTGCCTGCAGTCATTGAGACAGAAGAACAGAATGAGCATTACCTCGAAATCGTCGAGGATTTGATGAGCAAAGGCGAGAGCCTATCGTCTGAGGAAGAGACTCTGCTCAAGCTGCTCTCGCATCTGATCGAAGATTTTGAGCGCCGCTACTACAAGCCTCGGCGGGCGACGCCTCTTGAAGTCCTACAAGAATTGATGGCTGCCAATGATCTCAGACAAGCTGACCTGGTACCGATCTTCGGCTCGAAAGGAATCACATCGGAGGTGGTCAATGGCAAACGCGGAATCAGCAAAGCCCAGGCAAAAGCTTTAGCCGAATATTTTCATGTGGCGCCGAGTGTTTTTATCTGAAAACCTTGTTCCGAATCAGAATGTCTCGAAAAGTGAGGGCTGGCGAGATTCTCAAAACCCGTTCAAGCTTTGAGAGTCTCGCCAGCTCTGGTCTTTACCTGCTCGCCGTCAGCGCCCTGCCGAGTCAATCAAAGCCCGCACATTGTTTTGCAGGTTTTGCCATTGGCGTTCGCGCTCCTGTCTGATGATTCCGCTCGATTGCACTCTTTGCCACATTCCCTGAGCCGTTTGATTGTCGTTCTGCAACCGCTGTCTGGATTGCTGTCTTGTATAAGCGTCCAGCGAAGGCGAGGCCAGCGTTCGGGCGGAACTGAGCATGTAACCCAGCGTATCGAACAACTGCCGTTCGGTCGCCGACGGTTTACGCTCGCCCAGCACGTCAACTGATCCATCGCGATTCATCCACAGTCCGATATCGCTCGCGTAATTTGATCGAAAGAGTTCGATCTGATTGCCGACCTGCGTGGCGAGCGATGAAAGCGTTGATCTGGACGAACCGCCGGTCGAAGGCGGGATGATAGTGTCGGACGAACCGTCGGATGGCCCGGAACCGAGTCTGGGCCGGTTCACTTGAGAATTGGGCTGACTGCTTCGTGAATTCGGTTGATAGTTATCAAGCCGCGCTGAAGCCGCCCCGCGTCCGATTGTCAGATATTTGTCGCCGTTCGATCCGCGAACAACGATGCGGCGAATTTCGCTGTTGTGATCCTGCACTATGACAGTCGGCGCGGACGGATGCGATACGCCTCTCGCGTCCTGCCCCGAAGGCGCGGCCCCTCTCAATCTGATGTCCAGCGTGTCTCTCGGCTGAATTTCGTGATAGGTGTAAATTCGCCAGCCGTTGCTCGGTGTTTGCGCCGTAATCAGGACTCGCAGATAGCCGTCGCGGTCGCGTTCGGCGCGAACGTCATAGACCGAAACCAGCCCTGAATTTGTTCTGGGCGTGTTGAGATTGTTGGGCGTCAGGCCGGGAATGAGGCCGGTTGATCTTGGCGCCCCCACTCCCGTTCTCCCTCCAGGTTGCAAGGGGATAGGCTCTCTGGCTCTTGTCGGGGATCTAAATCCGGGCCTGGTCAGGTAGAGGGGTTGCGTCAATTGCAGATTGAATCTGTGACCGCGATCAATCACGACATCTTTGCCCTTCATCAACATCACGACGGTCAATCCAGCCGCCGCCCCAATTCCGCCGCCCGCAACCATGCTCACGCCGGTAATCGCGCCCGCTCCCACGCCAGCCGCCGCGGCGCCGGTGGTGATAATCGCGTCGCGTCTGAGCGCAGACTTGGCTTTCAGGTTTCCTTCCTCGTCAATTCGGTTGCTCGTGTCCACCAGCGTCCCGCGCAGCGGAATCCTTCTGCCGTTTCCGAACACAATGTTATTGAAAGACAGCCCCAACTCTCCGGATCGGTGCCGCCACTTCGCCCGCTTAACACTCGTGACCTGGCCTTCGATCACCGTGCCCGCCTGCAGCAAGGCTCGTCCGCTCTCGTCCTCCACCGGCTGCGCAAGGCGGGCCTGAAAGCGGTCGCTTACACGGGCCGTGCCCGAATCGAGCTTATCGTCCATTTCGATGACCAACACATAGCCGTCCGGGATTCTGGAAGTTCCGTTGGACAGGGCCGGCATGGTCTCATTCTCGCGCCCTGTCGGAGGGCGGCCCAAACGCCGTTGGGCGAAAACCTCAGTCGCAGAGGCGAACGCAACACACAGCAAAATCGCCGCGACTGTTACAGCCATCAGTTTTGAATCGGGTGATTCAAGCTCTTTTTTCATAACACGCTCCCACGGTTGGCCTCTTTCCGGCCTTTACGTCGTCCGGAGCAGGGTCGCTTACTCCCCGCAAAAACTCCGGCGAACTTGAACTTGCAAGGGGAGAAGAGTTTTATTGTGCTTATTGACGGCGCAAGTGTATGATTCAAGCCGCGTCTTGTAAAGGCAAAAAGTCGCCGGGCGCATTGACAATATCACCCTGAAATAGTGCGAGTTAGCTGAATGGAGTTAAAGAATAACTTTTACTGTGGCCGGTTGGAATGGGAGCGTCGCCCCAGGCTCTCGACTCGCACGGCAAATTCCACTTATGAGCGTTGTAACTTTTGAAGATGTTTCCGCAGAGCCGCAACCGATTGATCAACTTGATCAGGCGCATTTCTGGCTGGGGATTGATGGAGGTGGAACCAATTGTCGCGCGGTTATCGTTGATGGCGCGGGCGACGTTATCGGCGAGGGGCGAGCCGATGCCGCAAACCACATTCGCGTAGGAATGGACGCCGCCATCAATCACATCAAACAATCTGTCGCCGAAGCCTGCCGGCGGGCGAAGATTGATCCATCCGAAATCGCCGCCGCCTGCATCGGCCTCGCCGGAGTCTCCCATCCCGATCACAATCGCCAGATGCTCGCCGCTTTGAAAGAGGCTTTGCCGATTTCCGACATCACGCTCGAAACCGACGCGCGAGTGGCGTTGGCCGGCGCCACCGGCAACAAAGCCGGAGTCGTGATCATCGCCGGAACCGGTTCAATCGCCTGCGGCATCAATTCGCGCGGACGTTTCGCGCGCGCCGGAGGCTGGGGGCCGGCGATGGGCGACGAGGGCAGCGGGTCGTATATTGGCCGTCGCGCGCTCGAATCCGTCGTGATGTCTTACGATTATCGCGGCAAGCCGACCGCGATGATGGAGCCGATCCTGCGTCATTTCGGGGTCTCGTCCCCACCCGAATTGCCGCCGGTGATTTACGACGATCCAGACAAAGCCACGCGCGAAATCGCCCAGCTTTCAAAGATCGCCGTCCGAGCCGCCGAAGAAGGCGACAAGGTCGCCCAGGACATTTTGAAAGACGCCGCGAAAGAACTGGCCGTCGCCGCCATCGCCGTGATCGAGCAACTCAGGATGGAACGCGACGAATTCCAGGTCGCTTACGTCGGCGGAGTTTTCGAGGCGGGCGAATTGATCCTCGCGCCGCTGCGTGAAGAGATTCAGGGCTTCGCGCCAAACGCCAGGATCGAGCCGCCGATTGATCCGCCGGTGATCGGCGCGGCGAAGATGGCGAGG